>CAJTVO010000140.1 GCA_910579485.1 uncultured Oscillospiraceae bacterium | reverse complement strand
TTGTGATTTTATGCCGCCGCAATGCGTCTCGAATGCCGCTTTCGCTGCATCCAAATGCCTCAGCTATTTCTGATTGGTATGCGTCTGAATGGGCCGCAACATATGCCTTCAGCTTTTCTGGATTGATCTTTCGGAAACTTCTATGCAGATATTTCTTTTCCAAATCCCCCGTTTCTTTCAGCTGCTTTTCCCACTTTTGTATCATCGATTTGGAAACCTTAAAGACTTGATGGGGCGCTTCCAAGCTATGTCCTGCCTGTCGATATTCTATTGTGCGTTCCCTATACCTTCTTGAATAGCTCATGCCATTATTCTACTCGTTACCATACCTTTTTTCAACTGTTTTTACTATATTAAAAAATCCTTGACAACTCGTCACAGGCAAGACCTCAAAGTCGATTCTCGTGTCCACCGCCGTCCGGCTGGCTTCGTTCAATCTGCCCCAGATCAAAGCTATCATGGACCATGACGATATGGATATCCACACTCTGGAAGAGCAGTAGTGTGCTCTGTATGCGGTGATATCGGACAACGACAACAGTCTGAATTTTTTGGTGAGTCTGCTCTACGCCCAGGTGTTCCAGGCCCTCTACTACAGCGCCGACCATATCCACCACGGGCCTTGCCCTGCCACGTCCACTTCGTGCTGGACGAGTTCGCCGCCACGCCCCTCCCAGGCTTCACCCGTGAACTGGCAACCACACGCTCCCGCAACATTTCCGCAAGCACGATTATCCAGAACGCAGCACAAATCAAGGGACTTTATGAGGGTGCGAAACGTTCCACCCCAAGTTGTGCTTGACAGGCACAGTGAAAGGAGGCAGCCAGAAACACTTGGCAACAAGAATGAGCTGGCGAGAACTGAAACCTCAAATTCAGGGGTGAGATTCCCCTGCCGTGCAGAACCAATATCGTTAGCAGGTAAATCCTGCACACGACATGTCAAAGTCGGAGATAGCACGCGAGATGATACTCCACTATGCGTTTGGCGGCTGTATCTGCCAATGGTATAAAGCGTGGTAAAGTCGTAGCCTGATGGCCTAAGTGCGCATTTGTGCATATGGCCTATATGGAGCGGTCTTCCAAAGCCTATGGCCATACGAAGGGAAAGCTATGCGGCGTCGTAAAGCTCCCCTGCTGAAAGGCAGGTCATTGGAATGACTGGTATTGTCCTTTGTTCAATATCAGCGCTCAATCCTGAAATGGTTTGGGTAATGTGCAGTAACTATGGTTCAAAGCACATTCAGATTCCACGGCGTATGGTAGCGGCCTACGGGCTTTTACTTAAGGATAGAGGTTTCGGAACGTTTGAGAACCTGCAAAGGGAGCGGTACAGCGCGATGAACGATGCAGGTGTCAGCGGTCCCATAGTAGTCTGAGACTGGGAAAGCCAGTCACACGGGGCTGAAATGCTCCACGGCGAAGGGGACCAACCGGTTCGATTTGTAGATTTCGCAAATAGAAGGATTTTAACTCTCTGAAATAGGAGTGACGAACCATAGGGGGAATGCCTTATGCACTTAAACGTCAATCTTTCATGCGAAACGGACCTAAAGAAACCGCAAGATTTTCTTTACGCACAATCACAGCAAAATAATAATTTCACAGGATTACCGGAAGCGGTTATCAGTGAAACCACTATCGTCACAGCCATCCATAATATCAAATCCAACAAAGGCAGTAAAACTGCTGGCGTGGACAAGGTAAAAATGGAAAAGTACCTGCAAATGCCTAAAGACGAGGTGGTCGGTATCGTTCAGAGCAACCTGCGGCACTATCTTCCAAAACCAGCCCGGCGTGTGTATATCGACAAAGGGAATGGAAAATTGCGGCCATTGGGTATCCCCACAATTTTAGACCGAATTATCCAAGAATGTATCCGCATTATTATAGAACCAGTTTGTGAAGCAAAATTTTATCCTCACAGTTATGGCTTTCGCCCTTATCGCGCACAAAAGCACGCCATTGCGGACATATGCCATACTCTTAACGTTCCGGCAAAACCAGGAAACAAAGCGGTCTTTGCGCTGGAAGGGGACATCAAGGGTTGTTTTGACAACATCAATCACAGGATACTGCTGCAAAAACTTTGGAGAATTGGCATCCACGACAAGCGAATCATCACCATTATCCGTCAGACCTTGAAAGCGGGATACGTGGAGTACGACATTCTGTATAACAGTGTTGTCGGAACACCCCAGGGCGGTATTATTTCCCCGTTGTTGTCAAATGTCTACCTGAACGACTTCGACTGGTACGTTGGGCGGCTATACTCCGAGCCAGTGCGACAATGCAGACAAAAGGGCAACGACATCGCCCGCCTGCGGCGGCAGGGTGTGATTCCCAAGTACAATTTCCGCTACGCTGACGATTGGATTATCCTAACCACCAGGCAGCGGGAAGCGGAGCGGTTGAAGAAACATCTCACGAAATATTTCAGGTACAGGCTGAAGCTGGAATTGTCGGATGAGAAAACGAAGATTACGGACATGCAAAAGGACGGCGCAGAATTTCTGGGGTTTGTGATACGGGCCGCAAGGCCGCGAGGAGCCTCGAAAGATTCTGAAAACTTAGTTGGTAAGCCGTACCCGAACATGAAAAGGCTCTCTGCCAAAATTACAAAAGTGTGCGGCGAGATACACGCTATGAAGCGTATGGACAGCACCAGTGACCGGGTGGCTCAGATACAGCGTATCAATGCGATGATTATGGGAATTGCGGAATATATCAAGATTTCCATTTGCTCCAATGCGTTCAGTGTGCTGGACCATCGTATATACGTCAGCTGTCACTACACCTGGAAACGGATGTATCCTGACACAGCGGCACATATGAAAATCCCCCTGGGCAAGTTGAGCAATCTTCCTCACCGGCATGACGGCTATACCGCAAAAACTCATGCAATCGAGTATCAGAATATGTGGGTCGGGATTACAATGGCGTTCATTACCCACTCCCAGCATGAGAAGTTGCCGATGAATCAGAAAATGACTCCCTATACAGCGGAAGGACGGACTATGTATATCCGGCAACGTAAGAACCAAAAACCCTTGCCGAAGGACCGCCCTTCTGTCAATACCTGGGAAGATTTGAGGATGTCGGCTTATAAAGATTCCATCTACAATTTTGAATATTTCATGAATCGGGAGTATGCGTTTAACCGTGATAAATGGAAATGCCGCTGCTGCGGCGCTGCGTTGACAACTCGAAAGGGGCGGCACTGCCACCATGTGAACCGGCAGCTGCCTTTGGATAAAATCAACAAAGTGCCAAACCTTGCGTGGGTCTGTCAGGACTGCCACCAGAGGATACACAGCTTTTATGCCCCTGTGAATATTGACGAGAGAACCAAGAAGAAAATTTTAAAGTTCCGAGAAAAACTTGACCAGATGAAATCTACAAGCGAATAACATCCGCAAGGATGTTGTACGTTGAAATCCGAAGGAGGAGAGTAGGCGAATCGGTGGTTCGCTGGGTGCGGTGAAAATCGCACGCCCGGCGATAGGTGGGGGAAAACTTAGAGATTATTTCAAAGAGTTACCTATCACAACAAAGTGCCTACCTTGCGCACGCCTATGGCGGCACAGGGGTGGCACACATATAGTTTGGAGATAATTCTGGTCAATTTTGGCATAATTCCGCACTTGGACAGCAGGGAGTTGTCACCCCACAAGTACATCTTCGAAGCCCTTTGCGCCGGGCGAAAGCGGATACGGGCTGGCGGTTTTCCCGCCAGCCCGCGCCGCGCCGCATATGTCCGCTGAAAACGATCTTCCTCAGAAGTTGGTATGTCCCTGCCAGTTCTGGGAAGCGGCACAGTAGGGGATGCCCTTCACGTTGTGGAACTGGACGAATTTCAGGGAGTAGAGGTCCCCGGAGATATAGCGCTCATAGTCCGGCTGGAACAGGACCACGTAGTCGCTGCCCACCGTGTGGAGGATCCCCTGCCAGGTAACGGGCTGGTTGGGCCCCACCAGGAAGGTCATCACCACGAAATACCCGATATTCCGGTTGAGCAGGCTGCGCAGGGACGCCTGATAGGCCTCGTCCGCGCCGGAGGGCATGTGGGTGCCCGACATATCCACGGGATTTTTCATCCGCTGGCTCTGGGCCAGGGCGGCGGAGACGCCTCCCAGGGGCTCTCCCCCGTTCATCCCGGGCACAGGGCGCTGAACGGGGACCTCCCGCTCCGCCCCGGCCTGCCCGCCGGGGACGGGCTCACCGTAGATCCAGCTCTCGCCCCTGGGTTCCTCCTGGGGCATATAATAGCCGGTCTCGTCCGGCGCGTAGGGGACCGGCAGGTCCTGGTTTTTCATTTGCTGCTGCATCATGTACCACTCCTTATTATTGAATATGTTCAGGTGCTGTAGTAGGCCGCCGTGGGGTTATAGAAGCAGTGGTCCCCGATACGGGTCTGCCAGTAGCCCACGGTGGTAGGGAAATTATTGCGGCACTTGGGGCTGAAGGGGTTGTAAAACCAGAGGGACTCCGCAACATCCGGCAGGCGGTTGCCCGCGATGGCCCAGTCGGCGATCTCATAGTGGATAGCCTCCGGGCGCATATTATAGATGTTCTGGGGATTATAGACGCCGCCCTCCGTCTCGCTGGCGCACACGAACTGGTAGGGCTGGAAGATGATCTTGCGGATGCTGCCCTGGCCTACCCGGGCGTACTCGCCGCCCGTGGCATGGACGCGGTTCATCACCACGCCGGCCACCGCCTTCATCCCGTCGGTCCCCTCGCCTCCCGCTTCGCATTCGATCAGCCGCGCCAGTAGCTCTCGATCAGAGTATGCCATAGCTTATCACTCTCCTGGTCCTTCCTATTGTATGCCGGCAGGGGCGGAGGGGTGCTCCGCCGCCCCCCCCCTGGGGGGCTCCGAAAAAAATTTCCCCTTCCCCCTTGACAACGACCGCCCCAAGGTATATAGTTAGTTACACAAGTAATGAACCACTTGACCAAAGAGCGCAGAGAGGAGGAACCCGGTTGAACGAGCGACTGACGGAGCAGAAATCCATTTACCTCCAGATCAGCGAGATGATCGAAACCGACATTCTAAGAGAAATTCTGTTAGAGGAAGAGCAGGTGCCCAGCACCAATGAACTGGCGAAGCTCTATACCATCAACCCCGCCACCGCCGCCAAGGGGATCGGCCTGCTGGTGGACGAGGGCATCCTGTATAAGCGGAGGGGCATTGGCATGTTCGTGTCCAAGGGGGCGCGGGAGAAGATCCTGTCCAAGCGAAAGGCCGCTTTTGCGGAAAACCATGTGGCCCCCCTGCTGGCGGAGGCCAGGAGCCTGGGGATATCCAAGGAGGAATTACTGACGATGATTGGAGAGAGAAACTGATGAGCCTGCATTGTGAAAATATCGTAAAGACCTACGGCGGCAAGGACGTGCTGCATGACGTGACCCTGGACCTGAAGCCCGGAAAAATCTACGGCCTGATCGGCCGCAACGGGGCGGGAAAAACCACCCTGCTGTCCATTCTGGCCGCCCAGAACCCCGCCAGCAAGGGGGCCGTCACTCTGGACGGGGAACCTGTGTGGGAAAACCGGAAGAGCCTGGCGAAGATCTGCTTCTCCCGTGAGCTGAACGCCAACGCCGAGAGCGGCCTGGCCGCCATGAAGGCCAAGGAGTACCTGCGCATCGCCGCCACCTACTACGACGGCTGGGACAAGGCCCTGGAGGAGCGTCTGGTGAAGCTGTTCGACCTCAACGTGAAGAAGAAGCTGGGGAAAATGAGCAAGGGAATGCTGTCCATGATCACCATCATCGTGGCCCTGTGCTCCAAGGCCCCCTACACCTTCCTGGACGAGCCGGTGGCGGGGCTGGACGTGGTGGCCCGGGAGCAGTTCTACAAGCTGCTGCTGGAGGAGTACGCCAGCTCCGGACGGACCTTCGTGGTCTCCACCCACATCATCGAGGAGGCCGCCGATGTGCTGGAGGAGGTCATCATCCTCCACGAGGGCAAGATCCTCATCGAGGCCGACACCCAGGCCTTCGTGGACAGCGCGGTCCACGTCAGCGGAAAGATCGAGGAGGTGGACGCCGCCACCGCCGGTCTGGAGGTCCACTACCCGGAGACCGTGGGCCGCAGCAAGGGCGTCACCGTGTTCCTCAAGCCGGGTCAGCGCGTGGACGGGAGCCGGGACGTGTCCGTCCAGCCGGTGAGCCTCCAGCGGGCCTTCGTGGCCCTGTGCGGGGAGGAGGCGGCCAGGTGAAGCGGAACCTGAAATTCTGGACCCGGTTCACCTGGGAGTGTACCGGGGTGGTGCTGGCCGTAGCGGCGGTGCTGGCTGTAATCGCCGCGTTCGGCGCGGAGGGGCTGGATCTCAGGGCCCTCGCCACGGTGGTCCCCTATTTCCTGTGCATCGGCGCGGTCTTCTGCATCATGGTGGGCAACAGCGGGACGCAGACCCTGTACGTGCCCCTCCTGCTGTCCATGGGGGAGACCCGGCGGAACGTGCTGCTGGGGTTCCACTACTTCCGGGCGCTCATCATCGCGGTGATGCTGGCGCTGTGCGCGGCCGTCTGGCTGCTGGCGCCCGGGGACGTATCCGCCGTGGGCCTGCGGAGCATCCCCACGATTCTGTGCGTGCTGGTCATCGCCTCCGCGATGGGGAGCATCATGGGGACTGTCTTCGTCAGATGGAAATGGGCGGGTATGATCCTGATCATCCTCCTCTGCGGCCTGGGGGGAGGCGTGGTGGGCTTTGCCGGTTCAATGGTGGCCGGCAATTTCCTTACGGCCAAAACCTTTGAAATTGCGTCTCATCTGGCGGCTCTGCCCTGGTGGCTGCCGGCGGCGGCGCTGGCGGCCCTGGCGCTGGACGTCGGGTTCCAGTGGATGCTCCTGCGGCGGCAGGAAGTGAAGCTGTAAGGAGGGGGAAAGCATGGATTTTTTTGTGAAACACTGGAAAGTCAACCGGAGCGGAATGCTGATGATGCTGGCCTTCCAGCTGGGGCTGTTCCTGATGGGCGTGGTCATGGTGCTGGGTATCAACATCTTTCTCAACGACGACCGGGACTACGCCGCCGTCGGCGGCATGATGGCCCTGATGGCCACGGTCATGGGGGGGCTCGCCCGGGGTGCCACCGGAATGATCCGGTACCGGCTGGCGGTCTCCATGGGCTACACCCGGCGGGCCTACATGCTGGTGGACCCGGTCCTGACGCTGATGAACTGCATTGTGGGCGTGGTCTTCGCGTGGGTGCTTAACCAGCTGGAGCTGCGTCTGTACGCCGCCATCTATCCCGGCTGTGAGCTGGATATGGACATTTTCCGCGTGATGGAGTGGTGGCATTACCTGGTCCTTATTCTGGGCGTCTGCCTTCTGGACTTCCTTTTTGGCGCGCTGCTGCTGCGGTTTGGGACCAAAGGCTTTGCCGCCGTGTGGTTCCCGCTGTGCTTCCTGCCCCTGATTATTATGAAGAGCGCGGACGCCGCGAAGGATGACGGCACCAGCCTGCTTGCCCAGATCGGGCGGGGCATCGCGTTCCTGATCGGGCTGTTCAGCCCCGCCATGTGGTGCGCGGCGGGCATCCTGCTGGCGCTGGCGCTGCTGGTCCTCAGCGCGCTGTGCTATGGCAGGGCGGAGATCAAGGCATAGCCTGGACGTTTGAGGAGGGGAGAGTAATTGTGGTATTGGATACCTGTGTTGTGGCTTCTGTTTTTTGTGATATCCCAGCAGAGGAAGAAGCAGAAGACGGCGGCGGTCGTGCATCATATCAAAAACAGGAAAAAGGAGGCTGAGGCTATGGAAGCGCTGGCGAAGCAGTTTACCGGCAAGGAGTGCATCATCTACACCATCAACTCCAATGATGGCAGCATAGCGGGGATCATCCGGGAGGTCAGCGGCAGCGGGATGCTCATAGAGGACGCCCGGGGCCAGCTGCAGGCGGTCAATCTGGAGTACGTGACCAGGATCAGGGAGTATCCCCGGAACAAGAAGGGCAAGAAAGAGTCCGTCATATTGGATTAAGGACATAAGGAAATGGACGGCCCCAGCCGTCCATTTCCTTATGTCCCGTGTATCAAGATAATGATTCAAATATCCGCCCGCTGAAATGAAATTTTTTCGGTTAAGTGATATCATCACA
>CAJTVO010000139.1 GCA_910579485.1 uncultured Oscillospiraceae bacterium | reverse complement strand
AAAAGTTGAGGCCGAAAACCCTTGCGCCGCAAGGGTTTCCAGCCTCGACAAAAAAGTTTGGTAGCCGATTTTTCCGGTTTGGTAGCACGACTTCAGCTTATGTCAACTAATTTCGTTATTTTTCACCAATTTGCAGCTGGTAGCAGCTGCAAAAGCCTTGGTAGCCAGGTGGTAGCGTTTTCATGGTTTGTTCATAATTGAGTTCAGAGATTTGCGCAGTTTTGCAGATATTTAAATATTCTGCACAGAAAGGAGACACAAGTTTACAAATTAACAAACAAATTTACATAACGCCGTTCAGACCTCAAAAGTACCCTCAAATTTCACCCAAATTTTCTCAAAACCCTGTTGACAACCCCGGCCCTCCCTGCTATAATAGACAAGCCGCTTTGAATGGGCCTAAGTGCGTCTTTGGACGCCGCCTACGACAGCGTGCCCGTAAAGGAGCGCGGTCAAGTGCTTCATAATAAAGGAAAGCGAGGTGCAAAAGGAATGCACGCAATCATTGTAACCGGCGGTAAGCAGTACAAGGTGGCGGAGGGCGATACTCTGTTCATCGAGAAGCTGCCCGCGGAGGCCGACAGCCAGGTCGTGTTCGACGAGGTCCTGGCGATTCTGGACGGCGACAACGCCACCATCGGCACGCCCACCGTGGCTGGCGCCAAGGTGGAGGCCACCGTTCTGAAGAACGGCAAGGGCAAGAAGATCCGCATCTTCAAGTATAACCCCAAGAAGGGCTACCGCAAGCGTCAGGGCCACCGTCAGCCCTATACCAAGGTCGAGATCAAGAAGATCAGCGCGTAAGGGATGACGACCGTCACGTTTTATACGGAGGGGAGCCGGATCACCGGCTTTGAAGCGGCCGGACACAGCGGCTACGCCGAAGAGGGCGGGGACATCGTCTGCGCCGCCGTCACCAGCACCGTGCGCCTGATCGAGTGCGTGCTGAACGACGTGATGGGCCTGTGCGCCTCGGTGAAGGTCAACGAGAAGACCGCCCTGATCTCCCTTCGTATCCCCGGCTCCTTGGGACAGACCGCCGAGAGCACCTGTCAGACCCTTCTGACGGGGATGATGGTCTACCTCACGGAGCTCCACAGCGAGTATCCCGGCTATATAGAGGTTTTGGAGGCCGAATGAGCCTCCGCCCCTGTCCGCATCTTACAGAAAGGATGGCATAACGAACATGATGAACATTGGATTGCAGTTCTTCGCCCATAAGAAGGGCGTTGGTTCCACCAAGAACGGCCGTGATTCCGAGAGCAAGCGTCTCGGGCCCAAGCGTGCCGACGGCCAGCACGTTCTGGCTGGCAATATCCTGGTCCGCCAGCGCGGCACCCATATCCACCCCGGCGTGAATGTGGGCCGCGGCAGTGACGACACCCTGTTCGCCAAGGCGGACGGCGTGGTCCGCTTCGAGCGTCTGGGCAAGGATCGGAAGCAGGTTTCTGTTTACGAGGCTTGATGAAACAAAAAAGAGCCGCCGTGCAGTGTCGCACGGCGGCTTTTTGCGCTCTGCCCAAACCGCCACAAGGGGCCGCCTTCCGGCGGCCCCTCGCAGCGTGAGTAACCCCACATGAGAAAGTGTAAAACGCTGTTATTCAACAGGTTTTCGCGGGAATGATACGGACCTTGACCGCAACACCCGTAGAGCCTCTGTTTTGGCTATTGCGCCAAGAAGATACTGAGCCGTGTAAGGGCCTGGGCTCCCTCGGCCCGTGTAGCCCGAGCGGAGGCATCCAGCCGCCCCTCATCCTTGCCGGAAAAGATCCCGTTGGAGGCGGCCCACAATACGTCCTGAGAGGCAGTGTCCCCGTCCTGGAATCGACTGGCATCCGCCGGGTTCGCTCCGGGCTTGTCCTTGTAGGCGGCGCAGGCGCGGATAGCCTTGGCTAATTCGTCCCGGGTGACGGCGGCGGAGCCAGTGGGGATGCCGGCGGCCTTGGTCCAGGAGGCGAACCCTTCTGTGGGCGAACCGGCCCGAATGTACAAGGCCTGCGCCAAATCACCGGCAGTCAGGGGGGCGTTGGGGGAGAAGGTTCCGCTGGTAGTCATCATACCGTTGTCCAGCACGTGGCGCACTGCATCGGCGTACCAGGCATTTGCGGACACGTCAGAGGCCAGGGGCAGGGGATTCACGGCGAGAGAACCGTCGCTGTTCCGACTGAACTGCTGGAAGAACGCCCACATGCGCTGTGCGGACTCAGGATAGGCGCTGTGACCCATCTCGGACACGGATGTGAGAATGGTATAGACATTGCCGTCCTTGCTCTTCATCTCATGGATGGTCATGACAGCCTCGTCATCACTGTGAGCAGGCCGTGGACAGTAGGTATAGGTTTTGTCGGTCTTCATCCCGTAATACTTGCCCAGACTTTCATCATAGATGCCGTTGTACGCGAATCCGTTGGCGTTGGCCAACTGCTGAATGATGGCAATGGCGGCCTCGCTGTTCATGGGGAAGAGGTTGTAGAACTCTTTCTCACCGGCTACCCAGAACGTAGGGATGCTTCGATCCGGATCGGGCAGAGAGACCTTGCCCATGCCCGGAATACCCTCTGTGGGGGCGATGGCGGCAAAGCGGTCGGGACGCTCAAAGCCTAGGGTCCAGGACTTCATGCCGCCCATGGAGTAACCGGTGGCGTAGACCCGGCTGGCATCCACCGCCCGCTGGTCGATCATAAAGTCCACCAGTTCCAGGATTTCGTCGGTATTCACAAGATTGTGGGAATTGATTGCCACTACAATAAAGTTCTCCTGGTCCGCCACGATGGGCCAGTTGGTCAGTTGGACATATCCCTCCGGATGCATATTGCTGCCGTGGGAGACCAGCACCAGGGGGTATTTTTCTGTCTTGCTGTTCACATCCACTCCCTTGGGCAGATACTGGTAGTATTCCATGGTGTTGCCCTTGGAGGTGGTAAAGGTCTCGATACTCTCCCGGATGCCGTAGTCAGAGTAGACATAGTACTTGTCCAGATAGGTGACGCCGTCCATCATACTGATGCGGTTGATCCGGCGCATGTTCTGCCAAGCACTCAGATTGTCCGCGCGGTTAAATTGATCTGCATAGTGATAGGCGGCACTGAAGCCGTCCACCGTATTGTTCCACTGCTGCACCCAGTAGGTGGAATCGGGGGTGTCCAGATAGGTTTTGACAAACTCCTGGGCGCTGCCCTCGGCGAAGGTGTAGGAGCGGAAGCGTCCAGCGTACATCACTCCGTCCTCAGTGACGCCGGTGTTATAGGTCCCTGCCTGCTCCAGGGTGTAGGTGTAGTCGTCGGTGACGTTGGTGGCCAGAGCCTGCATGACGGCGTAGTCCTCCTCTGTCCAGGAGGTGCCGTTGGAGGGGCTGACAAAGACGATGTGTCCGCTCTCCTCCTGGGCCATCTGGTCAAAGCCGCCCCGGGTCAGGGTGTCCGCCGCAGTCTCGGCGGTCCAGGCCCCGTCCCCCAGGACAAAGATCACCGGGGTGCTGTTGCCTCGGAATTTGAAGTTCTCCGGCGTGTAACGGAAATAGGTAGCCTGCTTATCCGGCGGCGTCTCAGAACCCTTTATCACCGGATAGGCGATTTGGGCCTCCCTTATCGTGCCGGATGAGTGTTCCTCCGCTAGGGCCGCTGCACTCAGCGAAGCGGCCAGGACCAAACTGAGCAGAATGGAAAGTATTCGTTTCATGTTGTTGCCTCCTCGATTTTTATTGTATGATTCAGCGGAGCGGAGTCCGCAGAAGCATCCTGCTTCTGTGCCTTTTCCCAGTGGGGGTGAGTGCCTGATTTATATAGAATCGGGATCGTCCCGGAATTTTTCCAGCAGCACCAGCTGTCCCTCCGAAATATACACCTTTCCCTTCGCAATGGACAGCATCCCCGCGTCCCGCAGCCGGTACAGGCAGCGTTCCAGCGTCTTCAGGCTGAAAAAGGCCTCGCTGGAGATCTCCGTGCGCGTTTTTTGCACGACATACGGGGAACCGGGCTCGTGGGGGGCGGTCTCGCAGTATTGCAGGAGGTAGATCACGGTCTTCTCCAGATTGGGCCGGAACGCGGCGTGCCCCCGGCTGACCGACAGCCCGTAATTCTTCTTCGCCAGCACCCGTGAGAACAGGAGCAGCAGCTTTGGATAGTCCATCATAGCTTCCACGAACTTTCCCACCGGCCAGCGGGCCAGGACGCAGCCGTCAGGTGTGGCCACGTTGGTCGCGTAGCACCGCCGCTCCGCCAGCACCTCCAGATCGCCGATAAACGTAGGCGACGGCATGTGCAGCCAGTTGGACACCTTCCCGGTGACGGTGACGTTCTGGGCGGAGACGGTCCCGGTCAAGACCAGATGGACATATTTCACCGGGGCTTCCCCCAGGCAGATCGTGCTTCCGGCCTTGTACCGGCATATGGATGCCAGGGCCATCAGCTCCTCGGGGACCGCCCTCAAGAACTCGTCCCACTGTTTGCTGCCATTGGCGTATGACTGCAGCCGCAGCGCCCTCACCTCCCGTCCTATCTGTCAAGCATCCCAAAGAATGGGACCCTTACCCTGCGTTTTTCGGCGCTTTCGATAACAGTATAGCAGAAAGCCGGGATGAAAAAAAGGACAACTGACTGTTTTCCCCAGCCGCGCCGGTAAGAAATTTTAAGAATTTCCCGCCAAACCACCCGCCTTCTCCTCCGTCCGCGCCCTCCAAAAGTCCGCGATATCCGAAAACCCTTGAATTTTCCTCCAAATTCGTTTACAATAGAGGAAAGGAGGCCGCTATGTTTTCTTTCACCGACCGATTCGACCGTCTCACTTCCGGCCCCATGACCCTGCAAATCATCGAAAAGGTCCCCGCCGGTCCGGACGGCCTGCCCTTTTATTTCTACGACATTCTGACCGGCGGCCAGCCTGTTGGAAAAATCAGCATCCGCGTCGGCGGGAATTTTCACACATACTATAACGGCAATATCGGCTACGAAGTGGACGAGCCCCACCGGGGCCATGGCTATGCGCAGGCGGCCTGCCGCATGGTCCTGCCCGTGGCCCGGTACCACGGCATGGCCGCCCTCTATCTCACCTGCGCGGAGGGCAACATTGCCTCCCGCCGCACCATCGAGCACCTGGGCGCGGAGTTCCTGGAGACCTGCCCGGTCCCCCGCGAATACTTTGCCTGGCGGGAGGGCATGGAGCGCCAGCGGATCTACCGTCTGGCCATATGACTGATCACACCAAGGAGGCCCATAATGGCAACGACTTTCATTGATAAAGCAAGGATCTCGGTCAAGGCGGGCAACGGCGGCAACGGCGCCGTGTCCTTCCACCGGGAGAAATACGTGGCCGCAGGCGGCCCCGACGGCGGCGACGGCGGCGCGGGCGGCCATATCATCCTGCAAGTGGACGACAACCTGTCCACCCTCATGGACTTCCGCTATAAGCGCAAGTACGTGGCGGAGACCGGCGCCGACGGCCAGGGCAAACGCAAGTCCGGCAAGGACGGCAAGTCCCTGACCATCCGGGTCCCCCGGGGCACCCTGGTCCGGGACCTGGAGACCAACGAGATCATCCAGGACATGTCCGGGGACGAGCCCTTCATCCTCTGCCGGGGCGGCAAGGGGGGCTGGGGCAACGCCCACTTCGCCACCCCCACCCGTCAGGCCCCCCGCTTCGCCAAGAGCGGCCTGCCCGGCGAGGGCTTCGAGGTGGTGCTGGAGCTGAAGCTCCTGGCGGACGTAGGTCTGGTGGGCTTCCCCAACGTGGGCAAATCCACCCTCCTCAGCGTGGTCAGCCGGGCCAACCCCAAGATCGCCAACTACCATTTCACCACCCTCTACCCCAACCTGGGGGTGGTCTACGTGGAGGACGGCGTCAGCTTCGTCATGGCGGACATCCCCGGCATCATCGAGGGAGCCAGCGAGGGCGCGGGCCTGGGCCACGAGTTCCTGCGGCATATCGACCGCTGCCGCCTGCTGGTCCATGTGGTGGACGTGTCCGGCAGCGAGGGCCGGGACCCGGTGGCGGACTTCGACGCCATCAACCAGGAGCTGTCCCAGTACAGCCCCGACCTGGCTTCCCGCCCCCAGATCGTTGCCGCCAACAAGACGGACATCATGGCGGACGACTCCCTCCTGGAGGCCCTGCGGGAGCACGTGGAGGCCCTGGGCTTCCCCCTGTTCACCCTCTCCGCCGCCGCCCACGAGGGCACCCGTGAGCTGGTCTTCGCGGTAGCCAACAAGCTCCGCGAGCTGCCGCCCGTGGCGGTCTACGCCCCGGAGTACGTCAAGCGCCCGCCCAAGGTGGACGTGAGCCAGCCCCTGGAGATCACTGTGGAGGACGGCGTGTACCTGGTGGAGGGCCCCTGGCTCCAGCGGCTCATTTCCAACACCAACTTCGGGGACTACGAGAGCCGCAACTGGTTCGACAAGATGCTCCGGGAGAGCGGCCTGTTCGACCGCCTGGAGGCCATGGGCATCCAGGACGGCGACCTGGTGAGCCTGTACGACCTGGAGTTTGAGTATCAGCACTGATAAGGGGGCGGTCCGCATTTTCACGCAGCAGAGATTCTTAACTGGCGGGATGCCCTTCCGCCCCGCCGTCCGGTCCTGGGAGGGATCGTCCGAAGCGGAGATCGACCGGAAGCTCACAGCCAGTGCAGAGGACATTCTGGCCGGGCGCGTCCTGTCTCGGGACGCGGTCGATGAGCGGATGAGTGCCCGGTTCCGCCATGGATAAGCGGTACCAAACTGCCAAGACAAAAATAACACGAGGGCCGGCACAGCGGAATGCTGCGCCGGCCCTCGTTCTGATTCTCAATACTTTTTAAGCGCCGTTCCACCGCCTTTTTCCTGCCGAGGCTTTTAGCGTGTTCGATCAGTGCTCTGTTGTCCAGCTCCCGGAAAGTCATGTCTTGCCAGTGCTTTCGCTGTTTTTGTTCTGCCATATTCGCCGCCTCCTTATTGTAGTATAGGTACAGTGTAAAGGTTTGATATTGAATTGTCAAGAGAAAAGGCAGCTAGTGCTTCTAACACTAACTGCCTTTTGTTTAATCATTATACATTTTCAAGAATTATATCAACATTAAAATCAAATATTCCAATTCCAGCTAAGTCTTCTGGATTTATTAATAAAGTTTCTATTGCTTCTTCTTCTTCAGTTCCTGGTTCTCCAAAAACTACTTCTCCTAAAGAAGCTAATTCGTTATAGAACCTTGCCGTATATCCTTTGCCTTCTGGCCCATCACTTCCAAAGTTGAGCCGTGCATATCCATCACTTGAATTTCCTGCAACACCAATATACATTTGGTCTCTAACAGAACCGCCAAAACTGTTTTCAGCGTTATAGTCAATTTCAAAAATATAGTTAAGGTCCTCTCTTACTCCACCCTTAATTGAGTTTATAACTAAGCTTTGTGGATTTTTTAAGTTATCATCTAAGTATTCTTTTGCCTGCCTTGTAGCAAATATAGCCGCTAACGCAAGTTCAGATAATTGAACATCTTCTTCCTGAGAAGCATCTTCTCCGCCGCTGGGCGTGTTGGTGTCCCCTACTCCACCGCCGCCGCAGGCCACCAGAGAGAGGGCCAGAGCCGCCGCAAGCATGAGCGCAAGTAGTTTTTTCATTGTGTCAACCTCCGTCTAATTTTCTTATTCGCTGGGGTATTGCAATCATTTTAGTACAAATATTTATTAAAGTCAATAGTAAATATTTTTACTCTGCTACTCTTTAGGCATCATAATGTAAAAGGAGAAATGCAGACTATGGAATACTACATTAGCTATTTAAGAGGATTGAGAGAAGATAATGATTTAACACAAAGAGAAGTAGCAGAGATATTAGGAACTTCACAGACTATGTATGCGAGGTATGAGCGTGGAGCAAATGAACTCCCAATTAGGCACTTAATAGCACTATGCAAATACTACAATGTATCAGCGGATATTGTATTAGGACTGAAAAGGAGAAGATAGAGAAAAGTCTGTAAAAGTATATCTTTATAGACACATTACCCCTTCCGCCGGAAAATTTCCATATCCGTTGCCCTCTCCCCGGCAACTCGCCCCCCTTTTCCGGACCCATTTGAGGGAAGACAAACCTCCGCGTTTTCATGTACGGAAGAAAGTCGATGCCTAGGCCGGGTACCAGGCCGGCGCAGCCGGGCTTATAAATGGCTGTCGCGGCGCACCTTGACAAGATCAATAAAACGAGGGACTAATTCCCAGGGAAATCAATTTTGAGAAAATAATGCCGCATTGGTAGGGCGCGACGACCCGGCGCGCCGCTGATGGGCAGATTTTCCACCGGCGCGCCGGG
>CAJTVO010000138.1 GCA_910579485.1 uncultured Oscillospiraceae bacterium | reverse complement strand
TTTGAAGCCGGGGCGGCGTTTGTTTATGACCGATATCCCTGATCCTCTTCTGCTGGCAGGATGGTGATCTCCGTATCTGGGTTGCGGATATACATTTCTTCGCATTTTCGCTGGGTGTCGATCAAAATATTGATCGACTTTTCTGTTCCACGGACCATTTCGAGATAGAGCTCTTTATAGTCTGCCATATCGTCACCTCCTGCCCCTATTCTATTGTATTACTCGCTATTAGTCAATAATAATTGTCCTATAGATGATAATAATGTACCAAGAAATTTGTTATCCTATAGTAGCGAGGTGATATGATGCGCGAGGATTTTCGGGAGAATTACCGCCTGTTGGGATTAAAAATTGCATATTACCGTAAGAAAAAGGGCTATACACAGGAACAATTCGCTGAATTGATCGATAAAAGTCTCTCCTTTGTGGGACAGATTGAGGCAAACAACGGCGCCGCAATAAAAGGGGTATCGTTGGATACGTTGTTTGTTATTGCGCAGAAGCTGGATGTACCGATCTCGAAACTTTTCAGTGAAGATTGATACGTGGGGACCTGCTATGCGGTGGAAGACCTGCGGCTTACGGGAATATTCTGATTTACATCAAAGGCAAATCATGCTGCTCGGGCACAAATACCCGGGCAGTAATTTTTATTTTCCCCCCGGCACATTTCCTCCTCGTTTACGTCTATAAAAGCAAAGGGGTGACTTTCATGGACAAAAAGCTGCTGACCCTCTACAGTCTGACCCACTTCTGGGTAGACCTGAGCTGTGCGCTGCTGGTGTTCCGGACGATGGCGGGCAGGGCAGACTTCGCGCTGTGCCTGCTTTTATACAACTTCTGCGCCTTCGCCCTGCAAATGCCTCTGGGCCTGCTGGCGGACCGGCTGGACCGGAACGGCGCGGTATCCGCCGCCGGATGCGTCCTGACCGCGCTGGCCTGTCTGCTCCCCGGGCCGGTCCCCGCCGCCGTGACGGCGGGGGTGGGCAACGCCCTCTTCCATCTGGGCGGCGGCATCGATGTGCTGAACCAGAGCCGGGAGAGAGCCTGGGCGCTGGGGGTATTCGTGTCTCCGGGCGCGCTGGGGCTGTTCCTGGGGACCTTGTGGGGCAGGGGGACGGCCCCGGCCCTGTGGCTGGCCCCAGCGGGGCTGCTCCTGCTGGGCGGAGCGATCCTCTGGCTGTGCCGCCGGACCTTCGGCACGATGCGCTCCGGAAACGCTCCTGTAGAACTGGAGTCCTCCGGCGGATACGCCATACTCCTGCCCCTGTTCCTGGTGGTGGTCCTGCGCTCCTATATGGGCATGAATCAGGCGTTCCCATGGAAGGGGGAGTGGGCTCTGCTCCTCACGCTGGCGCTGGTGCTGGGCAAGACGGCGGGAGGCTTCGCCATGGACCGTTTTGGGGCGGAACGGGCCTCCGCAGTCAGCCTGGGACTGGCGGCGGCGCTGTATCTGGCCTCGGCCCTGCCTCTGCCGGGGGTATTGGCGGTGTTCCTGTTCAATATGACCATGCCCGTCACCCTGTGGGCGGCGGCCAGGGCCGTACCGGGCGCCAAGGGCTTCACCTTCGGACTGCTGACCTTCGCGCTGTTCCTGGGCTTCCTGCCATCCTGGCTGGGATGGCCCAGCCTGCTGCGGGGACCGGCGAGCTATGCGGTCATGGCGGCGGTCAGCCTGCTCCTGCTGCGGCTCCCCCTGCGAAAGGGGGCGGCGGGATGCTGATCGCGCTGGCGGTATCCCTGCTTCTGACGCTGGCGCTGGAGGAGGGCTTTGCCCTGCTCTGGGGCCTCCGGGGGAGGCGGGAGCTGGGGCTGGTGGCCCTGATGAACTGCCTGACCAATCCGCCCGTGGTACTGCTGTATCACACCGCCACGGGGCTGTGGCATTGGAACGCCGTTCTGGCGGCGCTGGTCCTGGAGACGGCGGCGGTGGTCGTGGAGTGGCAATGCTGCCGGGCGTATTCGGAGCAGATCAAGCGTTCCTTCCTCTTCGCCCTGCTCATCAATCTGTTTTCCTATGGCGCGGGCTGCGCCGTCAATCTTTTATAGACAGGAGGTCCCTTATGAAAAAACAGTTGACCGTATCCCTGGCTCTGCTGGCCGCGCTGCTGCTGACGGTCCCAGCCTATGCCGACGCCATCATGCCGGGGCCCGGGGAGGTTGCGGCCACCCTGGCGGAACGGTATCTGCCCTGGCTCCTGGTGGGAGCGGCGGCAGGCGTCACCGTGTACCTGCTGCGAAAATTCTGGACAAAGAAAAAGTGAGGTGTTTTACGTGAAACATTTGTTCTCATCATTCCTGACCCTGATCATGCTCCTGACCCTGTCGGCCCCGGCCTACGCGGACGTCATGTGGGAGCCTAACAGCAACTACTTTTACGATACCCACCGGGACCAGTGCGAATACGAAAACCGGGGCTATTACGCCAATGGCAAGGAGGGCTTCATTACCCTCTGGGACGCTCCCAATGGCGGCACGGTGCGCGCCCAGTTCCAAAATGGAGAGCAGATGTGGGTCTATTACATCTATCGTGGCAGGTGGGCGCTGACTGCCTTTTGGACAGGCGGCGAGGAGACCTCCGGCTGGGTCCCTCTGGCGGACCTGTATCTGATCTACGATCACATTTCCTTCGAGGAAGAATACGGCGATCAGTTCCGGGACTATCAGGGGGAGTTTGCCAGTTTTGACGGAGAACCCGGCAGCTATATCCAGCTTTGGGAACATCCCGGCGCCTGGGATGAGAAGGAGACGCTGGAGCTTACACCGGAATTTCTGGACGCCCTGCGGGGCACGGAGGAGCAGCCGAGTTATATTTCCAAAATATACACAGATGAGCATGGGGCCAACTGGGGTTATGTTGCCTATATGTATGGCCTGCGGAATTTCTGGATCTGCCTGGACAACCCGAGCTGCATCATGTCCTCCTGCATTCCCCTGACAGGCTCCCTCATCGAATCCGGTGAGCTGATCGCCCCGAAAGAGCCGGTCCTGCCTGCTGTCAGCTATACGCCTTATATCCTGGTGGCGGCGGTAGCAGCCGTGACGGGGGGACTGCTGTTTTTCTTTTACGGCAAACGGCGGAAAACGACCAAGTAACCCTTGCAGACAAACTCAGTTTCGGGTACAATAGGGGACTGAGGTGACCGCTGTGAAAAGAGAGTACAAGCCCTTAGGGCTGTATGTTCATATCCCGTTCTGCAAGAGCAAGTGCATTTACTGCGACTTCTACTCCCTGCCGGGCGGCGAGGGGAAGATGGACCGCTACGTCTCCGTCCTGTGCCGCCAGCTGGCGGAGATCGCCCCCCACACCGCCGCCCATGAGGTGGACACCGTCTACTTCGGCGGCGGCACCCCCTCCTGGCTGGGAGAGAAGCGCCTGCGGCAAATTTTGAAAACGGTGGAAAAATACTACCGTCTGGCGAAAAAGCCGGAGATCACCCTGGAGTGCAACCCGGACAGCGCCGGGGACTGGAAGGCCCTCCGCGCCCTGCGCCGGGCAGGATTCGACCGGATATCCCTGGGCGTCCAGTCCGCCAGCGACGATCAGCTGAAGCAGCTGGGGCGGCCCCATACCTTCGCCCAGGCGGAGGAGGCCGTTGCCGCCGTCCGGAGGGCGAAAATAAAGAATCTGTCCCTGGACCTGATCTACGGCCTGCCGGGCCAGACCCTGGAGAGCTGGAAGGATACCCTGGAAAAAGCCGCCGCCCTGTCCCCGGAGCACCTGAGCTGCTATGGTTTGAAGGTGGAGGAGGGGACCCCTCTGTGGGACATGCAGGGGTCCCTGGAGCTGCCGGACGACGACCTCCAGGCGGACATGTATCTGTGGACGGTGGAGCGTCTGGCGGAGTTGGGGTACCAACAGTATGAGATATCCAATTTCGCCAAGCCGGGGTACGAGTCCCGGCATAATCTGAAATACTGGACCCTGGGGGAGTACGCGGGCTTCGGGCCCGGGGCTCATTCCGACCTGGGGGACGCGCGCTACGCCTACGTCCGCGACCTGGAGGCGTACTGCAACGGCGTGGAGGCCCAGGGGGACATCCTCTCGGAGAACGAGCGGATCCCCCAGCGGGAGCGGGATATCGAATACATCATGCTGGGCCTGCGGACCGTGAGGGGCATCTCCCGGCAGGAGTTTGAGTACCGCTTCCGGCTGCCCTTCGGCCCGCTCCAGGAGATCATGGAGCAGTTTGAGCGCACCGGCCGCGCGCGGATGCGGGAAGACCGCTGGTGTCTGACGCCGGAGGGCTTCCTGGTCTCCAACCAGATCATCGGGCAGATGCTGGAGGCTCTGGCCGGAGAAAAGCTGCGCCGGGAGGAAGCCGCCGCAAAGCATGATTTCCGGGTGCGGTGAAAACAGCAAAAAGCCGCCCCTCCCGTTCGGGAGGGGCGGCTCTGCTTATTAACTCAGTTAGGGATCAATTACTTGTGATCCACGGAGTACATGTGCTTGATGAGCTCCAGGACCTTGTTGGAGTAGCCCATCTCGTTGTCGTACCAGGAAACGACCTTCACGAAGGTATCGGTCAGAGCGATACCGGCCTTGGCATCGAAGATGGAGGTGCGGGCATCGCCCAGGAAGTCGGCGGAAACAACGGCGTCCTCGGTGTAGCCCAGGATGCCCTTCAGCTCACCCTCGCTGGCCTCCTTCATGGCGGCGCAGATCTCATCGTACTTGGCGGGCTTGGCCAGGTTCACGGTCAGGTCCACAACGGACACGTCCAGAGTGGGAACGCGCATGGACATACCGGTCAGCTTGCCGTTCAGAGCGGGGATGACCTTGCCCACGGCCTTGGCGGCGCCAGTGGAGGAGGGGATGATGTTGCCGGAAGCGGCACGGCCGCCGCGCCAATCCTTCAGGGAAGGACCGTCAACGGTCTTCTGGGTGGCGGTGGTGGAGTGGACGGTGGTCATCAGACCATCGGTGATGCCCCACTTGTCGTTGAGGACCTTGGCGATGGGAGCCAGGCAGTTGGTGGTGCAGGAGGCGTTGGAGACGAACTGCATGTCGGGGGTGTAGGCGTCCAGGTTCACGCCGCACACGAACATGGGGGTGTCGTCCTTGGAGGGGGCGGACATGACGACCTTCTTGGCACCGGCGTTGATGTGAGCCTGGGCCTTCTCCTTGGTCAGGAACAGGCCGGTGGACTCCACGACGTACTCAGCCTCCAGCTTGCCCCAGGGGATGTCGGCGGGGTTGCGCTCGGCAAAGATGGGGATGGCCTTGCCGTTGACGACGATGGCGTTCTCGGTGGCCTCCACGGTGCCCTGGAACTGACCATGCATGGTGTCATACTTCAGCATATAGGCCAGGTAATCGGCGGGGCACAGATCGTTGATGCCGACGATCTCGATCTCGGGGTGATTGACGCTGGCGCGGAAGACCATGCGGCCGATACGGCCAAAACCATTGATACCGACTTTGATGCTCATAAGAAAGAACTCCTCTCAAAATTTAAGTTGGAATTTCCAGTAACTAGATGATATGGCAATCTGGGTATATTATACACCGCCGCTTTTCAAAAGAAAAGATTTTTTTGTAGATTTATTGGAAGAGTTAAAATTTTCTTGTAATTTCGACAAATTTTTGATATGATACATCTGCGATTCTTGGAAGTTTGCTGGGGCCTCCCCCGCGCCGCCGGTCACTTGGGGAAATTTACCGGGTGATTTTTCCCTCCGGCGCATACAATAGCTCCAGCAGGCGGCACTTTGACAGGAGGCGGCTTATGTCGGAAGAGCTTTTTCATCAGGACGAACAGGTGAGCGAGGTGCTCCAGCAGGTGTCCAGCCAGCTGCGCCTCTCTCTGGGAAACATCCACAGCGCCCTTGCGCGCCTGGCCCCCCCGGATGTCCGGGACGGGGAAGAGAAGACCGATCTGAATGCGGCGGTGCTGTCTCAGAGCTATTACCGGATCCTCCGCCTGGCCAATAATCTGGCCGACGCCTCCGAGCCGGAGCGTCCCGAGGGCGCGGGGCTGGTGAACGAGGACATCGTCGAGCTCTGTAGATCCGTCATGGAACGGGCCCAGGTGCCCGCGGAGCTGGTGGGCATCCAGCTGGACTTCCGCTGCAGGAAGAACAGCCACATCATCGCGGCGGACGGCGAGCGCATCCAGCGCCTGCTGCTGAATCTGCTGTCCAACGCCTTTAAATTCATCGGGACCGGGGAGAAGCGGGTGGCCCTGGAGGTCCGGGTGGAGGCGAACTATGTCTATCTGGTCCTGTCCGACACGGGCCGGGGCATCCCGCCCCATCTGCTGGGTACCGTGTTCGACCGCTGCCGCCAGCCGGGACGGCTGGACCCGCCGCCCCACGGCCTGGGCCTGGGCCTGCCCCTCTGCCAGCGGATCGCCCGGGAGCACGGCGGCAGTCTCGCCCTGGCGTCGGAGGAGGGGAAGGGGACCACGGTGACCGTGTCCCTGCCAAACCGGCGGGGGCCTCAGCGTCTGGGGATGGCCCTGCCCCCGGATATGTCGGGGGGCTTCGATCCCATGCTGGTGGAGCTGTCGGACGCCCTGCCCAAGCAGGCGTTCATGCAGAAATATCTGGATTGAGCCCTGGAGGACTGCAATGGAAAAGAAGAAGGTCCTGATCGGCATGAGCGGCGGAGTGGACAGCGCCGCTGCCGCCCTGCTGCTGCGGGAGGCGGGGTATGAGCCGGTGGGCTGTACCCTGCGGCTGTATGATAACGAGGACATCGGAGAGTCCCAGGAGGGGACGTGCTGCTCCCTGGAGGCGGTGGAGGACGCCCGCAGGGCCTGCCGCAGGCTGGGGATGGAGCACTATGTATTCAATTTCAGCGGCGCGTTCCGCCGGTGGGTCATGGATGATTTCGTGGAGAGCTACCTGGCCGGGCGCACGCCCAACCCCTGCGTCCAGTGCAACCGGCGGATCAAATTCGAGGCGCTGATCCGCCGGGCCGGCGAGCTGGATATCCCCTTCATCGCCACCGGGCACTACGCCAGGGTGGACCGGGACGAGGGGACCGGCCGCTGGCGGCTCCTGCGGGGGCTGGACCGGCGGAAGGATCAGAGCTATTTCCTCTATCCCCTTACCCAGGCCCAATTGAGCCGCCTGCTGCTGCCGGTGGGGGACTATGACAAGCCGGCCATCCGCGCCCTGGCGGCTTCGGCGGGGTTCGAGAACGCCGGGAAGCCGGACAGCCAGGATATCTGCTTCGTCCCCGATGGGGATCACGGGGGCTTTTTGCAGAGATACGGCGGGGCGGAGCTTGTCCCCGGCGATTTTGTGGATGAGGATGGCCGGGTGCTGGGACGGCATCGCGGGCTCCCCCGCTATACCACCGGCCAGCGGCGGGGCCTGGGCGTCAGCGCGGACCGGCCTCTGTACGTACTGCGCAAGGATATAGCGCGCAACCAGGTGATCCTGGGAGACGAGTCTCAGCTCTACAGCCGGTCCGTCTGGGCGGAGGATTTCCATTGGGTCTCCCTGCCGCCCTGCGGTCCGCTGGCGGTCACCGCCAAGACCCGCTACAGCCAGACCGAGGCTTCAGGGACGTTGTACCTGGAGCCGGACGGCGGCGTGCGGGTGGAGTTCGACCAGCCCCAGCGGGCGGTGACGGCGGGCCAGTCTCTGGTGTGCTATTGCGGGGAAGCGGTGGCGGGGGGCGGCGTCATCTGCCGCGCCGCGCCGGAATGAGGGTGTCCCCGCCGGGGAGGGGGGCCTCAGCGGTCGCTGACCGCCCACTCCTCCCGGTAGATCAGATCGTCTACGTCGCCATGGGGAAAAACAGGGTCCATTTCATAAGCCTCCTTTGCAGATTTTCCCAGTATATGCCTCCGGACGGGCGATGATGCACGAAATCGGGGGGAAATGGAAAAAAGTTTTGCTTCCAGGAAAATCCATGCTTGACGGGAGACGAAACATGTGGTATCCTTAGGCTGTTGCAGCGCTACAGCGTGTGCCTACGCTGGAATAGCTCAGTTGGTAGAGCAGCTGATTCGTAATCAGCAGGTCGTCAGTTCGAGTCTGATTTCCAGCTCCAAAAGTCCCGGAAAACCTTCGGTTTTCCGGGACTTTTGTTGTTATTTCGGATGACTTTCTCGAAGGAACGACTCAGGGGCCGGATGCCGAAGCATCCGACCCCTTTCTGTCTCCGGTCACAAACCGCTTTTGCGGCTCATGTCCGGGCCGTTTGGTTTACGCTTACTCTTCGCCGTTACCGTCGTCTCCGCCGGTAGTCTCGGGCTCCTTGGCCTCTTCCTCGAGCTTCTCGCCCTCGGTGCCAAGCTTCGGCGCTACGTCCGCCACGTTGGCGTCCGCCGCGGTGGCCCACTCCTCTTCAAGAGCGGCCCAGTCCTGCTCGGGCAGGAGCGACGTCCAGATGCCGGTCACGCCGTCCTCGGCGCGGTCGTACTCATGGCTGTTGGTCGCTTCCTGCACGTCGGCGTACCACCACATGTCGGGCGTGTTGTCCGCGAAGGTCTTCATGTCGGGCAGCATGTGGTCCGCGTCGGGAACGCGGTCCAGCATACGGTTCACGATCACGATGACCTCGGCGCGGGTGATCTTGTCCACAGGACGGAACAGGCCGTTGCTGCCCTTGATCCAGCCCATGGCGGCGGCGCGCT
>CAJTVO010000137.1 GCA_910579485.1 uncultured Oscillospiraceae bacterium | reverse complement strand
GCCCATCATCATGGAGGGGATCACCACATCGTCCACCATCTCGTCCACCAGGTCCTCGACGTACAGCTTGGAAGCGCCGGTCTTGATGGCCTTCTCCTCCAGGCCCTCCAGCTCGTCGCCCTGGCCCACGTCGGCGGCTACGGCGATAATCTCCGGGTCGTTGTAGTTCTCCTTCAGCCAGGGAATGATGATGGATGTATCCAGGCCGCCGGAATAGGCCAGCACGATCTTCTTGATATCTTTCTTGCTCATGTTGATGTATCCTCCTGAAAATTTTGTTGCGGGACATCATATCTTGTGCATATATATTATATCGCCACGGTTTTTTATGCAATACAAAGTTTTTATGAAATCCAGGGGGAGATCGGGTGGTTCCTTGTGCAATTTACCGGAAAAATTTTCAAGCGCCGGCGCGGAAGAGAGGGCGGACGGTATTTGACGCCCGGGGCTGATAGTGGGAAAATGCAAAAACATGCCGCTTATCCTGCATAAAGAGGGAAGGGGGCGTCCGGAGGCTCAGGGCAAAAGCCCCAAAATACGGGGAAAAGATTAGAGGAAACGTGCATGGTTTCCCCACCCGTTCTTTGGTATAATGGCATCGTTGCGTGCCCCCCGGCGCCTGCCGCAGCCAGCGGCGGCGCACAATACTAGGAGGTAAGAGGAAATGAAAAAAGAGAGCAACACCAAAACCGCGAAGACCCAGGCGTACACCAGCCCCTACGAGTTTCACGGAAAGATCCCGCTGGCGCAGGCGATCCCCCTGGGGATGCAGCACGTGCTGGCCATGTTCGTGGGGAACCTGACGCCGCTGATGATCATCTGCGGCATCTGCAACATCACCACCAACGACCCCGCCCTCTACATCACCCTGCTCCAGAACGCCATGCTGGCGGCTGGCGTCATCACCCTGATCCAGCTGTGGTCCATCGGGCCTGTCGGCGGACAGGTGCCCGTCATCATGGGCACCAGCTCCGGCTTCCTGGGCGTGATGCGGGGCGTGGCCGGGTCCATGGGCGGCATCGCCGGGTACAGCGCGATCCTGGGCGCCAGTATGATCGGCGGCCTCTGCGAGGCGTGCCTGGGCTTCTTTATCAAGCCCCTGCGCAAGTTCTTCCCGCCGGTGGTCACCGGGACCGTGGTGCTGTCCATCGGACTGAGCCTCATCAGCGTGGGCGTCAACTCCTTCGCCGGCGGCAACGCCAACAAGGACTTCGGCTCCCTGGAGAACCTGTTCGTGGGCCTGGTGGTGCTGATCGTCATCGTGATCCTCAAGCACTTCACCAAGGGGCTCACCAGCACCTCCTGCATCCTGTTCGGCATCATCGCGGGGTACATCCTGTGTACCATCATGGGCTTCATCCTGCCCAACACCGCCGTCAAGGAGGTGGACGGGGCCATGGTGGAGTACACCAAGTCCTGGGTGGTCAACTGGAGCCGCATCGGGGAATCCAGCTGGATCGCCGTGCCCAAGATCCTGCCGGTGAAGCCCACCTTCGAGATCAACGCCATCCTGTCTATCATCATCATGTTCCTGGTCACCGCCGTTGAGACCATCGGCGACATCTCCGGGTGCATCGAGGGCGGCATGGGCCGCGAGGCCACCGCCAAGGAGCTCTCCGGCGGCGTCGTCTGCGACGGCTGCGGCTCCATCATCTCCGCGCTGTTCGGCTCCCTGCCCACCACCTCCTTCTCCCAGAACGTGGGCCTGGTCACCATGACCAAGGTGGTCAACCGGATGGCCCTCACCTGCGGCGCCATCTTCCTGGTGCTGGCGGGCCTGAGCCCCAAGCTGGCGGCGGTCATCTCCATCATGCCCCAGAGCGTCCTGGGCGGCGCGGCGGTGATGATGTTCGCCTCCATCGCGGTGTCCGGCATCAAGCTGGTGACCAAGTTCGGCATCACCAACCGGGTGGTCACCATCGTTTCCATCGCCATGGGCCTGGGCTTCGGCCTGGGCGCTACCAGCGGCGCCCTGGCGGGTATGCCTGAGCGGCTGCAGCTGATCTTCGGCGGCTCCGGCATCGTTCCGGCGGCTGTGCTGGCCATCATCCTCAATATCGCTATTCCCAAGGAGCAGGAGGACCTCGACAACGAGGCCCGGGTGAATAGTACGGCGGCCTGAGTTTGGCGGGTTTTTCGCAATACCTCATTAAATGAATAGGAAGCGCCCCCGGAGGATGGAGTCCTTCGGGGGCGTTTGCCTCGGGTATGGGGCTTATTTGGTAAGGGCACGGGCGAAGGGGAGGACTACGGCGTTCAGCTTGGCCATGGCCTCGCCGTAGTTGAAGTACTCCTCCGCGTTGTTCTCCTGGCACAGCCGGTCGGAGACGGACTTCAGGGCGGTGAACTTTACCCCGTTGCGCAGGCAGACCTGGGCGATGGCGCCGCCCTCCATCTCGCAGAGGGCGGGGGAGAAGGTCTCCGCCACCCAGTCCGCCCGGGAGCCCTTGGTCATGAAGACCTCGCCGGTGGCCACGCGGCCCACTTGGTGCTCCACGCCCTGGGCGGTGAGAAGGGCGCTCAGGCGCTCCGGCTCGGCGGTGGGGAAGTCCACCCGGTCTACGGTGGAGACCATGCCGATGGGGTCCCCCATGGCGGTGGTGTCCACGTCGTGCTGGACGAAGTCCTTGGCCAGGACGATGGTCCCGATGGGCAGGTCCAGGAAGCTCCCGGCCACGCCGGCGTTGACGATCCAGTCCGGGTGATAGCGGTCGATGAACAGCTGGGTGCTCATGGCGGCGTTCACCTTCCCGACGCCGCCCAGATAGGCCAGGATGCCCGGCTCGATCTCGTACACGGCCACGCCGGCTACCGTCTCCAGCGGCTTGGCGTCCGCGCTGCGCAGCATACTTCTGATCTCCCCCTTCAGGGCATAGGCTAGTCCGATCATGTAGAGTTGTCCTCCTTGGTGTTGATGCCCCTATTATAGCATAGAGACGGCGGCGGGTAAAGATTCTGTTTTTATTGAAAATCAATAAATTTATATTGACAAACAGAAATAGCGGTGGTAAGATATGGGCACAACTTGTTAGGAGGATGGAAACATGAAACGACTTGGACTGGTGCGGACGCTGAAGGGCACGATCCTTTTTCTGGCCGTGATGGCGGCGGTGTGCTACATCGGGATCTTTCCCGGCACCATTCGGGAAATGGGCGCGCAGAACGCCGGGACCGCCTGGCTGGTGACACCCGGGATCGTCGCCGTCAGCATCAGCGCCGCGCCCATCGCCATTGCCCTGGTGCTGTTCTGGCAGATATGCACGGAGATCGGGCGGGATAATTCCTTCTGCCACAAGAATGCCAGCCGTCTGACGGGGATTGGCTTCTGCGCGCTGATCGATACCGGGTACTGCGCCGTTGGGACGGTGACCCTGGAGATCATGGTGGGGTCGCCCATCTGGGTCACCGGAATGATGGTGTGTACGGTGGGGCTGGCTATCGCCCTGGCGGCGTTCTTGCTGAGCCATCTGGTTTTGAAGGCCGCCGATATGAAGGCGGAGAACGATCTGACCATTTAGGGGAGGGGAGAGATATGCCGATCATCGTGAATCTGGACGTCATGCTGGCAAAACGGAAAATGTCCCTCAGCCAGCTCTCCGAGCAGGTGGACGTGACCATCGCCAATCTGTCCATCCTGAAGACCAACAAGGCTAAGGCGGTGCGGTTCTCTACGCTGGAGGCTATCTGCAGGACTCTGGACTGTCAGCCGGGGGATCTGCTGGAGTATGTGGGGGAGGGGGAGTAGCCATGTGGGTACCCTGTTGGATGCTGCTGGGCTTTGCGGCATTTGCGCTGGTCACTGCGAATCTGCTCCGGGCAGCGCTGGGGAAGCGCCGGGGATGGCAGCTCCTCCTGTTCGCCAGCCTGACCTGCGGCGCTCTGGCGCTGCTATGCGCGCTCCTTGAAGTTGATGCCTATGTGCGGGAGTGGCTGTCGTCCTCTCTGCTGGACGTGGTGCCCGCTCTGGTGAAACTGAGCGTCTGGGCGGCTTGTCTGGGATTGGTGCTGAATCTCCTGGCTCTTTACCTCCATCTGCGCTCGGAGACGAGGGGGAACCAATAAAAAAAGGTGCCCAGGGAAGCTTTTACCTGGAGCTGTTTCGAAGTGGAGAGGGAGGGTAAGGAAATGCCTCTTTTTATCTGCATACTTTTCGTGCCGCTCCTTATCGCCTTGTTCGCAGCCCTCAAAGCCTCCGGGTGGAAGAAGGTTCTGGCGTGGGGCGTCTTCGCGCTGCTGGCCCTGCCGCTGTTGGTGGGCGGCGCGGGGGGATGGCTCCTGTCCCTGCGGGGGCTGGCGTGGCGGAGCGGCGTGAAGCTGCCAGTGGGGTTCGCTTATGTGGCGGGGGTGCTGGCTCTGCTGGTCTGGGCGGGGGCGGCCCTGTGGCGTGACACCGGGTGGTGGAGGCCGGCGGCCAGGAGCGTTGGACGGTGCGCCATCCTGCTGGTGGGCGGGTTCCTGATCCTCGCGGCGGGATGGTATTGTCTGCTGTTTGCCGCCATCTGGGCGGGCGGAGATATGGTGACGGAGTATAACGGGCAGACGGCGGTGGCGGAGCAGACCTGGATGGATTGGGACTACTACGCCTACCACGGCCCGCTGGTCCGGGGGGAGGAGGCCCTGGGGTACAGCAGCCGGGTCCCGGCACCCAAGGAGCCTAACTGAAAACGTATCGCGCGCCGTGAGACCGGCGCGCGTTTTTTTCGTTCCGGCCATTTTTCTGTTGCGCTTTTGAGGAAAATCAGATACACTGGTACTATTGAACAAGAAGGGAAGGGAAGCGCTATGGATCGTCTGGACAAGCTGCTGGCCGCTACGGGCCGGTGGTCCCGGCGGGAGGTGAAGGGCCTCGTCAAGGCGGGGCGGGTGCTGGTGGACGGCGTCCCCGCCGCCGCGCCGGAGCAGAAGCTGGACCCGGACAGGTCCCGGGTGCTGGTGGACGGGGAAGAGGCGGTCTTCCGGGAATTTACCTACGTCATGCTGAACAAGCCCGCCGGGGTGCTCTCCGCCACCGAGGACGCGCGGCAGGAGACCGTCCTGGACCTGCTGCCGCCGGAGCTGCGGCGGCGGGGGCTGTTCCCCGTGGGGCGGCTGGACAAGGACAGCGAGGGCCTGCTGCTGCTGACCAACGACGGGGACCTGGCCCACCGGCTGCTGTCGCCCAAGTACCACGTGGACAAGGTGTACTACATCCGGACGGACGCGCCCCTGACGGAGGAGGACCGGGCGGCCTTTGCCGGGGGCGTCCTTCTGGCGGACGGGACGGAATGCCTCCCGGCAGGGCTGGAGCCGCTGGGAGACGGCAGGGAGGCCTTGGTCACATTGCACGAGGGTAAATTTCACCAAATCAAACGGATGATCGCCAGCCGGGGGGCGGCAGTCTGCCGGTTGAAGCGCCTCTCCATGGGAACGCTTGTACTGGACGAGGGGCTGCGCCCGGGTGGTTTTCGGCTTTTAAACGAAGAAGAAGTTATGAAAATTGGCGGAAAACCTTGAAAAATCAAGAAATTCACAAATCAACCAAAAGGGGCAGATATTTTTTGTTGAAAAAAGAAAAAATGTCTTGCAAAGTGTCGTTAGGCACGGTATAATAGAAAATAGTCCGACAGATTGCACAAAGGGCCGCGATGAAATCATTGCTGATGGAGGAGTACCGCTATGTCAGGGAGAATTTTTCAAAATGTTGTCCTGCAGATCAAGGAAGCCACAGACCGGGTCGTGGGAGTGATCGACGGCGAGGGGACCGTGATCTCCTGCAGCGACCTGGGCCTTATCGGCAAGAAGTGGCCGGAGTATGTCAGTCAGATCAGCCAGGCGGACGGCGCGGTGACCGCCGTGGATGGCAGGACGTTCCACGCCCTGGGGGGCTGGGGCGGCCGGTTCGATTACGCCGTGTTCACCATGGGAGAGGACGAGGCCAGCCATACCATCTGCTCAATGGCCAGCGTCGCCCTCAACGGAGCGAAAAACTATTACGAGGAAAAACATGACCGCGGTTCCTTCATCAAGAATATCATCTCCGACAATATCCTGCTCAGCGACATCTACATGCGGGCCAAGGAGCTCCACGTGGCCCCCGAGGTCCCACGCAGCGTGTTCCTGGTGCGCCAGCTGGAGGACGGGGACGCCGCATTGATGGACGTGGTCCAGGGCCTGTTCCCCGACCGGCAGAACGATTTTGTCCTCAGCGTGGGGGACAGTGACGTGGCCCTGATCCACCAGCTGCCGGAGAGCGGCGGCGAGAAGGAGATCCAGCGCGTGGCCGCCCTGCTGGAGGACAGCCTCCGGGTAGGCGGGGACGGCCGGGTGGTGGTCGGCATCGGCACCGTGGCCCTGCATCTGCGGGATCTGGCCAAGAGCTACAAGGAGGCCCAGATCGCCATCGAGGTGGGCAAGGTCTTCGATACGGAGAAGTACATCATCAACTATGAGAACCTGGGCATCGGGCGGCTCATCTATCAGCTGCCCACCACCCTGTGCGAGATGTTCCTGGTGGAGGTCTTTAAGAAGAATCCTATCGATTCTCTGGACCAGGAGACTCTGTTTACCATCCACAAGTTCTTTGAGAACAACCTGAACGTGTCCGAGACCGCCCGGAAGCTGTTCGTCCACCGGAATACCCTGGTGTACCGGCTGGAGAAGATTAAGAAGCTCACGGGGCTGGACCTGCGGGAGTTCGACGACGCCATCACCTTCAAGGTGGCGCTGATGGTCAAGAAGTACCTCACCAGCAGGGGGATCGATGCGTAAGCATGTTTAATAATGGCGAGGCCCGGAGGCAATTTTGCCTCCGGGCCTCGCTTGCTGTTGTTACAGTCCGCACTTTCCTCGGGGGATGAACTGGCCCTCGGTGGCCAGTACCTGTCCCTGGTCTACCGCCAGCTGTCCACGGAGATACACCTGCTGGACGCGGCCTATGGTCCGCATCCCCTCATAGGGGGTGTAGTCCACGTTCTGCACCTGGTCTGCGGCGGTGACGGTCCCCTCGACGCTGGGGTCGTAGACCACGATGTCCGCGTCGCTGCCGGGGGCGATCACGCCCTTCCGGGGCCAGCAGCCATAGAGCTTCGCCGGATTCTCGCACAGCACCCGGCACATGTCCGGGGCGGCGATGCGGCCCTCCGCCACGCCGTAGGTATACAGCAGCACCCCGCGGTGCTCCACGCCGGGCAGGCCGCCGGGGATCTTGGTGAAATCGTACCGTCCCGCCCGCTTCTGGGCGGTGGTGAAGGGACAGTGGTCGGTGGCCACGGTGTCGATCTCCCCGTTTTCCAGGGCCTCCCACAGGGCCTCGCGGTCCGCCCGCTTCCGGAGGGGGGGGGCGCAGACGAACTTGGCCGCCGCCATAAAGTCCGGATCGTCATAGGCCCCGTCCTCCAGCAGCAGGTAGTGGGGGCAGGTCTCCACGTAGACCGTCTGTCCCCGCCTGCGGGCGGCACGGACCTCCTCCAGGGACTCCCGGGCGGAGAGATGGACGATGACGACCGGCACGTCCGCCAGCTGGGCCATCCGCAGGAGATGGCCCACGGCCTCGGCTTCCAGAGGCGCGGGCCGGGTGCGGGGATGGGACCCGGGGCCCATCCGCCCCGCCGCCTTCGCGTCGGCCACCAGGGCGCGGATAACGCCGTCGTTCTCGCAGTGAACCCCGGTGATGCCTCCGGCCTCCTTCAGCCGCAGGAGGGCGTGGTACATATCGCCCTCCGGGATCATCATGGCGGGGTAGGTCATATACATCTTAAAGGAGGTGATCCCCTGCTCCATCATCTCCCCGACCTCCCGGGAGATGCCCTCGTTCCAGTCGTCGATGGTCATGTGGAAGCCGTAGTCGCAGGCGCTGCGCCCCTCCGCCTTTTCCCGCCAGCGGGCGAGGCCGGCGGCCAGGGTCTCCCCCTTGTCCGGGGCGGCGAAGTCCACGATCGTCGTGGTGCCGCCCCGCAGGGCCGCCCGGGTGCCGGTGGTGAAGTCGTCGGCGGTGATGGTGCCGCCTACTTCCAGGTCGAAGTGTGTGTGCCCGTCGATGAACCCGGGGAAGAGGAGCTTCCCGGCGCAGTCCACCACCTGGGCGTCCCCGGCGGGGAGATGCTCGCCTACGGCGGCGATCCGCCCGTCCTCTATCAGGACGTCCAGGACTGCCGTGCCCTCCGCCGAAACGACGGTCCCTCCATGCAGCAAAATATGCATTGATGCGCCTCCTTGTCTTTTGTACCGGTGGTTGAAATAGGGACATGAAACAAATGATTTGGAAAAGTATACCACAGATTGCCGTATATATCCAGTACCCAAAGGCCCGTCAGCAAAATTTTTCAAAATTTTATAAAAAAAGAAAAAACGGGACTAGCCAAACAGCAAAAGTTGGAGTATAATTTGGTACGTAAACGGGCAAACGTTCCCGGGTCCACAATTCCGGGAACGCGCCCAAAAATGAATTAGGAGGAAACCCCAATCATGAGAAAGTGGAACAAGCTGCTGGCGCTCGTGCTGGCAATGGTCATGGTGTTCGGCCTGACCGCTACCGCCTTTGCTGCGGAAGACGAGAAGACCGATGACACCAAGACCGAAACGACTGAGCCCGTCGAGGGCGAGGACGACAAGACCCCCGCTGAGGGCGAGGACGACAAGACCCCTGCTGAGGGCGAAGACAACAAGACCCCCGCCGAGGGCGAGGACGACAAGACCCCCGCTGAGGGC
>CAJTVO010000136.1:8117-8706 GCA_910579485.1 uncultured Oscillospiraceae bacterium | reverse complement strand
GGTAGGCGCCAAACTGCTCATAGACGGCATGGCGCGATACACTACTATGGTTATCCCCGCGGCTCCTACTGCCAGCTTTGAGAATCAGGAAGTGCATCTTATGAACGCCGGTGAGACGCTCCAGCTCCAGCTGTGCGCGGCCCCCCTCCCCGGACTTTCTCCAAAGGCGCAAACTGTCACTCTGGCAGGAGAAATGGGCGCTTCTCTGAGTATCATCCTGCTGGAAGAGAGGTAATGAAGGGGCGCATTCCTGGTGTGTACACCCACTTAGAAAGGGGATTATTTTATGTCTCTGCCCAGCTTTCCCAATATTGACCCGCCCATCAAGCGGGAAGACGCAGTCAATCAGATCCTCTCCTCCATTGCCATGGAGGAGTTGGGAATGAGCCATATCCTGAACGCCGAGGGCGAGAAGCTGCAATATATCCTCGGCACCCTGCCCGGCCTCAGCGGCCCCGCCGCTACCGTAAAAGACGTGCTGAACGCCAATGAGAGCGTCAGGGATCTGCTGGAAACCACCATGCAGAACCAGCTCCTCCTGCGATCCAAGATGCAGTGCGCGCTGGATACCGCCCCCGCACAGGGTCCC
>CAJTVO010000136.1:0-8082 GCA_910579485.1 uncultured Oscillospiraceae bacterium | reverse complement strand
TCACCGGTCCCACCGGCCCTGCCGGACCCGACGGAGCCGCCGGCCCCACCGGTTCCGCCGGCGCGACAGGAGCGGCAGGAGAGACGGGCGCCACCGGTCCCACTGGCCCTGCCGGCGCAACGGGCGCAGCCGGTCCCGCCGGTCCCACCGGTCCAACGGGGCCTGCCGGAAAATATTCCCCAGGCATGGATGGCCCCACGGGTCCTGCCGGCCCCACCGGCCCCGCCGGCCCTAACGTCACAGCCACCCATACCTTTGCTACAAATTACAAGGGAGGCACCGTCCTCCCCGATCCATTGCGCGACGGTCTGTTGGGCGTCACGGTGCCTCTGCCGAATGTGGGGCAGAGCTCCACAAAGATTGACTTCGATAAAACCAGCAACGAGTTTGTTTCGAAAATAGACGGATATTTCCAGATTTCCTACAACCTCAATCCCTCCACACCGTTGGTGGGCACTGCTCAGATCGTAATCAACAATGAGATCATTAAAGCCTCCGTCATGACTTCGCAGTTGGCGGCAAACCACTTCTCCGGCACGATCCTGACGCCGCTGCACAAGGGCGACAGGGTTTCCCTGCGGATGATCAGCATCGCGCCGATCGTGCTGCCGGCTCAGTCTGCCGGGGCCTCCCTGCTCCTGCTCTGCCTGGGCTAAGGTATCGGCTTCGGAAAACGAAATCTGTATGGACCGCAAAAGTGAAGCCATAAAGTAAGCGTCAAATCAGCCAGCCCAAAAGAGAGCCGCAGCGCTGGGTCGAATCAGCGCTGCGGCTCATAAAAGCTATGTAGTTGAGTAAGACTCAGGTGCATTTGCCGGAAGCGGCGGCCTGCCCCCTCCACGATACGATCCAGCATTGGAATGGTTTTCAAAACCCAAGTCAGATAGCAGAAGGGATCCAGCTCTGTTTCCCTGGCCGTCTCAATCAGGCTATAAATCACCGCACTGACCTGGGCACCCAGCGGAGTGTTGGCAAAGAGAAAGTTCTTACGGCCGATCAAAAAGGGCTTGATGCTGCGCTCGACCCGGTTGTTGCTCAATTCCGGCATGTCGCTTATATGAGCCGCCTTTGGAGGCGGCTCCAGTGGGAGAGAAAAGCCCGGCGCAAAGAAATTTCTGGTTGTATTTTCAGAGGAAAGGTGATACAATAAAAAAGTTAAGACTACTTTCCCAAAAGGAGTATCAGAATATGTCCGAGAACAAGGAATACATGACCCACCCCGAAGAGCTGGGGTGCATCCATATTTCCGAGGAGGTGCTGGCCTCCCTGGCTTCCGGGGCGGTGGCCGAGGTGGAGGGCGTCAGCGGCCTGATGAACGTGGCGCCCAAGAAGTCCGGCACCCGGGGCGTCCGCCTGGTGGTGGACGAGGAGGGCGCGGTGGTGGATGTCTACATCCTCATCCGCTACGGCTACGCCATCCCCGAGGTGGCGGGTAAGATCCAGAACGCGGTCGCCGCCGCTCTGGAGTCCATGACCGGTTTCGCGGTGAAGGCGGTCAACGTCCATGTAGGCGGCGTGTCCTTCCAGTAAGAAGCGCCGGGTCGTGTGTATTGAAAGAGAAAAGGATCGCCCATGATTAGAAATGTTGCCCGAGAGATCGCCATGCATCTCTGCTATGAGCTGAGCTTCACCGGCCTGACCGCCGGGGAGCTGCTGGAGCAGCGTCTGGCCAGCCCCTATTTCGAGTCCCTGGCTCCGGAATACGAGGTCTACGGCGAGCTGCCCGGCCCCAGCCAGAAAGCCTATATCTGCAAACTGGTCAAGGGCATCTCCGCCCACGGGTATGAGCTGGACCAGTATATCGAAAAGTACGCCAAGGGGTGGCGCTTTGAGCGGATCCCCCTGGTGGCGGGGGCCATTATGCGCCTGGCGATGTATGAGATTTTGTACATGCCGGAGATCCCCAACGGCGCGGCGATCAACGAGGCGGTGGAGATCGCCAAGAAGTACGAGGATCCCGACGTCGTCCGGTTCATCAACGGCATCCTGGGGTCCTTCGTCCGCAATGAGACGGCGGACGCGCCGCCGGCCAAACGTCCGCCCTCGGATGCGCCGGATCAGGAGGCGGAAGATCAATAATACCAGCGGGAGGGCGCACAGTGGTGCGCCCTTCTCATATTTCTGTTGACAGGAGGCAAGACGTGTGGAGCGGCATATCTATGGCGTGTCGGAGCTGAACAATCTGGTGAAGGCCGTGCTGGAGAGCGTCCCCGAGTTTGGGAACGTCTGCGTCCGGGGAGAAATTTCCAACTATAAGCTGTATCCCTCCGGGCACCATTATTTTACGCTGAAGGACGCGGAGGGGGCCCTGCGATGCGTCATGTTCAAGGGACAGGCCCTGCGCCTCCGGTTCCGGCCGGAGAACGGCATGAAGGTCCTGGCCGTGGGCCGGGTCAGCGTCTTCCCGAGGGACGGGGCCTATCAGCTCTACTGCGATGCCCTGAGCCCCGACGGGGTGGGGGACCTTCACGTGGCCTTCGAGCAGCTGAAGGAAAAGCTGTGGAAGGAGGGGCTCTTCGACGAGGCCCATAAGAAGCCCCTGCCGGAGTACCCGGAGACCATCGCCATCATCACCTCCTCCGCAGGCGCGGCGGTCCACGACATGATCCGTATCCTGCGCCGCCGGTATCCGCTGGCAAAGGTGAAGCTGCTGCCCGTCCGGGTCCAGGGGGCGGAGGCCCCGCCGGAGATCGTGGGGGCCCTGCGCTATGCCAACCGGCACCGGGTGGCGGACATTATCATCACCGGACGGGGCGGCGGGTCTATCGAGGATCTGTGGGCTTTCAATGACGAGCGGGTGGCCCGGGCCATCTATGATTCGGAGATTCCCGTCATCTCCGCCGTGGGCCATGAGCCGGACGTGACCATTGCCGACTTTGTAGCGGACGTCCGGGCGGCCACGCCCTCCCACGCCGCGGAGCTGGCTACGCCCGATCAGGCGGAGCTGCTGGAGCAGCTGCAGAGCCAACGGCTCCACATGCTCCGCAGTCAGACGAAGCGGCTGGAGCTGCTGCGCCGCCGGTTGAAGGAGCTGACCGGTAAGCGGGTCCTCACCGACCCCATGGCGGCGGTGCAGGACAAGCGGCTGCTGCTGGACCACGTCCAGAAGGAGCTGTGCCACGCCGCCCTGGCCCGGCTGGCGGTGCCCAGGAAGGAGCTGGCCGCCCTGGCGGCGTCTCTGGACGCCATGAGCCCCCTGAAGGTCCTGGGCCGGGGCTTCGCCCTGGTGACGAACAATGAAGGAAAGCCCCTGCGCCGGACGGAGGACGCGCCGGTGGGGAGCCAAATCGCGGCGCGGCTGTCCAACGGACGGCTGGTGTGCCGTGTGGAAGAGAGTATAACGGAGGAGGAACCGTCATGAGCCCGAGAAAAAAGGAAGAGACCAAGAGCTTTGAGGAAAATATGAAGCGTTTGGAGGAGATCGTCTCCGCGCTGGAGCGGGGGGACGCGGCCCTGGCGGATTCCCTGGCCCTCTTTGAGGAGGGGACCCGGCTGGCCGCCGCCTGTTCCGCCATGCTGGACGAGGCGGAGCAGAAGGTGGTCAAGCTCCAGAAGGGCCCCGATGGGGAGCCGGTGGAGCTTCCCTTTGATACGGAGGAATGACTATGGAGACGTTTCAGGTCCAATACGACCGTTACCGCGCCGCCGTGGAAGAAGCCCTGCAGAGCCTCTTTTTGCGGAACAAGCCCTATGGCCGTTTACAGGAGGCCATGCGCTACAGCCTGCTGGCGGGGGGCAAGCGGGTCCGGCCCGTGCTGACCCTGGCCTTCTGCGAGGCGCTGGGCGGGGAGGCCAGGCAGGCCCTTCCGCTGGGCGCGGCGCTGGAGTGCGTCCACACCTATTCCCTCATTCACGACGATCTGCCCTGCATGGACGACGACGACCTCCGGCGGGGGCGGCCCACCTGTCACAAGGTCTATGGGGAGACCATGGCCGTTCTGGCTGGGGACGCCCTCCAGGCGGAGGCCTTCCGGCTCATCTCCCACGCGCCGGGACTGAGCGCGGAGCAGCGGAGCGAGGCGGTGCATACGCTGGCCTCCGCCTGCGGCGGGGACGGCATGGTGGCCGGCCAGGTGCTGGATATGGACGGGCTGGCCCATGACGAGGCGTCCCTGCGGGACCTGTGCCTGCGGAAGACCGGGGCGCTGCTGGCCGCGGGAGCGGACCTGGGGTGCATCGCCGCCAGGGCGTCCCCGGAGGTCCGGCGGCAGGCGGCGGAGTACGCCCGGCACATCGGACTGGCCTTTCAGATCCGGGACGACATGCTGGATGTGATCGCCGATCAGGACGAGTTCGGCAAGCCGGTGGGTTCCGACCGGGAGGAGGGCAAGCGGACCTTCGTGGACCTGCTGGGCCTGGAGCGCTGCGGGGAACTGGTGGCGGAGGAGACCCGGCTGGCAAAGGAAGCCGTCGCGGGATTCGAAGATAGAACATTTCTGCTGGAGCTGGCGGACAGCCTGGCGGACAGGAGGAAATAGCCCATGTACTTCGGGATGCTCACCACCAATCCGGTCATCGACTGCGCCCTGCTGGCCTGGTTTCTGGCCCAGCTGATCAAAGTGATCCTGGAGGCCGTGATGACCCGGCGGCTGAACGCCAGGCTGTTCGTCTCCAGCGGCGGGATGCCCAGCAGCCACTCCGCTCTGGCGGTGGCCTGCACCGCCGCCATCGGGAAGCTCTATGGTATGAACGGGCCGTACTTCGCCCTGGCGGTGATCCTCTCGGCGGTGGTGATGTACGACGCCTGCAACGTCCGCCGCAGCGCCGGAGACACCGCCCGGCTGGTGAACCAGCTCCTGGCCCACGTGGAAAAGCTGACGGCGGAGGACTTCGCCGATGACCTCCGGGAGGTCATGGGCCACACGCCGCTGCAGGTCCTCATGGGAGCCCTGCTGGGACTGGGGGTGGGACTGCTGGTGTAAAATGCAAGGATCGCACCTTTAACTACATTACAAAAGGAGAATTGGTTATGAAAAAATACAAAAAGTATATCATTCTGCTCTGTGCTGTTCTGACCCTTTTGCTTGCCGCCTGCTCTGCGGACGGCCAAAAGCGGCAGATCACGCCGGACGAGCTGGACCCGACGCTGAACCAGGAGATCGATCCTGACAAGGAGATCCTGATCTATGCCAGGACCTCTCCCAACGACGGCGCCTGGTTCAACCGGCAGGCGGTGGACGAGTTCAACCGGTCCCATGACGATATCCAGATCCTCGTCAAGGACTACTACGGCTCGGAGGAAGACAAGGCGCAGGGATATGAGCGGCTGCGCTCAGAGATGGCCGCCGGGCAGGTCCCCGACATCATTGATCTGGCAGGGGTCTCCTACTATCAGTCGATCCAGAAGGGCTATCTGGAGGACTTGTGGCCTTACATCGAGAACGACCCGGACTTGGGCCGTGACGGCGTGCTGGAGGCTCCGCTGAAGGCCGCCGAGGTGAATGGTGGACTTTACGCGGCCTTCGGGGCCGTGTCGGTCGATACGGTGCTCGGCACGGCGAGCCAGGTGGGCGACCGGACCAGCTGGACCCTCCAGGAGATCCAGGATGCCTTCGATGCCATGCCGGAGGGCGCCACGCTCCTGCAGTTCGATGCCAGCCGGGAGATGCTTGCCGGTATACTGATGCAGCTCTCCGTGGAAAACTATGTGAATCAGGAGGCGGGGACCTGTTCCTTCGACAGCCCCGGCTTCCGCTCCATGCTGGAGTTTGTGAGCCGTTTCCCCACCCAGAAGGAAGTGGAGGCGGAGACCGCTGTCTTTGCGGACGACTTCGCAAAGTGGAAAGAGGCCGAAGAGCGGTTCGTGAGCGGCCTGCAAATGCTGGATAACAGCCAGTACGTTGCGCTGACAAGCCTTCAGAAGCTGAACGCGCGGCACGGCGGCCGGTGCGCCTTCGTTGGTTATCCCGTGGAGGATGGCAGCACGGGCAGCATCTTCCGGCTTACCGGGCAGTGCATCGCCATGTCCTCCACCTGCGAGAACAAGGAGGCGGCCTGGGAGTTCATGCGGACGGTCTATACGGAGCCCAAGGACGGAACTCCGGACAACAACTCCGCCATTCCGATCTGGAAGGTCCTCTACGACAAGCAGAAGGATACGCTCATGCGTACCGAGCAGGAGATCGTTCCGTTCCCCCTTACGCAGCAGCAGAGCGTCACCGTGCCGCCGCTGGCGGAGGAGGAGGTCCGGCGGTTTGAGGACTTCATCAACAGCATCGACAAGATCGAGCTGATAGTGGAACGCGACCTGCTCAACCTTGTTCTGGAGGTCTGCGCTCCCTACTTCTCCGGGGACAAGCCCCTGGACGAGACGGTGGCGCTCGTTCAAAACCGGGTGGGGCTGTACCTCAGCGAGCAGAAGTGACCTCCCGGGAGGTCATGGGCCACACGCCGCTGCAGGTCCTCATGGGGACCCTGCTGGGACTGGGCGTAGGGCTGCTGGTAGAAAACGGACGCTATTTTCAGTATTACGAAAGGAGAAACCAGCCATGAAGAGATACCGGAAAAATTTTGTCCTGTTCTGCGTTGCCCTGGCACTTCTGCTTGCCGCCTGCTCTGTGGAAGGCCAAAAGCGGCAGATCACGCCGGAAGAGCTGGACCCGGCGCTGAACCAGGAGATCGACCCCGATAAGGAGATACTGATTTATGCCCGGACCTCTCCCATAAGCGGCAGCTCTAACCTTTTCTTTGACCGGCAAGCGGTGGACAAATTCAACCGTACCCACGACGACGTCCAGATCCTTGTCAAGGACTACTATGGCTCAGCAGAGGAACGAGGACAGAACTACGAGCGGCTGCGCTCAGAGATGGCCGCCGGGCAGGTCCCCGACATCATCGATCTGGCAGGGGTCCCCTATCGTCAGGCGATCCAGAAGGGCTATCTGGAGGACCTGTGGCCCTACATTGAGAACGATCCGTACCTGGGCCGGGACGGCGTGCTTGAGGCTCCGCTGAAGGCCGCCGAGGTGAACGGGGGACTTTACGCGGCCTTCGGGTCCGTGAGGATCGATACACTGGTCGGCACGGCGAGCCAGGTGGGTGACCGGACCAGCTGGACCTTCCAGGAGCTTCAGGATGCCTTCGCTGCCATGCCGGAGGGCGCCACGGTCTTCCGGTTCGATACCAGCCGGGAGGAGGTCGCCTACCACCTGCTGCTCCTCTCTATGGAAGATTACGTGGACTGGGAGACGGGAACGTGTTCCTTTGACAGCCCCGGTTTCCGCTCCATGCTGGAATTCATCGGCCAGTTTCCCACCAGAAAGGAGGTGGACGAGGAGATCGCCGCTTTCGCAGACCTGCGGGCGCGGCTGACGGAAGCCGAGGAGCGGAGCATAAAAGGCCTCCAGATGCTTGACAACCGGGCGACCGTCACGCTGAAATGGCTTCCGACCAGAAACGCGGAGCATGGCGGACAGTGCGCCTTCGTCGGCTATCCTGTAGAGGACGGCAGCGTGGGCAGCGCCTTCGAGTTTGCCGGGTCATGTCTGGCTATGTCCTCCGCCTGCGGGAACAAGGAGGCGGCCTGGGAGTTTCTCCGGATGGCATACCTGGATCCCAAAGCCGACAGTACGGGTGACAATGATACCATCCCGATCTGTAAGTTTCTTTACGACAAACAAAAGGATCGGCTTATGACTGAAAAGCAGGAGGTCTTCCCCTTCGTATTCACGATGCCGGAAAGCGTCACCGTGCCGCCCCTGACGGAAGAGGAGGTCCGGCGGTTCGAGGACTTCTTCAACAGCATCGGCAAGATCGACATCACGTGGAATGGAACGCTGATGAAACTTGTCCTGGAGACCTGCGGCCCCTACTTCTCCGGGGACAAGTCCCTGGACGAGACGGTGGCGCTCGTTCAAAACCGTGTGGGGCTGTACGTAAGCGAGCAGAAGTGACCTCCGGCCCGTGGACCTGCAGAGCGCGCCGTCCCGAAAGGGGCGGCGCGCTTTTTTCCGTGTCAAGGGACCGGGAACGACAAAATCCCCTCCGGGACAGGGATTATACTGTACCTGTCCAAAGGGGGTTACGACCATGGTGGTTTATCTTGATACGATCTTCCTGCTCAACAGCGCGGCCGACGCCGCG
>CAJTVO010000135.1 GCA_910579485.1 uncultured Oscillospiraceae bacterium | reverse complement strand
ACCAGCCAGCCCTTCTGGAGCAGTTGGTCCATCAGTTCAGCCACAAACTGGTTCCCGATCTTATTGCGCTTGTCTTTGTCACACAGACGAAGAATTGCAAAGTGTTCCGCAACATGGATCGCAACGGGGTCTACAATGTAAAGATTGCTGCGCTTTGTCCTGCATTTTTCCAGGATATAATCTGTGATCTCATCCCGCTTGGCCTCCAGTTCCGCCCGATACGCTTCATCGCTCAGATCCCGGTATTCCTCGTAGCGGTCCACGTGATAGCAGCGGAAGGTTCGCGCTTTCGATAGCTGCTCTTGCAGGGGCTGGATGCTGTCCTCATCTATCACTCCGCTGAAGCAGTCGGTACGGATGCGAAAGTAGACTTTCCGATATGCCATGTTGATCCCTCCTCCTTGCTATTGAAATAAAAAAGCCGCCCTCGGCCCACCGGATAGTTTCCGGCAGGTGAGGGCGGCGGTTTGCTTAAGATTTTAGGTGTCCGAATTCTCATTTTTCTTTTGGGTAAAACAAGACCACAAAGCGTTGGCTTTGTGGTCTTGTTTTGGTGGAGATAAGCGGGATCGAACCGCTGACCTCTTGAATGCCATTCAAGCGCTCTCCCAGCACAAGCGTTGTGCAACCCCTCTAATGAGGGTTGAGAGTGTCTTGGATGTGCAGGAGAGAGGTTGTATTTTTTTGTGCCTTTCTCCCACCAAAAATGACCATAAGGCTGTGTATTGAACACCTGGAATCCATTTTTGATTGTCTGTATGCCTATGATACAACGCATAAGAATTTAAGTCAATATAAATTTTGTGAAGGGCGCTTGCTAAAAGCGTCCTTTTTATTTTCGGTAAGGGAGTGAACCAACATGAACGCGCAAATTCTGGCGCTTGTCAACCAAAAAGGGGGCGTGACGAAATCGACCAGTTGCGTCAATCTGGCCGCTGGTCTGGCCCAGGCCGGGAAGAAGGTGTTAGCTGTGGATCTGGACCCCCAGGCCAGCTTGACCATCAGCTTGGGGCATCCCCAGCCGGACCAGTTGCCCGTCACGATCTCCGACATGATGGGCAAGGTCCTGACCGACCAGCCTATTACCCCCGGCGAGGGAATCCTGCATCACCCGGAGGGCTTCGACCTCATGCCCTCTGATATTCAGCTGTCCGGCATGGAGGTTTCCCTGGTGAACGCCATGAGCCGGGAGACAATTCTCCGGCAGTATCTGGACACGGTGCGGAAGCAGTACACCCATATCCTGCTGGACTGCCAGCCGTCTTTGGGGATGCTCACCGTCAATGCCCTGGCCGCTGCCAACCGCATTATTATTCCCGTCTCCGCTGAGTACCTCCCGGCCAAGGGCCTGGAGCAGCTTCTTCAGACGGTCGCCAAGGTGCGGCGGCAGATCAATCCCAAACTCCAGATCGACGGCATCCTGCTGGCAATGGTGGACAACCGAACCAACTTTGCCAAGGAAATCGCCGGTCTGATTCGGAATACCTACGGCAGCAAGATCAACGTCTTTTCTTCGGAAATCCCCCATTCCGTCCGGGCTAAAGAGGCCAGCGCCGAGGGAAAGAGTATCTTTGCCCACGACCCCAATGGCAAAGTGGCGGCAGCATACAAAAACCTGACTCAGGAGGTGATAAAGATTGAAAAGCAGCGCGAGAAAAGTAGAGCTGGCGTCAGTCGATGACCTGTTCACCACCGAGGAGAACCGTCAGGATGCGGCCCGCGAAAAGGTGATGGAGATTCCCCTGGGAGAGTTGTTTCCTTTCCCGGATCACCCTTTTTCCGTCCGGGACGATGATACCATGAAAGAGACGGTGGAGAGCGTGAAGGAGTACGGGGTACTCATGCCCGCCATTGCCCGACCCAGGGAGGACGGCGGCTATGAGCTGGTGTCAGGCCACCGGCGCAAGCGGGCCTGTGAGCTGGCGGGGTTGGAAACCATGCCGGTGATCGTCCGGGACCTGGACCGGGACACCGCCATTATCTACATGGTGGACAGCAACATTCAGCGGGAAAATATCTCCCCCATGGAAAAGGCCCAGGCATACAAAATGAAGCTGGATGCTATCAGACGTAGGGCGGGCAGACCGGCCAAAGAAAATTCTGCCCAAGTTGGGCAGAATTTTCAAGGCATGACTTCCCGTGAGCTTTTGGCGGAAAATTCGCCGGACAGCTCCTCCCAAATTCAGCGTCTTATCCGCCTGACCGAGTTATCCCCGGAGCTGCAACAGATGGTGGAGGACAAGAAAATTGCCGTCACCCCTGCATCAGAGCTTTCCTATCTGAAGCCGGAGGAACAGGCCCTATTGGTGGAAACCATGGAGAGCGAACAGGCCACACCCTCCCTGTCCCAGGCACAGCGTATGAAGAAAATGAGCCAGTCCGGGGAGTTGAATGAGGACACCATGCTGTCCGTTATGTCGGAGCAGAAAAAGCCGGAGGTTGACCGCATTGTGCTGACCACCGACACCCTGCGGAAATATTTTCCCAAGTCCTACACTCCGAAAAAGATGGAGGAAACCATCATCAATCTGCTGGAAAGCTGGTTGAAAAAGCGCCAGCGCAGCCAGGAACGGTAACATCACAATTCTATATCGGACATCCACCGGGCGGAGCTTTTCTCTGCCCGGTTTTCTTATGTCCGGGAAAGGAGATTTTTTCACTTCATGCAGAAAACCTCTCATTTTAAGTATGAGATGGAGGATGTAGACTGTAAGTTTTGCACCGAATACAGGGGGAAAAAGCTGGGCTGTTCCCAGAAGGTTTGCCCCTGGCTGGCGGAGCGCATCGAGGCCGGTGCTGTCGGCTACGAGGAGGCCCTGCTGGATAGCTTTCCCCACGACCCCAAGCTGGAGGCCAAGCTGCACACCGCCGTCCGGCTGTTCCGTGGGTCCATGTGGCTGGACGAGGGCCACCGTCAGCGGATGCAGGCGCTGCGGGCCAGAGAGGGCAGCGACCGGCGGAGGGACACCCCCGCCTACATCGCCGCCATGTATCTGCTGACCTCCGACCTGGACACCGCCACACGCACCGCCAACTGTTTCTACCGGGACGGCATCATGTTCAGCTATGCCACTACCAAGGGCATCTCGCCCCACGGCTACACCCTGCTGGGCGCGGCCAGAGACATCTACGCCAACGGAGACGGCATCGCCCTCACCGATCTGGCGGACAGCGAGGTCGTGGATTCCACCGCGTTCTGCCTCATCGTCAATGCCCTGCTGATCGCCCGTTACGGCATCGCCGCCCTGGACATTCAGAAAAAGCAAGCCCAGGAACAGGAATAATGCCATCATTGACAGGAAGGAGCGCCGTTTTTGAAACTGACAAAACAGTAGCCCACCCAAATTTTGAATGAGGGAGTGATCGACTATGGCCGTCTATCGTGTAGAACGGACCAGGGATTACACCGTTATGAGCAACCATCATCTGAAAGACACCAGCCTGTCGCTGAAAGCAAAGGGACTGCTGTCCCTGATGCTCAGTCTGCCGGATGATTGGAATTTTAATATGCGCGGCCTGTCCTCCATCTGCAAGGAGGGCCTGGAGGCCATCGGCAGCGCCTTGAAGGAGTTGGAAAAGGCCGGATACATGGTCCGCAATCAGCTCAGAGGGGCCAACGGGCGCATTACCGACACCGAGTACATCATCTATGAGCGCCCCCAGGAACCGGCCCCCGCCGACCCGGATATTGCCGCTCCAGATACGCCTCCCCCGGATACGACTTTACCATATCCGGGAAACCCGGATGTGGTGGAGCCGGATATGGCCGACCCATCGGCGGAAAACCCCGCGCTATTAAATACTAAGAAATCAAGTACTAAAAAAATAAATACTCAGCGACCAAATATTCATTCATTCCCTCCCCCTGCCCCCTCCACGCCACCGGCAGCGCCTGCGGCCCCTGTGGAAGGAATGAAAGAAATTTTTGAGCGGAGAGAGGATATTAAGGCTCAAATCGAGTACGACCTGATCGCCGACCCGTGCAATCGGACCCAGCTTGACGAGTTCGTGGAGATCATGCTGGAGGTCGCACTCAGCCGGTCGCCCACCATGAAGATCGGGCGGGATGCAGAGTATCCCACCGCCTTTGTTCAGCAGCGGTTTGAACAGCTCAACTCCGAGCATATCCGCAAGGTCCTTGACGGCATCCAGGAGAACACCACCCGTGTCTGGAACACCAGGGCCTATCTGCTGGCGGCGCTGTTCAACGCCCCGGCCACCACCGACAATCACTACACCATGCTGGTCAACCACGACATGAGCAACGGCGGCTAAAGGGCCGCTTATTTTTGTGCCGCACAGCGGCGAAAGGAGTAATCACCATGAAGCGACCCTTTGCCTACATCACCGCCCCCTGGACCGGGAGCAGCTATCAGGACAACGAACAGGCCCTGCACTACTGCCGTCAGGTCTACGATGCCGGGTACACCCCCATCTGCCCGCTGCTGTTCCTGGCCCCCATCCTCAACGACAAGGTTCCCCAGGAGCACAAGGACGGCCTGGACATGGACCGGGACTTCCTGCGGCGCTCCCATGTGCTGGTGGTCTGCGGGGAGAGCGTCACTGAGGCCATGAAAAACGACATCGCCACCGCCGAGCGTCTGCATATCACCGCCACCACCCTGGACGGCATTTTGACCGTCAAGGGCCAGGGCCGGAGCTGCGGGAAGAAGTAACCGCCGGGCGGCTGGCCGGAAGGGGGTGAAAATATTTCTTTTACGGCCAATGATCTGGCTGCTGCCAAGGACACAGACCTCCCCAATCTGCTGACCTCCCTGGGCTATCAGGTCAGGCGGGTGGGCAGCTATTACACCACCAGGGAAATGGACAGCCTGCGCATCAAAAACCGGCGCACCTGGCACCGATACTCCGAGGGAACGGGTGGGGACGCTATCGACTTCCTCCGGCACTTCGAGGGCAAGAGCTTCCCGGAGGCGGTGGAGTTCCTGCTGGCCTGGAACAGGCGGTCGCGGGATTCTCCTGACAGACTACCGCCCACCCAGCGGAAGGAGCGCCCCGCCCCCGCGCCGGAGCCTGTGTCCTTTGTCCTGCCCCCGGCCAATGAGGACCAGCGGCGGGTGACGGCCTATCTGAAAAAGCGGGGCATCGCGCCGCCGGTCATCCGGGGCTTTGTGGAGGCCGGTCTGCTGTATGAGGAGGCGGGGCATCACAACTGCGTTTTCGTAGGCCGAAACCGGGAGAACACCCCGGTATTCGCCGCCCAGCGGGGGACCTATGACAAGGACGGCGCTTCGTTCCGGGGCGGTGTCCCCGGCAGCGACAAAGACATTGGATTTTATCTCCCCGCTGACAGTGGCACAGACCGGGTACACGTTTTTGAGGCCCCCATCGACCTGATGAGCTTCTGCACCCTCCACCGGGATATGACACGGAACGCCGTGGCCCTCTGCGGTGTCTATGAGGGGCCGTTGGATACCTATCTGCGGGAGAATCCGAAAATCAAGTACATTTTCCTCTGTCTGGACGCTGACGGCCCCGGCAAAGAGGCGGCGGAGCGCATGAAGGAAAAATACACCAAGCAGGGCTATGTGGTGTCCTACAAGCCCCCGCCCCGTGGGAAAGACTGGAACGAATATCTGCAACACCGGCAGAAATGCCGGGAAAAGGAGCGGTAATTTTATGAAACGCGGAAAACTTCTGCTGCGCTGGCTGGTGGTCCCACCCTAGCCCACCGGCGCGGCCCTACTCTGGAGGAAGGGAGTGATTTTTCATCCAGGAGGAAGTCGAAAACAAAACGATAGCCCTGGCAATCAACGGAACCAAGTTCACCGGGCGGATGTTCAAGGCGGCAATCGCCAAATATCTGGCCCACCGCAAGGAGATCAAGGCGCAAAAGGCCCGTGACGGCCCCGTGAAGCCCTGCGGCAAGCAGTCCGTAAAGGAATTGATCGGTCAGAATCAGGGCGTGTCCAATGTGGAGGTCACAGACCCCTCTATCCGGCAGTTTGACCGGGTGGCCCGGAAGTACGGCGTGGACTACGCCATCAAACGGGATAAGGACCATGACCCGCCCCGGTTCCTGATTTTCTTCAAGAGCAGGGATGCGGACGCCATCACCGCCGCTTTTACCGAGTACAATCAGCAGAAGGTGAAAAAAGCCTCCCGGCCCTCGGTGCTGCAAAAGCTGGCGCAGTTCAAGGACACGGTTCGGGACACCGGCGAGAAGATCAAAAAGAAGGTGTTGGAGCGGTGACACAGAAAAATCTCAAAAAAATCATCATTCCCAACATCCCCTATTTCGTCCTGGGCCTCTACGCCACCAAGCTGGGACAGGCGTGGAGACTGGCCCCCGGCACCGGCCTGTCCGAGAAGCTGCTGCGGATTATGAGCGGTTTTGTGCTGGCGTTTCAGTCCGCCGCCCCCAGTTTCCATCCCGTTGATCTGCTGGTGGGTATCGCCTGCGGCCTGGGCCTCCGGCTTGCGGTCTACCTCAAAGGGAAGAACGCCAAGAAATACCGCCACAATGCCGAGTACGGCACGGCACGTTGGGGAACACAGGCCGACATCGCCCCGTTCATCGCCCCCAAGTTCGAGGACAACATCATCCTGACCCAGACGGAGCGGCTCACCATGAACAGCCGACCCAAGGACCCCAAGACCGCCCGGAACAAGAATATGCTGGTCATCGGCGGGTCAGGCAGCGGCAAGACCCGCTACGTCCTTAAACCCAATTTGCTCCAGTGTACGTCAAGTTCCTACCCGGTATCGTTCGTGGTGACTGACCCGAAAGGGGACCTGGTTGTGGACACCGGGAAGGTTTTGCAGCGCAACGGGTACAGGATCAAGATTTTGAACACAATCAACTTTAAGAAGTCGATGCACTACAATCCTTTTGCGTACATTCACAGTGAAAAAGACATCTTAAAGCTGGTAACTGCCCTGATTTCCAACACTCGCGGCGATGGAAAAGGCGGGGACCCGTTCTGGGAGAAGGCCGAGACGCTGCTCTATACGGCGCTCATCGGATACATCCACTATGAGGCCCCGGAGGAGGAGCAAAACTTCTCTACCCTGGTGGAGTTCATCAATTCCATGGAGGTCCGGGAGGACGATGAGGAGTTCAAAAACCAGGTAGATTTGATGTTCGAGGAGCTGGAGGAAAAGGACCCCAACCACTTTGCCGTGCGCCAATACCGAAAATTTAAGTTAAGCGCGGGCAAGACCGCCAAGAGCATCCTTGTGAGCTGCGGCGCTCGGCTGGCGGTGTTCGATATTGCGGAGGTACGGGAGGTCACGGCCTACGATGAGTTGGAGTTGGACACCCTGGGGGACCGCAAAACGGCCCTGTTCCTCATTATGAGCGACACGGATGACAGCTTTAACTTCCTGATCTCCCTCTGCTACACCCAGCTGTTCAATCTGCTGTGTGAAAAGGCGGACGATGTATACGGCGGGAGGCTGCCGGTCCATGTGCGCTGCCTCATTGACGAGTGCGCCAACATCGGCCAGATTCCACGCCTGGAGAAGCTGATGGCCACCATCCGAAGCCGTGAGATCTCCGCCTGTTTGGTACTGCAAGCGCAGAGCCAGTTAAAGGCCCTATACAAGGACAACGCCGACACCATTATCGGCAACTGTGACTGCTCCATCTTCCTGGGCGGTAAAGAGCCGACCACGCTGAAAGAGCTGTCGGCCCAGCTAGGGAAGGAAACCATTGACACCTACAACACAGGTGAGAGTCGGGGGCGGGAAATATCCCACTCCCTCAACTATCAGAAGCTGGGCAAGGCCCTCATGGATGTGGACGAGTTGGCCGTGCTGGACGGCGGCAAGTGCATTTTACAGCTGAGGGGCGTGAGGCCGTTTTTATCGGACAAGTACGACCTCACCAAACACCCCCTATACAAATGCTTGTCCGACAGTGATAAGAAAAACGCTTTCGACATAGAGCGTTTTCTATCCACCAGGCTAAAACCTAAATCCGATGATGTTTACGACGTGTACGAAGTAGACGTAGACAGTGATGGAGCCGAGTAATCGGCGCTGTTAAAGTACACGAAAGGACACGGAGGATGTGCCTTCAAAAATAACATTTATTTTTGGAGGAACGATTTATGGCTTTCTTTAACTCTGCTGTTGGTGTGCTTCAGACCCTCGTGGTGGCCCTGGGCGCTGGCCTGGGCGTGTGGGGTGCGATCAACCTTCTGGAGGGCTACGGCAACGATAACCCCGGTGCCAATGCTCATGTACAGTAAAGAAGCAAGCAACCGAAAACAAGAGATAGACCGCCAGCACCACACTATTCCGAAGCAAAGAAACCAAAGACCAAAAAACAAGCATTGTGGAAATGTGCATAACAGGCTATTCCGTCATGGATAACTCTATTCACAGCACATGGAAAAGCTAAAATGCAGCTTTCCCACGTCCTGTAAACAGAGTTACCCACAACTCCATAAGGCAGCCAGTTATACACATTCCCACAATGTCGATGACTACGAAACCTCTCACTCATTACATCTTTCTTATGGTGTACAAAGTATTTTTCCTTTTTCTACTTTCTTTTCTAAAATTGATGTGCTATAATAGCTTCATTCCAAAAAAGGAGTAAAAAATATGCGGCAAGGTATTCTTAAATAAATCTTCAATCAAATAGTGGGTTCAAAGAATTTTGAATGTCCCTAAATAAGGGGGCTTGGTTTTTTGTACCCAATTTAAGAATACTTTTGCCTTATCAATTTTGACATATCTGAAAAAGAACAGCAATCACCAGCAGGTGTATGCTGTATATGTGTATGTCCGCAAACTGTAATCCCCAGTGGTAAAAGTATTTTACTGCTGG
>CAJTVO010000134.1 GCA_910579485.1 uncultured Oscillospiraceae bacterium | reverse complement strand
TTGGTACTTTTCGTTCACACGAAAAGTACGCCCCCGTCCCCGCCCCGGCAGGGGCAAATCTATCTGTTAGAAGGAAGCGGGAGCGGCCCGCAGGGCCGCCGAAGCCGCTACCCCAGAGAAGGTATCTCCCGCACGATCCTCCGCAGATCCATCACCATCTCCGCCCCGGAAGAAACAAACCCATATTTGGCAAAATAGCCCTTCAACTCCTCCGGACAGCGTAAAACCAAAGCCTCCCGCCCCTGGGTGCGGGCGTACTGGACCGCCTGGCCCAGAAGCTGAATGCCATACCGCTGTCCCCGCAGCGCGGGGACCAGCTGATAGTCCGTGATGCGAAGCGCCTCCGGCTCCAGCGCCATGGAGATCGTGCCGAAAACCTCTTCCTCCAGCAGCGCCTCCTCGGTCCGGCTTCCATCCCCTTCGGCGGCTACCCGGAACCACAGCCCCGGCTCCGTGGCGGCGTCATCCTTATGCCAGCTCTGGCGGCGGAAGGTGGACACGGCGGCAGGCAGATGGCTGGCATCGTCCCGGAACACGACCCGGATATCGTCCCCCTCCACTTCCAGCAGGGAGACGGCGGTGTTGTCCCCATGACCCGTCTGGCCGATCTCCTCTAGACTCATGCCCTGGAGCGTCCCCAGCAGGGTCCGCAGGGCCGCGCCATGGCTGGCGGCGGCCACCGTTCCGCCGGGATTCTCCACCGCGATCTGGCGGATGCCCTCCAGCGTCCGGTCACGGACCTGGGCAAAGGTCTCCGCTCCCTCCACGCGCCACAGATCGGGCCGCTTGTTGAAATCCACATACATCTGCTTATCCATACGCTGGATCTGTCCCCAGCTCAATTGCTCCCAGACACCCAGCCTGATCTCCCGCAGCAGGGGCAAGGGGCGAAATTCCAGCCCCCGGGGGACGTACAGGGCGGAGGCGGTGATATGGGTGCGGGTCAGATCGCTGCCGTACACCGCGTCCAGCCGCTCCTCCCGGAACCGCTCCCGCAGGTAGGCCAGCTGGCGGTAGCCCTGGGGGGTGATCACGCTGTCATACTGCCCATGGGCCACCCGGAAGAGGTTGCCCTCCGCCTCGGCGTGGCGGACGAGAAAAATTTTCGTTGTCATAGCGGCGCGCGCTCCCTTATGTAGATTCGATGCACCGGCGGAGGATGGAGCCGCCGGTCTCATAGGGCTCCCGGGCCTCCGCCAGAACACTTTCGTAGATACTGACCATTGCGGCCTGCCTCCGGCGGGCCATCTCCGCGCCCCGCGGGGTGAGGAAGCGGTCGTATATTTTTTCCAGCTTGAACTTGTACTCCCGCAGGACGGAGTGGCAGCCCTTGGGCTCCTCCGCCGTGCCGTCGGAGACCGTGCCGTCCGGCAGAAGGGTATACAGAGGCTGTCCCACCTGGGCGGCGTAGAAGAAGGTCCGCGCCATGCCGATGGCCCCGGTGACGTCCAGCTTATCCGCGTCGAAGAGTATCTTCGCCTCGATGGTGGTCGGCGGGTCGCCGGAGCGGAAGCGGTGGGTCCGGACGCAGTCCCGGACATGGGCGGCAAAGGGTTCCGGGAAGCCCTGGCCGGCGAGAAACCGGTACGCCTTTTCCGCGCCCACCCGGGCGTGGCAGAGGGACGGGTCCCGGAACTGTTCCTCCCGGCCGATGTCGTGGAGCAGGCAGGCGGCAATGAGCACGTCCCGGTCCGCCGCCGGTTCCGCCTCCGCGATCTCCAGGGCCAGGAACAGCACCCGCCGGACGTGTTCGGCGTCATGGGCGGAATCGCCCATACAAGCGAGCATATGACCCTCCAGCAAGTCAAAGGTTTTCTGTGTCATGCGCTCTCCTTTCGATCATATCCCTTCCAGCTCCTCCAGCCACAGCCGGGCCACGGCGTCCGAGGGCATCCGCCAGTCGCCCCGGGGAGACAGGGACACGCTGCCCACCTTGGGACCGTCGGGCAGGCAGGAGCGCTTGAACTGCTGGGCGAAGAACCGGTAGTAGAAATTTTTCAGCCATTTGAGGATGACCTCCCGGCTGTACTGCCGCCCCAGGGCCAGCTCCGCCAGCCGGAGGATCTTCCGGGGGCCGAAGCCCCAGCGGACAGCGTGATAGAGGAAGAAGTCGTGGAGCTCGTAGGGCCCCACCAGGTCCTCCGTGCGCTGGCTGATCTCCCCCTGGACCGCCGGAAGCAGCTCCGGGGAAACGGGGGTATCCAGAATATCCTCCAGTACCTGGGCCAGCTCCGGGTCCTTCTTCCGGTTGTCCCGCGCCACATAGTCCACCAGATGGCGCACCAGGGTCTTGGGAATGGAGGCGTTGACGCCGTACATGCTCATATGGTCGCCGTTGTAGGTGGCCCAGCCCAGGGCCAGCTCGCTGAGATCCCCGGTGCCGATGACCAGTCCGCCCGTCTGATTGGCCACGTCCATGAGCACCTGGGTCCGCTCCCGGGCCTGGGCGTTCTCATAGGTGACGTCCTGATCCTCCGGGTCGTGGCCGATGTCCCGGAAGTGACTGCGCACCGTGTCCCCGATGGGGATAGTCCGCAGGGTGGTCCCCATGTGCTCCGCCAGGAGGACGGCGTTGTTCTTCGTCCGCTCCGTGGTGCCGAAGCAGGGCATGGTGACGGCAATGATGTCACTGGGGTCCCGATGGAGCATCCCCATGGCCAGGGCGGCGATCAGCAGGGCCAGGGTGCTGTCCAGGCCGCCGGAGAGCCCAATGACGGCAGAACGCGCGCCGGTGTGCTTCAGCCGCTTCTTCAGGCCCAGGGCGGCAATGGTCAGGATCTCCTCGCACCGGGAGGCCCGGTCGGCGGCGTTGTCCGGGATGAACGGGGCGGGGGAGACATACCGGCGGAGCTTGGTGACGCAGGGGGTGAACTCCGCCGCGCCCTGATAAAGGGCTGCGCCTCCTTCGGCGGGGAAGGGGGTCAGGCGGCGGCGTTCATAGGTCAGGCGCTGCACGTCGATGTCCGCGATGGTCAGCCCCGTGGTGAAGCGGTGTTCTGCCAGCAGCGCGCCGTTTTCCGCCACCATGTTGTGGCCGGTGAACACCAGATCCGTGGTGGACTCGCCCTCCCCGGCATCGGCGTACACATAGCCGCAGCACAGCCGTCCGGACTGCCCGACCACCAGCTGGCGGCGGTAGGCGGCCTTGCCCACCACCTCGTTGGAGGCGGAGAGGTTCAGTATCACTGTGGCCCCCGCCTCCGCCAGCCGGCGGGAGGGCGGGTCCGCGGCCCACAGGTCCTCGCATATCTCCACGCCCACCTTCAGGCCCGGGACGGCGGGGCAGTCGATGATGGCCTGTCCCAGGCCGGTATACATCGTCCCGCCGTCCGCGCCGGGGAGGCCGATGCTCACTTGGCTGGTAATATCTTCTCCGCCCTCAAACCACCGTTTCTCGTAAAATTCACCGTAGTTGGGCACATAGGTCTTGGGGACCACCGCCAGGATATCACCCTTCTGGATGACCACGGCGCAGTTGTAGAGCTTCCCTCTGGCCCGCAGGGGCATCCCCAGGGCGGTGAGCACCTCCAGGTGCCGGGTGGCCTCCAGGATGGTGCGCAGTCCCTCGACCGCGCCGTTCAGGAGGGTGTCCTGCAAAAACAGGTCGCCGCAGGTGTAGCCGGTGAGGCACAGCTCCGGCAGGGCCAGGATCTTGACCCCCTGCTTCTCCGCTTCCCGCATCATGGTGAAGATCTGTTCTGCGTTGTACCGGCAGTCCGCCACCCGGACCTTGGGCGTTCCCGCCGCCACACAGATAAAGCCGTCTTTCATATCGAAGCCTCCTCGGTTGCGTTCATTGCCTCTATTGTACCCCTAAAAGCGAAAAAAAGCAACAGGGCGCGGCTGCCGCGTCCTGTTGCTTTTTTGTAAAACCGGCCGTTCAGGCTCAGCCCTCGCCCGGTCCCTTGCCCCGGGGCTTCCGGCGGGGACGGCGGTAGTTGGACTTGTGGTCCTGACCGCCGGACTGCTGGCGGGCGGCCCGGTCGGCGGCGGCCTTTTTCTCGGCGGTGGTGTCGGTGTTGGGACGGACAGGGAGCTTCTCCACCCGCTCCTGTTTCGCGGCGCGCTCCGCCTTCTCCTGGCGGGGAGGCCGGTCCTGCCTGGGGGGCCGGGAGGGGGCCTCCGCCCTGCAGGGCTTCTCACCGGGGCCCTGGGGACGGGGCTTGCCGCCCTTGGGGCGGTGGCGGCGGCGTCCGCCGGAACGGCGGTCCTCCTCCTCCGGGGCCGGTTCCCCGGCCAGGACGGAGGCCACGGGGATGGGATTCTTCCCGGGGCCGGGACGGCGGTTGAAGCGGGAGAAGGGCTCCTCGCCCGCGTCCTGGCGCTGGAGCCTGGCGGGACGGTCCTTGGGGATCTCGATGCCGTCCCGGCTGCCCTTTCCGTTGCGCAGGACCCGGATCTCCGCCGCCTTATAGCGCTTGGGGGATTCCGGGGCGCTGTCCAGGCGCACCTGGACCTGCTCCTGGAGCAGGTCCACGCTGCTGACGTTGCCGATCCCGTCGGGGGTGTCCACGAAGCTGTCGTTCTTGGGCATCCGGCTGGCGGCGTCCTCATAGGCGGCCTGCTCGTATTTGAGGCAGCACATCAGCCGCCCGCAGGTGCCGGAAATTTTGGTGGGGTTCAGGCTCAGGCTCTGGGTCTTGGCCATCTTGATGGACACGGGGATGAACTCGTCCAGGAACTGGCTGCAGCACAGGGGCCTGCCGCAGATGCCCAGGCCGCCCAGCATTTTGGCCTCGTCCCGGACGCCGATCTGCCGCAGCTCGATCCTGGCCCGGAAGACGCTGGCCAAGTCCTTCACCAGCTCACGGAAGTCCACCCGCCCGTCGGCGGTGAAAAAGAAGATGATCTTGTTGCCCTCGAAGCTGCACTCCACGTTGACCAGCTTCATTTCCAGCCCGTGGGCGGCGATCTTCTTCTCGCAGATGCCGAAGGCTTCTTTTTCCCGTTTCCGGTTGTACTCAGCGGCCTTGCGGTCGTTGTCCGTGGCGACGCGCACCACGGGGCGCAGGGGCTGGACGACGCTCTGATCGGGGACCTCGTGGTTCCCCTCCACGCAGCGGGCGTACTCCATGCCCTGGGCGGTCTCGATCACTACGTAGGTGTTGGGCTCCACCTGGAGCCCCCGGGGATCAAAGTAGTAGTTTTTGCTTCCGCCGCGGAAGCGGACGGAGATGACTTCGGCCATTGGTATTGATTCCTTTCTTCTTTGCGGCGGGCGCCGCAAGGCAAGTTGTTTCTTGTTGATGGCCCGTGGGCTGTCCGCCCCCGGACCCCTGACCAACTTTTGCCGCGCGGCAAAAGTTGGCAAAAACGCGCTTAAACCTACGGTTTAAGAATCCCTTTCTCGGGGCCGCCCTTGGGCGGCCACCTCGGCGGGGGCTAAAGGACTGTGCGGCGGGGTTCTTGGTTAGGCGAAGCCTCCGAATTGGCCGTACTTCTTCTGCCGGTCTGGTACTTGTAGTACTCCGGCTGACGCCCTTTCAAAGGGGTACCCCCTGCAAGGGGCACACGCACCGGCGGAAGCGCCGTGCTGGACTATATTAGCTTTACCGCAATTCCGGGTCGTCCGACAATCCCATCAGGTAATTCGCGGATACTTTATAATGCTCACAAATCAATGCGAATTTTTCGATGGTGGTCGTGTTTTTGCCGTTTTCCATTTCGCTGATGCGGCTTTTGCTGACATTCAATAATTGTGCCAGGTCTGGCTGCGTCTCATGATTCTGTTTTCGAATCTCTAACAAACGCTGCCCAAATAATTCTCTCGAAAACATAAAAGCCCCTTGACATGTTCTAATTTTTAGATTATAATACAGCCATGAAATTCTATTATTTAGAATATCAGAAAGGACAAAGAAAGACAATGTGTATTCTTACTGAATTATATCACGAGTGGTATTCTCCAAATGCGAAGCGCTGGGAAAATGGAGAAGAGGGCCGGGAGGAATGGGTACGGAATGAAGAGCTGTGGACAAAAGCGGAGGCGTGTCTTGACGGGGAGTTGTTCCGGGAGCTGCAAATAAGCGTCATAAACCTGATGAACATAGAGACCTGCCGCACTTTTCAGACAGGCTTTCGTTTAGGCTCCCAGCTCATGCAGGAGATATATGCCCCCGCCCCGCACTCCGGGGAGTCTGCTTAGTCTACACGGTAGGGGCCATCGATGACCACGCTGAAAGAGAAGCAGGGAGCAGCAAAGTGGGAAGCAGTCCGAACAACAAAACTGACTTTGACTGACGCGCAAATAAATAAAAACATGAGGGATTCTCAAACCGCAAGGTTTGAGCGCGTTTTTGCCTACTTTTGCCGCGTGGCAAAAGTAGGCGCGGAGTCCGGGGCCGCGCAGGCCCCGGGGTATCGATACGAAACGGCCTCCCCCCGCCGCGCGGAGCGCGGCGATGAAACTGCCTAGCTTAACTCCACTGCCAGGGCTCCCAAGAGATGCCCCACCCCAATATTAAAATTGCACTGACGAATAAATTCCCCCAGCTTCTCCACAATAGAAGAAAGCCTATACCTGCCAAGGCCGGCAAGCTGTCCCGCCAGGGGGTCCCCCTGGCCCGTATAGACCGCCGCCAGACCGGAGACCAACAGATCTCGCGTATCGGAGAGAAGCCCCTTCAGCTCCTCACGGGAAATTTTGCTGTTCTCCAGCTCCGCGCAGAAAGCCGCCAGCTCCGGCGCCCTGCCGCCGCAGATGAGCTCGCACAGCCGCCGGGCCTGGCCGTCCTCCGCCGCCGTCTCCGGCGGGGGAGACAGCTTCCACTCCGCCGTCCGGCTGCGGATGGTGGGCAGAAGCACCGCGCTGTTGGCGGCGCAGAAGAGGAACGCCGCGTGGACGGGCCCGTCCTCCACTACTTTTAGGAGCACATTCTGGGCCTTGCCGTCCAGCAGGGAGCAGTCGGGGAAGATGTAGACCTTCCGCCGCCCCTCGTTGGGCAGGACGCTGGCGTCCGCCGTCACCCCGCGCAGTACGTCTACCGAGACGTTCTTGTGCTCCGGGTCCGTCACCGTCAGCACGTCGGGGTGGACGTCCCGCAGGATCTTCCGGCAGTCGGGACAGACGCCGCAGGGCTTGTCCCCGCCCCGGCACAGCAGGGCGGCGGCGGTGAACCGCGCGGCGGCGGCCAGATCGCCCTGTCCGCTGAGGACAGCCGCCCGTCCCAGGGCGTCCCGATTGGCCGCCTCCCGGATGCGCTGGGAGAGACGGGGTTCCCCCGGAATGGCCAAAGGCTCCTGCTGATCCATATCTCCTTCCCCCTTCCGGCTCCGCGCGGCGGATGCAAAATCAAATCTATTTTATCACAACATGCCGCCGGAAATCAACCGAAACTGAAAAAAAGAATCCAGAAAACGTTGCCGGTGAAAAATTTCCTTAAATTTTACCTGAAATTTGGAGAATCCCTCTTGCAATGCGCAGGATTCCCTTCTATAATAGATTTTGCAAAAGCGCAATTCGAAAAAAATCCAATATATGAATACAGGAGGAGTATTACCCGTGAGCAAAAAGTTTGTCTATCTCTTTTCCGAGGGCAACGGGCACATGCGGGAGCTGCTGGGCGGCAAGGGCGCCAACCTGGCTGAAATGACCAGCCTTGGTATGCCCGTACCCCGTGGCTTTACCATCACCACCGAGGCCTGCACCCAGTACTATGCCGACGGCCGCGCCATCAACGCCGAAATCCAGGACGAAATCATGGAATATATGTCCCAGCTGGAGGATATGACCGGCAAGAAGTTCGGCGACCTGAACAATCCCCTGCTGGTCTCCGTCCGTTCCGGCGCCCGGGCCTCCATGCCCGGCATGATGGACACCATCCTGAACCTGGGCCTCAACGACGAGGTGGTGGAGGCCTTCGCCAAGAAGACCAAGAATCCCCGCTTCGCCTATGACTCCTACCGCCGGTTCATCCAGATGTATTCCGACGTGGTCATGGAAGTGGGCAAGAAGTACTTCGAAGAGCTCATCGACGAGATGAAGGCCAAGCGCAACGTGAAGTTGGACACCGAGCTCACCGCCAAGGACCTCAAGGAGCTGGCCGAGCAGTTCAAGAACGAGTACCGTGAGAAGATCGGCGAGGACTTCCCCCAGGATGCCCGCGAGCAGCTCATGGGTGCCGTCCGCGCCGTGTTCCGCTCCTGGGACAACCCCCGGGCCATCTACTACCGCCGCATGAACGACATCCCCTCCTCCTGGGGCACCGCCGTCAACGTGCAGGAGATGGTCTTCGGCAACATGGGCGACACCTCCGGCACCGGCGTAGCCTTCACCCGCAACCCCGCCACCGGCGAGAAGAAGCTCTTCGGCGAGTTCCTGATGAACGCCCAGGGCGAGGACGTGGTGGCCGGCGTGCGCACCCCCCAGACCATCGACCAGCTGGCCGAGGTCATGCCCGAGGCCTACCAGCAGTTCGTGGACATCTCCAGCAAGCTGGAGTACCACTACCGCGACATGCAGGACATGGAGTTCACCATTGAGAACAAGAAGCTCTTCATGCTCCAGACCCGCAACGGCAAGCGCACCGCCGCCGCCGCCCTGAAGATCGCCTGCGACCTGGTGGACGAGGGCATGATCTCCGAGGAAGAGGCCGTGGCGATGATCGACCCCAAGAGCCTGGACGCCCTGCTGCACCCCACCTTCCCCAAGGAGGAGCTGGATCGCGTAGCCCCCGTGGGCCACGGCCTGGCCGCCTCCCCCGGAGCCGCCGCCGGTCAGATCGTGTTCACCGCCGATGACGTGGTGGAGTGGGTGGACAAGGGCCACAAGGTCATCCTGGTCCGCCTGGAGACCAGCCCCGAGGATATCGAGGGTATGCACTTTGCCCGGGGCATCCTCACCGTGCGTGGCGGCAT
>CAJTVO010000133.1 GCA_910579485.1 uncultured Oscillospiraceae bacterium | reverse complement strand
ACTTTTGCCGCGCGGCAAAAGTAACCGCAGGGTCCGGGGCTGCGCAGGCCCCGGGCTTTCAAAAAGAAACAACTCCCCGCCGCCCCGCAGGGGCGGCATCGAAGCGCTCAGTTTAAAAAAGAGGTAAAGCCTCTTTTTGAGGCTTTACCTTTTCCTCTTTTTTTGCTATAATGTCTCTTGATTTTAAGCGAACGGCCCCCGCTGGGGGCCTCAGAAGGAGGGACGAGCAGTGAAATATGCCAGATGGACCGGCGGGGACTACGACGAGGCCGCTGCCCGGAGCCTCCGGGGAGCGGGCTACCCCGCCCTCCTGGCCGCCCTGCTCTCCGCGCGCGGCGTATCCTCCCCGGAGGAGGCCGCCCTGCTCCTGGACCGGGAGCGGGAGCTGAGCCACTCCCCCTATCTCATGAAGGACATGGACAAGGCCGCCGCCCGTATCCGCCGCGCCCTGGCGGACGGCGAGCGGATGGCCGTCTTCGGCGACTACGACGTGGACGGCATCACCTCCACCGTGCTGCTGGTGGACTACCTCCGCTCCCGGGGAGCGGACTGCCTGAAATACATTCCCCGCCGGGTGGAGGACGGCTACGGCCTGGGCCGGGAGGCCCTGCGCACCCTCCTGGACCAGGGGGTGACCCTGGTCATCACCGTGGACTGCGGCATCACCGGCGTCGAGGAGGCCCGCTGGGCCCGGGAGAACGGACTGGACCTGGTGATCACCGACCACCACGAGTGCCGGGAGGTCCTGCCCGACGCGGCGGCAGTGGTGGACCCCCGGCGGCCCGACTGCCCCTATCCCTTCAAGCACCTGGCGGGCGTGGGCGTGGCCCTGAAGCTGGTGCTGGCCCTGGACGAGCAGCGCTCGGAGTCCCTCTTCGCCCGCTACTGCACCCTGGCTGCCATCGGCACGGTGGCGGACGTGATGCCCATGACCGGGGAGAACCGGACCATCGTCTGCCGGGGGCTGGAGGCCATCGGCGGCACGGATTTCCTGGGCCTGCGGGCCCTGCTCCAGGAGACGGGCCTCGCGGACCGGGAGGTCACCTCCATCCAGATCGGCTTCGTTCTGGCCCCCCGGATCAACGCGGCGGGGCGCATGGGCGAGGCGGAGCTGGCCGCTGACCTGCTTCTGACCGGCGATCCCGCCCGGGCGGAGCTGCTGGCAAGGGAGCTGTGCGGCCTGAACCGGGAGCGTCAGGCGGTGGAGCAGGAGATCTTCGCCCAGGCGGTGGAGCAGATCGAGTTCCTGCCCGACGGGGAGCGCAGCGCCCTGGTGCTGTCCAGCGGCTCCTGGCACCAGGGGGTGGTGGGCATCGTGGCCAGCCGCCTCAGCGAGAAATATTCCTGCCCCAGCTTCATGATCCACCTGCAAAACGGCCTGGGCAAGGGCTCCTGCCGGAGCTACGGGGGCTTCAACCTCTTCGCCGCCCTGGAGTCCTGCCAGGATCTGCTGGTGGACTTCGGGGGCCACGAGCTGGCGGCGGGCTTCAACATCCGGGAGGAGGACATCCCCGCCTTCCGGCGGCGGATGAACCGGTGCGTGTGCGAGTTCTGCAACGGGGAGAAGCCCGTGTCCTCCCTGGCCGTGGATGTGGTGATCCGGGACCCCGGCTGGGTGACCCTGGAGGAGATGGAGGCCCTGTCCCGGCTGGAGCCCTACGGCGCCGGCAACGAGCGGCCCGTGTTCGCCGTGATGGGGGCCCGGGTGGAGAGCCTCCAGGGCGTGGGCCAGAACCGGCACTTGAAGCTCCGCCTGGCCATGGGGGAGCAGCGGTTCGACGCCATCTTCTTCTCCGCCACCGCCGCCGCCTGCGGCGTGGCCCCGGGGATGCGGGTGGACGCGGCCTTCCATCTGCAGGTCAACGAGTTCCGGGGCGTCAGCAGCGTCCAGCTGCAGCTGGTGGACCTGCGCCCCGCAGCGGAGCCCAGCCAGCGGGAGCGGGAGTGCCTGGAGCTCATCGCGCGTCTCACGGCGGGAGGGCCGGTGTCGGCGGCGGAGGCCCTGCGCCTGCTGCCGGAGCGGCGGCAGTTCGCCGCCCTGTGGCGGGCCGTGGTCCGGCTGGAGCCGGAGACGGAGGACGCCGTGACGTGCCTGCCCGCCCTCCGGCGGCTGGCCGGGGCGCTGGATGGCGCGGAGTCCTTTCTCCGCGCCGCCCTGGGGCTGGAGGTCTTCGCCGAGCGGGGCCTTGTCACCCTGGAGCGCCGGGAGGATATGATGATAGTGCGCCCCAGGCCCGGCTGCCGGGCCGATCTGGAGCAGAGCGTGTACATGCGCCGCCTGCGCCGGATCCTGGGGCAGGACGAGAAGGGAGCCAAATGACCTATGGTCTCAGTGGAAGAGCGGTACGAGCATCTGGAAAAAACCATCCGGGGATACAACATCTCCGCGGATCTGACCCAGATCAGGGCCGCCTATGAATACGCCCGGGAGCACCACGGCGAGCAGATGCGCCGGGACGGCTCCCCCTATATCACCCATCCCATCCATGTGGCCCAGATCGTGGCGGAGATGCGTCTGGACAGCGAGTCCATCATCGCCGCCCTGCTCCACGACTGCATCGAGGACACGGACTGCAGCTACGAGGACATCGCCAAGCTGTTCAGCGTCACGGTGGCCGACATCGTGGACGGGGTCACCAAGCTGACCCGGGTGAAGTACTCCACCATGGAAGAGGAGCAGATGGAGAACCTGCGCAAGATGCTCTTCGCCATGAGCCGGGACATCCGGGTGATCCTCATCAAGATCGCCGACCGGCTCCACAACATGCGCACCATGGAGTACCAGACCCCCGCCAAGCAGAAGAAGAAGGCCTTCGAGACCATGGAGATCTACGCCCCCATCGCCCACCGCCTGGGCCTGGCGAAGATGAAGTGGGAGCTGGAGGATCTGTCCTTAAAGTACCTGGACCCGGTGGCCTACGACGACATCGCCCGGAAGCTGGAGATCGCCAAGAGCGAGCACGGCCAGTTTATGAGCGCGGTCCAGGAGGAGATCACTACCCGCCTCCAGGAGCTGAACGTCCCCCACGCCACCGTCTACGGCCGGGTGAAGCACCCCTACAGCATCTACCGGAAGATGTACCTCCAGGAGAAGACCATGGAGGAGCTGTACGACCTCTTCGCCTTCCGGGCACTGGTGGACACGGTGCAGGACTGCTACAACGTGCTGGGGGTTATCCACGACATCTATAAGCCCATCCTGGGCCGCTTCAAGGACTATATCGCCACCCCCAAGCCCAATATGTACCAGTCCCTCCACACCACCGTCATCGGGGAGGAGGGCATCCCCTTCGAGGTGCAGATCCGCACCTACGACATGCACGCCATCAACGAGTACGGCGTGGCCGCCCACTGGAAGTACAAGCAGGGCATCAAGCGGGAGGGGGGCGAGGCGGACTATGAGTGGATCCGCCGCCTGCTGGAGAACCAGGAGGACGCCGACGCGGAGGAGTTCATCCACTCCCTGAAGGTGGACATGTTCGCCGACGAGGTCTTCGTCTTCACCCCCCGGGGGGACGTTATCAACCTCCCCGCCGGAGCTACCCCCATCGACTTCGCCTACTCCATCCACTCCGCCATCGGCAATACCATGGTGGGGGCGAAGATCAACGGCCGGATGGTGGGCTTCGACTACCAGCTCCACAACGGCGACGTGGTGGAGATCAACACCTCCAAGTCCGCCCACGGCCCCAGCCGGGACTGGATGAAGATCGCCAAGAGCAGCGAGGCCCGCAGCAAGATCCGCCAGTGGTTCAAGCGGGAGCGCCGGGAGGAGAACATCGCCCAGGGCCGGGCCTCCTTCGAGGCGGAGCTGAAGCACGTGGGCCTCACCATGAGCCAGATCACGGCCTCCGACGTGCTGCCCAGCATCCTCAAGCGGGTCAGCTTCCAGTCCCTGGACGAGATGTACGCCGCCATCGGCTACGGGGGCCTGACGGCCCTGAAGGCGGTGAACCGGGTCCGGGACGAGCTGCTTCAGATCAACCGGGCCGCCGCCATGGCCAAGGCCGCCGAGGAGGCCGCCGCCCGTGCCGCTCAGGAGGCCAGAGCCGCCCAGGAAGCCAGGTCCGCCCTGCCCAGGAAGGTCAAGAGCGAGAAGGGCATCGTGGTGGAGGGCCTCTCCAACTGCTTGGTGAAGTTCTCCAAGTGCTGCGCCCCCGTGCCGGGGGACGAGATCATCGGCTTCATCACCCGGGGCTACGGCGTGTCCGTCCACCGCAAGGACTGCCCCAACGCCGACCCCCGCCGGCGCACCCCCGCCGACCAGGGCCGCTGGATCAAGGTCAGCTGGAGCGACGACATCCGGGATTCCTACACCACCGGACTGGAAGTGGTGTGCAAGGACCGGACCAATCTGCTGGTGGACATCTCTACCGCCGTGAGCACCTGCAAGGTCAATATCAGCAACCTGAACGTCCACACCACCGCCGATGGCTTCGCCATCTTCCACCTGACCCTCTCGGTCACCGACTCCAGGCAGCTGGACCAGGTCATGCGGAAGATCCATCAAATTTCCAGCGTCATGAAGGTGAACCGCCCGGCGGGATAAAGCAAAATGTTTCACGTGAAACATTTGTTCTTTTGGAGGAGCTTATATGAGAGCAGTCGTGACCCGGGTGCGGTCCGCGTCGGTGGAGATCGACGGGAAGATCAACGGCCAGATCGGCCGGGGCTATCTGATCCTTCTGGGGGTCGGCCCCAGCGATACCGAGGATACCGCCGTCAAGCTGGCGGACAAAATATGCAACCTCCGCATTTTCGAGGACGAAAACGGGAAAATGAACCGCAGTCTGGAGCAGGTGGGCGGCGGCATCCTGGTGGTGAGCCAGTTCACCCTTTACGCCGACACCTCCAGCCGCCGTCCGGGGTTCTCCGGAGCGGCGAAGCCAGACCTTGCTATTCCGCTGTATGAGAAATTCATGGAGCGTTGCCGGGAGCGGGGATTCACCGTAGAGCACGGAGAGTTCGGGGCGGATATGCAGGTATTCTCCCAGAACAACGGACCGGTGACCATTTTGTTTGATACGGAGAAATAGGAGGGCGCGATGAAAAATAAGGAAACCCGCTTGCTGGTCAAGATTGTGATGTGCGGCCTTGGAGGGATCGTTTGGATCGTGGATTGCGCCAAAGCTATGTCCCGTGGGCGTCAGGGGCTGGGATTATTGCTGTTTATTATTGCGGCGGTCTTTACTGCCGCCTTTATCATCACGCTGCGCCGGTATCTGGGCGGTCGAGCGGCGGAAAACAAGGAATAACGCTTTCGCAGGAAAGGAGCGCGTGCTGCTATGATTTTTGACACCATCCCTGTTGGACAGATCGACACCAACTGTTACCTGGTCGGCGACGAGGCTGCGAAGGTCTGCACCGTGACGGACCCCGGCGGCTCCCCGGAAAAGGTGCTGTCCATGATCGAAAAGAGCGGTCTGGAGCCGCGGATGATCCTTCTGACCCACGGCCACTGGGACCACGTGGGCGCCATCCCCGCCCTGCTGGAGAAGTGGCCGGACCTGCCGGTGTACGCCCACGAGAAGGAGCTGTGCCCGGCGGACGAGCCCAATCCCCACTACTTCTTCCCCCACGCGGGGAAGAACCAGCGGACCTACAGCGAAGGGGACACCCTCTCTCTGGGCGGCCTGACGCTGAAGGTCCTTCATACCCCGGGCCACTCGGCGGGCAGCGTGGTGATCCTGGCGGAGGACGTGATGCTCTGCGGAGACACCTTGTTTGCCGGAAGCTGCGGGCGGTGCGACCTGCCCGGGGGGAGCGAGGAGGATATGATGCGCTCCCTGAAGCGGCTGGGACGGCTGGAGGGGGACTACCAGGTCTGCCCGGGGCACGGGAGACTGTCCTCCCTGGCCCTGGAGCGGGACGTCAATCCCTATATGCGGCAGGCGCTTTGCCTATGAAATTGATTTTTACGGGCCACGACTACCGCTACGCCGTGGAGCAGAGCCTGCTGGCCTTTTTCCCGGAGGAGCGGCCCGTCTGCGAGGGGGAGGACCCCCATACGGCCCGCGCGGCCTTGGCCATGGACGGCCCCGCCGCCTCCGCCGTCACGGAGCTGTCCGTGGACGGGAAGACCTCCCGGGGGACGGCCTGTGTGGACACCTCCGGCGCGGCGGACGAATATGAGAGGGAGCGCTTGAAGCAGCGGGCCGTGAAGCTCAGCTTCTTCGAGGCCGCCCGGGCCCTCACCGGCGTCACCCCCGCCTGGGGAGCCCTCACCGGCATCCGGCCCGCCAAGCTGGCGGCGGGATTGCTGGAGGAGGGGAAGAGCGAGGCCGAGACGGACGCCATCCTGCGGGACACCTACTTCGTCTCCGAGTCCCGGCGGAAGCTGTGCCTCCCCTGCGCCAAGGCGGGGCTGGAGGCCAAGCGGGAGCTGCAAAAAAACGAGATATCCCTGTATGTGGGCATCCCCTTCTGCCCTACCCGGTGTGCCTATTGCAGCTTCGTCAGCAACAGCGTGGAAAAGTCCTTTCATCTGGTGGAGCCCTACTTGCAGGCTCTGCTGGCGGAGGCGGACAGCGCCGCCGCCATGGTCAGGGAACTGGGGCTGAAGGTACGTTCCTTCTATATGGGCGGCGGCACCCCCACTACGCTGACGGCGGAGCAGATGGACCGGCTGCTGGGCCGGCTGAATGAAAAATTCGACCTCGCCAACGCCGTGGAGCGTACCGTGGAGGCCGGCAGGCCAGACACCATCACGGCGGAGAAGCTGGCGGTCCTCAAGAAAAACGGCGTGGACCGGATCAGCGTCAACCCCCAGTCCATGGACAGCCGGGTTCTGGCGGCCATCGGGCGGCGGCACAGCGGGGACGATATCCGCGCCGCCATGGAACTGGTGAAGGCCGCTGGATTTCCCCACGTGAACATGGACCTCATCGCCGGACTGCCGGAGGACGCGCCGGAGGGCTTCCGGCGGACCCTGGACGAGGTCGTCGCCTTCGGCACGGACAACGTCACCATCCACACCCTCTCCTTGAAAAAGGGGAGCCGCATCATGCTGGAGGGCACCCGCATCCCCACGGTGGAGGAGGTCTCCGCCATGCTGGACTACGCCGCCCCCGCCCTGCGGGACGCAGGCTTCGCCCCCTACTACCTCTACCGGCAGAAGTACATGTCCGGCAGCTTTGAGAACGTGGGCTGGTGCAGGCCCGGCGGGACCGGGTGGTATAATATTTATATTATGGAGGAGCTCCACACCATCCTCAGCCTGGGGGCGGGGGGCTCCACCAAGATGGTGGACCCGGAAAAGGACCATATCGAGCGCGTGTTCAACTTGAAATTCCCTCAGGAGTATATCCAGCGGCCAGAGAAGATCGCCGCCAACCAGGCGGCTTTTCGGGCGTTTTACGCGAATATGTAAGGCACCGGAGCAGAAAGGAGAAGGAACCATGGCCTATTCCCTTGCGCAGATCAACGCCGCCGTCCGCAGCGATCCCCGGGGCTTCGTCCAGGAGAGCGACGCGGCCTACGACAAGAAGATCGAAGCCGCCGCCCGGAAGATCGCGGCCAACCTCGGCAAATCCCGGATCGTTCTGCTGTCCGGTCCCTCCGGCTCCGGCAAGACCACCACCGCCAAAAAGATCGAGGCCAAGCTGGAGGAGATGGGCATCCGCTCCCACGCCGTGGCCATGGACAACTATTTCAAGACCGTGGACCCGGAGACCGCCCCCCGGAACCGGGAGGGCCAGATCGACTACGAGTCCCCCTTCTGCATGGACATGGATCTGCTCAACCGGCACTTCGCCGCCCTGGACCGCGGCGAGAAGATCCTGATCCCCAAGTTCGAGTTTGCCCGTCAGATGCGCTCGGACATCAAGAGCCAGCCCCTCCGCCTGGGCCGGGACGAGATCGCCATCTTCGAGGGCATCCACGCCCTCAACGACATCATCTCCGGCCGGAACCCCCAGGCGGCCAAGGTTTACATTTCCGCCCGTTCCGACATCCTGGGGGAGTCGGGGGAGGCGGTCTTCAAGCGCACCTGGCTTCGCCTGGAGCGCCGCGCGGTCCGGGACGGCAAGTTCCGCGCCTGGAAGGCGGACGTGACGGTGAAAATGTGGGCCAACGTCCGCCGGGGGGAGAAGCTGTATATCTCTCCCTTCAAGGACAACGCGGGCATCGTCTTCGACAGCGCCCTGCCCTATGAGGTCAGCGTCATCCGGGCCTTTGCCCAGCCGCTGTTCGACCATCTGCGGGTGTCGCCGGACATGGAGCGGTATGAGGAGGTCCGGCAGCTGGCGGAGGCGTATCCCCGCTTCGAGATATTGGACGAGAGCTATGTGGCCCCCGATTCCCTGATCCGGGAGTTCATCGGCGGCGGCATTTATGATGATTAACAGGAAGGGGTAACAGCATGAAATTCAAGATCACGGTCCATCCTTTGCAAAGGGGTATTCGTCAGGCGGGGGACGCGGCGCTGGACGCCGCCGCCGCCCTGCGGGAGGGCGCGTCCGCCGTGGAGCGGCGGGCGGGGGAGGCCCTCTCCCAGCTCCGCCTGGAGCGGGAGGTCCACGATCTGCAGGAGGAGATCGATCTCCAGATGCGGGCGGTGGGGGAGATCATGTACGCCGCCCACAAGGGGCGGCCCGCTGAAAGCGGGCGGGTCCAGGAGATACTGGAATATGTAGACGGGCTTTATGAGGAGCTGGATGCTCACCGCCGCGAGCTGGAGACCCTGCGGGGGCTTTTGGTCTGCTCCGCCTGCGGGGAGGGGAACGGCGCGGGGAGCTTATACTGTCAGAATTGTGGGAAGCCCCTCAGCAGAGGGTAGAGCGATCTTTTCTGCCGCCGCTGCGCGGCGGCACGGGGCGTTTTCTTTTTGAAAGCCCGGGGGCTACGCGCCCCCGGACCCTGCGGTACCTTTTGTCCCGCGACAAAAGGTACCAAAAACGCGCCAGAACCAA
>CAJTVO010000132.1 GCA_910579485.1 uncultured Oscillospiraceae bacterium | reverse complement strand
GTGCTGCATCAAGATGGCGAAGTACTACGAGCTCACCGAGCGCGACGTGGTGGGCACGGTCCTGACGGACTCCGCCGCCATGTACCAGAGCCGGATCACGGAGCTGGACCAGATGCACGGGGCCTACAACGCCACCGAGGCGGCTATCGACCACAACCTGCATATCCTGGGCCTCAAGACGGACAACATGCTGGAGCTCACCTACGCGGAGCGCAAGCGGGTCCACAACCTCAAGTACTATACCTGGGTGGAGCAGCAGGCGCGGGACGTCCAGGACCTCAACGCCCTGTGGTACGACACCGAGGGCACGTGGGGCGCCGTCCACCAGCAGGCGTCCGAGCTGGACGAGCTGATCAACGAATTTAACGAGGCCACCGGGCTTTTGAAGAATCTGTAAAGTACCGCAAACCGGGCGGGGCTGACCGCCCCGCCCGGTTTTTTATCTGCCTTCGTCACCATCTGCCAAGTACATCTCTTCCGCGTCCTGCTGGGCGCGGATCAGGATCAGTTGTGCCTGTTCGTATTTCTGTTTCTGCAGCGCCTCGATAGCGTCTGTGATCCCATTGAACAAGCGGGTGTAGTATTTCGGGAAATCTTCCATTATATTATCCACCTTTACCAAGATAATGGTATGTTATCATAGTCCCCCAATAATTGCAATACATTTGTAGCTCATTTGCGTTTCAAAGTCCAAAATCATATTGCAATACAATCGTCATATAATATGTATGACGAGGTGCGCTATGGCTACATTCAAAATTCCAAAAATACCACCCACGACAAGCAAAAGCATCCGTTTCCCAAACGATATTATCGAAGAAGTCGAAAATGTGATTCGCGGGAAAGACTGCACTTTCACCGCATTTGTTGTAGAAGCAACCAGGGTCGCATTGGAAACCTTAAAGGAAGAAGAAGCTCAGAGGGAATAGAACGGAAAATCCCACCCCCAAGCACCCCGGGGAGTTTGCCCCGCCAGACGGTAGGGACTGTCGGCAAACACGTTAAAATAGACGCAGAAGACCTCCGAAGCGGACGGCAATAAGGTTTAGACCAAACCAGACCATGCCTCGGGCGTAAACTAAACAGATGAGGAGCGGGATTCTCAAGGGGGAGTCCCCTCCCCCTTGAGCGCGTTTTTGGTCACTTTTGCCGCGCAGCAAAAGTGACCGCAGGGTCCGGGGCTGCGTAAGCCCCGGGCTATCAAAAAGAAACAAACCACCTCGCGCCCAAAGGGCGCGAAGAAGGAGACTGCCATGAAGAACGTCATCCACGCCAAATGCGTAAAATGCGGAAAAATCTACGAGTCAACCCCCGATCTGACCAACTGCACCTGCGGGGGAATTTTAGATATCATCTATGACTACGACTATATCAAAACCCAGCTGACCAAAGAAAAACTAGCCTCCCGCCGGGACAACTCCATGTGGCGCTACCGGGAGCTCCTCCCGGTGGAGGAGCCCACCCCCGCGCCTCCCCTGCGGGTGGGCTGGAGCCCTCTCTACGAGGCCAGCCGTCTGGCAAAGGAGCTGGGCATTGCCCGGCTGTACGTGAAGGACGACGGCGTGAATCCCACCGCCTCCCTCAAGGACCGCGCCAGCTCCATGGCGGTCGCCAAGGCCATGGAGGCGGGGGCGAAGGTGATCGCCTGCTCCTCCACCGGCAACGCCGCCTCCTCCCTGGCGGGCAACGCCGCGGCGGCGGGGTTGAAAACCTACATTTTCGTGCCCAGCAGGGCCCCCAAGGGGAAGGTCGCCCAGCTGATGACCTTCGGGGCCACCGTTATCTCCGTCCAGGGCAGCTATGAGGAGACCTTCGAGCTGAGCAAACAGGCCATCGAGAAGTGGGGCTGGTACAACCGCAACGCCGCCATCAACCCCTACCTCTCCGAGGGCAAGAAGACCGTCGGACTGGAGATCATGGAGCAGCTGGGCTGGGAGGTCCCGGACTATATCGCCATCTCCGTGGGAGACGGCTGCACCATCGCGGGACTCTGGAAGGGGCTGAAGGACCTGTACGCCATCGGGTTCATCGACAAGCTGCCCCGGCTCATTTCCGCCCAGGCGGAGGGCTGCTGCCCGCTGAACCGGGCCATCGAGACCGGCGAGCCGTGGCGTCCCATGGAGGAAAACACGCTGGCGGACTCCATCGCCGTGGGCGTGCCCCGGAACGCGGACAAGGCGCTGATGGCCATCCGGGAATCCAATGGGCTGGTGGTGAACGTCTCCGACCAGGAGATCATGGCGGCCCAGAAGCTGCTGGGCCGGACCTGCGGCGTGTTCGGCGAGCCCGCGGGCGTCACCGGGACGGCGGGGCTGAAAAAGCTCTGCGAGCAGGGAAAGATCGCTCCCGACGCGACCGTGGTCTCCGTGGTGACTGGCAACGGGCTGAAGGACGTGGCCAACGCCATCGCCGCCTGCGGGGAGCCCATCTCCATCCCCAGCGATATGGAGCGGCTGCTGACGGCGTTTGCGGAAAATGGGATCGTAGTGGACTGAGTACATAAAAAGCGCCCGGTTTCCAGCTTTGAGGCTGGGAACCGGGCGCTTTTCATATGATATGCTTGGCCGTCTCCACGGCGCGGCGGTAATAGAAATCTGCTTCGACTTCCTCCCGGGTGGTTTCCGGGTCGTTGATCTGTACCTCGAGAAATTCCACGTACTCGTTAAGGGCCGCCAGCTTGATATCCTCGATATACCGCTTCCAATCCGGCTTGTGCTCCAGCCGCTCATAGTGCGCGCGGACAAAAGCGGAGCGCAGGTCCGCGTCCATGTAGAACGGAAAGGCGCCGGGTCCCGGCTTTTCCTGGCCGTGGGCAATGAGTCGGGCGACGTCCAAAGCGTAGGGCATGATGCCGCCGAAGGCCCAGTCGATCATATAGACCCTGCCGCTGCGCAAAATGCCGTTGCACTGGAGGAAATCGCCGCTGCACAGGGTACGGGGGCAGTCCTCCTGCCGGGCCAGGAAGAGGGCGTATGCCTCCGCCAGCTCCGGGTAATCTCGCAGGCACCGGGCGCGGCGGTTGACACGCTCCCAGTAGCGTTGGAAGCGGCCGTCATCGGCAGGGCTGTTCCAGCAGGCGTTCTGTATCTGGGAGAGGGTGTTCGCACAGGCGAGGGCCTTTTCATGGTCAAAGCGTTTGAGGTCCGGTCCGTTGATATACTCCATCAGGAGCCAAACCGTGCCCTCATGCTCCACGCTGTCCAGGTACTCCGGCACGGCGAAGCCTCTGCCGTGGAGGAAGTCTCGGTAGAGCGTGACTTCCCTGCTATCGGACTTTTTCAAGACACAGGTTTTCCCGTTGGCCGTGAGCTTGTAGACATTGTATCTGCGTTTGTAATCGCCGTCATCATCGCAGAAGCGTTCCGCCGTCACAGGGCCGTCTAAATCCAGCAGCCGCGCGGCAGGCAAGGCGTCCAGCGGTACGGATTCCAGATACGCTCCCACTTTCTCAGCCCCGCATGGCGGCTTCGGACTGCTCCAGCTGGGCGATGAGGGCCCGCAGCTTCTCGGCCTGGTCCCGCTGGTTCTGGACAATGTGCTCCGGGGCCTTGGAGGTAAAGGCCTCGTTGTTCAGCTTGGCCTCGATGCCCTTGAGATGGCCCTCGGCCTTGGCCTTCTCCTTGGCGATGCGCTCCAGCTCCTGCTGGATGTCCACCAGCTCGGCAAGGGGCATGAAGGCCCGGGCGGCATGGGTGATGACCTCCACCATGCCCTGAGCGGCGGGGGCGGTATCCGTTACATGGACCTCGCCGGCTCCCGCCAGCCGCTGGAAGAAGGGCGCTCCGGCGGTAAAGGTCTCCCGGCGTTCCGTGACCACGGTGAGCTGGACCTTCCGGCCCGGGGCCACGTTCATCTCCGCCCGGCGGGTGCGGATGGCCCGGATCAGGTCCATGATCTCCTCCATGGCGGCCTCCTCGGCGGGATAGGAGAACTTCCCGTCATAGACGGGCCATGCGGTCTTCATGAGGAACTCGCTCACCTCGCCGGGGACGTGGGGCAGGGCCTGATAGATCTCCTCCGTGATGAAAGGCATGAAGGGGTGCAGGAGCTTCAGCATCTGGATGAGGACATAGCAGAGGACGTTCTGGGCGTTCTCCGCGCCCTCGCCCTGCATCCGGGACTTGGTCAGCTCGATATACCAGTCGCAGTAGGTGTCCCAGATGAAGTCGTAGACCTTGGCGGAGGCCACACCCAGCTCGTAGGCGTCCAGGTTCTCGGTGACCTCCTTGACGAGAGTGTTCAGCTTGGAGAGGACCCACTTGTCCTCCAGCTCCAGCTTCTCGGGGAGCTTCACCTCGTCGATGGTCAGGTTCATGATGACGAACCGGCTGGCGTTCCAGATCTTGTTGGCGAAGTTGCGCATAGCCTCGCACTTCTCCACGTAGAAGCGCATGTCGTTGCCGGGGCTGTTGCCGGTTACGAGGTTGAAGCGCAGGGCGTCCGCGCCGTACTTTCCGGCGATCTCCAGGGGGTCGATGCCGTTGCCCAGGGATTTGGACATCTTCCGGCCCTTGTCGTCCCGGACCAGGCCGTGGATGAGGACCTTCTCGAAGGGGAACTTCTTCATCTGCTCGCAGCCGGAGAAGATCATCCGGGCCACCCAGAAGAAGATGATGTCATAGCCCGTAACCAGCACGCTGGTGGGATAGAAATAATCCAGCTCCGGGGTCTTATCCGGCCACCCCAGCGTGGAGAAGGGCCACAGTGCGGAGGAGAACCAGGTGTCCAGCACGTCGGGGTCCCGCTCAATGTTCGCGCTGCCGCACTTGGCGCAATGGGCGGGGTCCTGGCGGTCCACGGTGATGTGGCCGCAGTCCGCGCAGGTCCAGGCGGGGATCTGGTGGCCCCACCAGAGCTGGCGGGAGATGCACCAGTCGTGGACGTTCTCCATCCAGTTGGTGTAGGTCTTGGAGAAGCGCTCGGGGATGAACTTCACCTCGCCGTCGTTGACCACCCGGAGGGCCTCCTCGGCCAGGGGGGCCATCTTTACGAACCACTGGGCGGAGATCAGGGGCTCCACGTCGTTCTTGCAGCGGTAGCAGGTGCCCACGTTGTGGCTGTACTCCTCGGTCTTGACCAGGTAGCCCTGCTCCTCCAGGTCCTTGACCAGCTGCTTGCGGCATTCGTAGCGGTCCATGCCGTTGTAGGGCCCGCCGTTGGCGTTGATCCTGCCGTTGTCGTCGATGACCCGGATGGTCTCCAGGTTGTGGCGCAGGCCCACCTCGAAGTCGTTGGGGTCGTGGGCGGGGGTCATCTTCACCGCGCCGGTGCCGAAGCCCAGCTCCACGTACTCGTCGGCGACGATGGGGATCTCCCGGTCCATGACGGGCAGGATGCAGGTCTTGCCCACAAGGTGCTTGAAGCGCTCGTCCTCGGGGTTCACGGCTACGCCGGTGTCGCCCATCATGGTCTCCGGGCGGGTGGTGGCCACCACCAGGTCGCCGCTGCCGTCGGAGAGGGGATAGCGGATGTGCCACAGGTGGCCGGGCTTGTCCACATACTCCACCTCCGCGTCGGAGAGGGCGGTGATGCAGTGGGGGCACCAGTTGATGATGCGGCTGCCCTTGTAAATGAGGCCCTTGTCGTAGAGCTCGCAGAAGGTCTCACGGACGGCCTTGGAGCAGCCCTCGTCCATGGTGAACCGGGCCCGGTCCCAGTCGCAGGAGGTGCCCATCTTCTTCTGCTGCTCCACGATGCGGTCCCCGTACTTGTGCTTCCAGTCCCACACCCGCTCCAGGAACTTCTCCCGGCCCAGGTCGTAGCGGGTCAGGCCCTCGTTCCTGCGCAGCTCCTCCTCCACCTTGATCTGGGTGGCGATGCCCGCGTGGTCCACGCCGGGCATCCAGAGGGCCTCATAGCCCTGCATCCGCTTGTAGCGGACAAGGATGTCCTGGAGGGTGCAGTCCATGGCGTGGCCCATGTGGAGCTGGCCGGTGACGTTGGGGGGCGGCATGACGATGGAGAAGGGTTTCTTGTCCGGGTTGGGCGCTGCCTTGAAGCAGCCCGCGTCCATCCAGGATTGATAGATCTTGCCCTCAGTCTCCTGGGGCTCGTAGGTTTTGGGAAGTTCTTTTCTCATGATGGTATTCTCCTTATTCTTGCAGGTCGGTTATTTTCTGATAAATTCTGCATCGGCTTCCGGGATGCCCGCCGGGTCCGTGACATACCGCTCCGCGCGCATGTGCAGGCCATATTTTTCCCGCAGGCGGGCGATGTCGTCCATCATCGGCGAGGCGTGGTGCAGATCGATGGCCCGCTGGTCCCGCCAGATGTCGATCAGCAGGACCGTCTCGGGGTCGTCCGCCGGATAGAAGTAGGCATAACGCTGGTTGCCCTCCTCGGCGCGGATCAGGTCCGCCGTGCCGCTCCGCTCCATTTCCTCCGCAAAGCGGCGTGCGGCGCCGCCCTCGCCGGTGTAGTAGAGATTCATTACGATGCTCATGGCGTTACCTCTGTTTCCCAATATTTTCCTGAAGATACGGCACGAATTTCTCCAGCTCCCCTGCGGTCATGTCCTTCTTTTGCAGCAGGAGGGCTTTCTCCCCGCTGTAGAGCAGCAGCCAGAGCCTCTCTGTCTCATAAACGGCGGTCATTTCGCCGTAGGGGACCGCGTCCTCCTTTTCTCGCGCAAGGACAGAAAGTCCGGCTCCGTCAAAGCGCAGCTCTGTGCGGTTTTCCGGAAGACTCCAGTCAACGCCCCGCCTCTGGGAAAGCAGCTTGGCCGCCTCCCTGCGGCAGGAGGCCGCCGGTGCGGAAGAGCTTTTCTCCCCTATGGGAAGGAAATGCAAAAAACCGAAGACGATCCCCACAACGCCTGCAGCAACGAGGACCGGTGTCCTAGGCTCCACCAAACCGGGAACCAATACAAATATGCCCAGCGCGATCAGGATGACGCCCCATATCCGATACCGCCTCCGGCGCTTCTCCCGACCGGAATCTTTGGCGGCATAAGCGTTAAGGCCGTCTATGACCTTCCATAGGCCCGGTACTTCCTCGCGGCTGCGGGCCTCCAGACGCTTGGACAGAAGCTGGACCGTCTCCTCGTCCAAAGAGGGATCGTCATAGCCACTCAGGCAAAAAATAAATTCCATAGCCGTCCTCCTATCGGATATTCCGCACCGTCAGGCCGGTCTTGCGGCTGATGAACTCCCGGAAGGCCATGGCGGTGCCTTTGGTAAAGCCGTCCTTGCGGTAGATCTGCCCCAGGTTGCGGTCCAGGTAGAACAGGAAATATTCCGATGTCTCGCAGACCGTCCGGATCTGATCGTAGGTAAAACTGCTTTCGGCGGCCATGCTGGTGCTGGTATAGCCGTCGGGGCCGAAGGAGGCGGTGACCTCCCGTGCGTCCGGAAGAACGTGCCTGGCCCGGAAGCGGCCGTTGAGCCGGTCCTCCCAGACGATAATGACCAGCAGGAACAGCGCCAGGGCTCCGTTGAGCCACCACCGGCTGTCCCCCACCTGGAAGGACACCCAGGCAAAGAAGATGTTCAGCCCGATGATCAGCAGTCCCAAGGTGCGGACCATGCGGTTGCGGTTCCGGCGCATGGTCTTCCTCGCCCCCTTGGACAGGGCGGCCAGTTCCTTGCTGCCGATGATGGTCTTGTTGACGTATTCCATTCTATCACCTCCATAGAGAAGCAAAAATCGCCCCGGACAACAACGTCCAGGGCGAATGTAAGCATCCGCGGTACCACCTGTGTTCCCCCGGCGGGGCCGGGGGCGCTCTGCCTCTGTAACGGGAGGACCCGCCGTCCCCTGCCGTCTTGCGGTTCAGGGACGGGGCTCGGGGACGACCTTCCGCGCCGCCGGGGAACGCCTCGCACCAAAGCGGCGTCTCTCTTTGCCCCGGGAGGAGCGCGTACTCCTTCCCTTCTCTGCCTTTTTCCTGTCTAGTATAGTCAAGACCCGCGGGTTTGTCAAGTCCTCCGTAAAAATGTCTCCAAGGAAAAAAGGAAGCCGCCGGCGTACGTACTGCCGGCGGCTTGGTCATTGGAGAGCTCAGCGCTTGTTCTGATTGCTCTGGTTGTTCTTCTGATTCTGGTTCTGATTCTGCTCGTTCTGATTCTGGTTATTGTTCTGGTTCCGGTTCTGATTGTTGTTCTGGTTGCTCATAGCCGTGAAACCTCCTTTCCAAAAACGGTACGGTGCTATTCTTTCCCACGGTTTCCTGTCTTATACATGGGCTTGGGCGAATAAAAGGAAATTTTCGGAAGAGAATAGGGGTATCTCATATTGAAAAGGAGCATTCCTATGGAACTCAAAGACAGCGTCACAAAAGAAAACCTCCTCCGCGCCTTCGCCGGGGAGAGCCAGGCCCGCAACCGGTACACCTTTGCCGCGGACGCCTGCCAGGAGAAGAAACTGCAGATATTGGAGCAGATCTTCACCTACACCGCGGGGCAGGAGAAGGAGCACGCGGAGATCTTCTACGACCATCTCAAGCAGGGCGGGTGTGAGAACATCACCATCACCGCCAACTATCCCATCGACCTGCCGGACCAGCCCCTTCAGCTTTTGGAGCTGGCGCGGCAGCATGAGATGGATGAGTTTGGCGATATTTATCCCGCTTTCGCGGAGAAGGCGCAGGAGGAGGGATTTCCGGAGATCGCGCGGCATTTCCGTCAGATCGCGGAGATCGAAAAAGTCCATGCGGAGCGGTTCGAGCGGTTTGCCAAATTCCTGCGGGAGAATAAGCTGTTTGTCAGCGATGTGGAGACGGGGTGGATGTGCCTGAACTGCGGGCATGTCGTTTCGGCGAAGCAGGCCCCCGCCAAGTGTCCGGTTTGTTCTCACGACCAGGGGTTCTTTATTCGGTTGGAGTTGTCACCGTATGAACGGTGACGACTCCGAGTGCTCTGCCGCCCTGCGGGCGGCACGGCGGTCGCTTCTTTAACTGGCCCGGGGGCTGCGCGCCCCCGGACCCTGCGGGTACTTTTTGTGTGAACAAAAAGTACCCAAAAA
>CAJTVO010000131.1 GCA_910579485.1 uncultured Oscillospiraceae bacterium | reverse complement strand
CCGGGTCGTCGCGCCCTACAAATGCGGCGTTATTTTCTCAAAATTGATTTCCCTGCCGGTCCTCTTTTTGTGCTTTACAGCCTGTCCAGGCTGTGCTATAATGCACCACGACTGGTTTCCACACCCAGTCCAAGCGCGGAAAGACTTTTCCGCGTTCGTTCGGCTGTGCCGGGCTGGCGGCCCGGGACGGACCGTTCTCTAAACAAAAAATGGAGGTATCCCTAACATGAAAACAAAACTCGATGTCCGCCAGATCACTTTCGCCGCCCTGGTGGGGGCAATGTACGTCACCCTGTGCTACTTCGGCAACATCTTCGGGCTGAACTTCGGCATTTTCCAGTGCCGGTTCGCCGAGGCGCTGACGGTGCTGCCCTTCCTGTGCCCCGCCACCGCATGGGGGCTGTTCGCCGGGTGCATCCTCTCCAATCTGCTCAGTCCCTATGGCCTGCCGGACCTTATTTTCGGGTCCCTGGCCACCCTTTTGGCCGGGCTGCTGACGGCGCGGTGCAGGAACAAGTGGCTGGCCCCCCTGCCGCCGGTGATCTGCAACGGGTTGATTGTAGGCGCGCTGCTGGCCTGGTATGAGACGGGGTTCACGGCCGCGTTCCCGGCGGTGTTCGCGTTCAACGCCGTCTCCGTGGGCGGCGCGGAGCTGCTGGTCTGCTATGTGCTGGGGCTTCCCCTGCTGGAGGTGCTGAGCAGAAGCAGGGTCCTGCCCCAGAGAACGGCGGAGTAAGATAATGGCCCCTCCCGGGGGCGGCCGTGAGCCACGCCCGGGAGGGGCCTTTGTATGTTTACCGCCACTCCAGGCAGAATCTGCGGACCAGCTCGTTCATCAAACGGGACTGGTCAGACAGCTCCCGCGCGGTTGCGGCGCTCTGCTCGGTGGCTCCGGAGGTGATCTGGACCACGGAGGATATCTGGTTGATGCCCTCGGTGACCTGGGAGATGGCGGCAGTCTGGCCCTCCACGGACTCCACCACGGAGTTGACCTTGATGGTCACATTCCCGGCGATGGCGCTGGTATTGTCCAGGGATTCCGTTACCCGGCGCACTACCTGGCCGCCCTCGCGGACGGAGGCGATAGAGTCCTCGATCAGCTCCTTGGTAGCCTTGGCGGCTTCATCGGACTTGGAGGCCAGGTTGCGCACCTCGTCGGCTACCACGGCGAAGCCCTTGCCGGCAGAGCCCGCGCGGGCGGCCTCTACGGCGGCGTTCAGCGCCAGGATGTTGGTCTGGAAGGCGATGTTCTCGATGGTGTCGATGATCTTGCCGATCTCGGAGGCGGAGCCGGATATCTTCTCCATGGCGCCGTTCAGCTCCTTGACATACTCCACGCTGATCCCCAGCTGGGCGCCGGCCTGATCGACGAAACGGCCGGCCTCTTCGGCTGCGGCAGCGGTCTGCCGGGCGGTCTCCGCGATGCTTCCGGCAGTAGCGGACAGCTCGCAGACGGCGCTGGCCTGCTCTGCGGCGCCCTGGCTCAGGGACATAGCGCTGTCGGACACGTCGTTGGCGCCGCCGGCGACGGTACCGGCAGACCGGCTGATCTGGTACAGGATATCCCGCAGAGAGCTGCGGATCGAACGGATCGACTGGTCGATGGCCTCGAAGTCGCCCACATATGTACGGTCGTCCCCGTCTCGGAAGTCGCCCCCGGCCATCCTGCCCAGGTTCTGGGATACATTTTGGACCACGCCGTTCAAGCGAAGGATCGTCGTGTCCAGGGCCCGGGTGAGCTTGGCGGTCTCGTCCCGGGAGGCAACGGTGGGGGTGGGGGTCTGCAGATCGCCGTCCGCCAGCTTCTCCAAACGGGAGACGCAGGACTGGATGGGGCTGGAGATGGACCGGCCCACCAGGACCGCGATGGGGAAGGAGGCCAGGACCACCAGGGCCACCACCAGAAGGGTCAGCATGATGCTCCGGTCCAGGGTGGACTTGAACTCCCGCTGGCTGGCCTCGATGGCGATGCTCCAGTTCTGGCTGCCGCCGATGGGGGCGTAGCCCACCAGCTTGTTGTCTCCATAGAAATTGTAAGAGCCGAAGCCGGTCTCCCCCTGGATCATGCGCTGGGCGATGCTGTCCCGGACCGGGACCAGCTCGGGGGCCGTGGGTCCGGAGTCCCGGAAGATGTCCGAGGCGGCGGCCTCCTGAAGGGCCGTCCAGTAGTTTCCCATCCTCCACTCGACCGCGTCCGCCGCCATCTGCGTGGCGGGTCCAAGGGTCTTTATCATCACATCATCGATTCCGCCGGCGTTCAAGAGCGCGGTGATTACGCCGATCAGAACGGAGCCGATCAACACCACCGACAGCATACTGATTTGGATTTTTGATTTGATGGACTTCATGTCTAGCCTTTCCTCTCGTCTCACGTTATCCGGGAAGGACCGGCGGGCCCGGCAGGTCTCCTCCGGCAAGGCGCGCCGGCATTCCCCGGGTATTCTAGCATAAAGTTTCCGAAAGGTTCAAGGCGAATTTTTCCTTGGCGTTACGCGCCGCAGCAAAAAAGGTTTTCAGGCTTTTTATCGGGAAGCAGCGTTACCGCTCCCGCTTTTTCTTCCCCGTCTTTTCCCGCTCGTCCGGGTGGGGCGCCACCGCGTACTCCCCAAAATTCCGGTGCAGCCACGCCACGCAGTGCTCTACCCACACCGCGCAGGGAGCGGAGGCCCGCCAGTCCTCGCCGGGAGCGAAGACCGTGCGGTCCGCCAGAGACTGCGCGTGGCCGCCGCTGGGGTAGATATGGAGCTCCGAGGGGACGCCCTTGGCCCGCAGGGCCTTGTCCAGCAGCAGGGCGTTCTCCACCGGGACGGTCACGTCGTCGGCAGTATGCCAGATGAAGAAGGGCGGCGCCTGCCGGGGGACCTGCTTCTCCAGGGAGACCAGCTCCAGAAGCTCGTCGTACCGCTCTCCCAGAAGATGCTCTATGGAGCCCCGGTGGGCGGCGGTCCCGCTGGTCACCACCGGGTAGCACAGCACCACCCCGTCGGGGCGGAAGGCGGAGGGGCGGCGGCGCAGGGGCTGGTACAGCTCCCGCTTGTTCCACAGCAGGCCCGCGCTGCCCGCCAGATGCCCTCCGGCGGAGAAGCCCATGACCACCACCCCGTGAGGGTCCACATGGTAGCGCTCCCAATTGCTGCGGACGTGGTCCACGGCGGCAAGGAGCTGCCGCTGGGGCACCGGCCAGCGGCCCTGGGGGGCAACATGGTATCTCAGCAGGAAGGCGGCAAAGCCCAGTCCCGCGAACCGCAGGGCCACCGGCTCCCCCTCCCGGTCCGAGAGGCAGTGATACCCGCCGCCGGGGCAGATGATGACCGCGGAGCGCAGGCGGTGCTCCCCAAGCTCCGGGAAGCTGCCGGGGACATAGGCGGTCAGCTCCGCGGGGCCGTCCGCGCCAGGGACGGTCAGGGGGATGGTTTCATGGATCATGGACGGCCTCCTTTACGATACCAGCTGGGCGGCGCCTGTGCCGCGGATGGAGAGCACATGGCAGGAGCCCGCGCCCGTCAGGGCCTCCATGCCTTGGGTGAACCGCTCCACCCGGTCCAGGGGGACGAAGGCCTGGATGGTCCCGGCAAAGCCGCCGCCGTGGACCCGGCAGGCCCCTTCGCCCTCCAGCAGCTCCTCCGCCAGGGCCAGCAGCACGGCCAGGGGCTGCTCCCGGCTGTCGCGGCAGGTGATAACGTTCTGCAAATTCATGAAGGAGGAGCGTCCGGACCGGCGGACCAGCCGGAGGAAGGCGGGAAAATCTCCCCGCTCCAGCGCCGCGCACTGTTCCGCCGCCCTTCGGTCGTCCTGGAAGAAGTGCATCGCCCGGAGAAGGGCCCGGTCCCCGCAGGCGGAGCGCACCCGGGGAAGCGCCTCCAGGAACTGCTCATAGGTCGCCTGCCCCAGGCGCTCCTTGCCCAGACAGGCGGCTGCCGCGCCCATTTCCCGCGGAATGGCGGCGTATTCCTCCGTCAGATCCGCATGACCGGCTCCGGCGTCCACGATGACCAGGGCGTAGCCCTCCCTCTCCAGGTCCACCTGGACCTGCCGCAGGGAGGGGGCCGCCGGGTCGGCGAAGTCGATGGCGATCACTCCGCCGCTGGCGCAGGCCAGCTGGTCCATCAGGCCGCAGGGCTTGCCGTAATAGACGTTTTCTGCGTACTGGCCCACCTGGGCCAGCTGGAGGGGCGTCAGGACGCCGCCGCAGAAGAGGTGGTTCATGATGGTCCCCACCATCACCTCGAAGGCGGCGGAGGAGCTCAGGCCGCTGCTGCGCAGCACCCGGGTCGTGGTGTAGGCGTTGAAGCCCCCCACAGCGTGCCCCATCTCCCGCAGGCGGGCGGCCACGCCCCGGACCAGGGACACGGAGCTTCCCGTCTCGGCGGGATGGACGGACAGATCGTCCAGGGAGACCTCCGCCATCCGGTGGTTCCGGGACTGGATGCGCACCATGTTGGTCCCGTTGGGCGCGGCGCAGGCGATGGTGTCCAGGTCCACGCTGCCCGCCAGGCAGCGGCCCCACTGGTGGTCGGTGTGGTTGCCCCCCAGCTCCGTCCGGCCGGGGACGGAGAACAGACGGACGTCCTCCTCCTCTCCGCCGGGAAAGACCCCGGCGTATCCGCGCGTCAGGTCAGCCAGCCGCCGGGCGGCCCCGGCCGCATCCGCGCCGTAGACCGGCTCCAGCCGGTCCAAAAGTCCGCCGCCCTCCAGGGCCTGGAGCAGTTCTCCCCGTCTCATAGCCGTGCCCTCCTGTATGTCCGCCGGAATGGGGCAGGGCGCCCCCGGCGGTTATTTTCTCCATTCTAACATATAGGCGCGCGGGCCGCAAGGACTTTATTGGGGAGAACGGAGGGTTTTATCTGACGGGCGGAGTACGGAACGGCGATTTTTCCCCCGCCAACAAAAACTTTACAACGCCTCCGATCCAGGATATAATAGCGTCTGGCAGAATGAAAAGCACATGTTTAACCGAGCGCCCTTCTGGCGGAGGAATTTAGATGAAAAAAATATACCTGATCACAGGCGTCATGGCCTCTGGGAAGTCCACGATCGCCCAGCTGCTGGCATCACAGATAGACCGGTGCGTCCATCTGCGGGGGGACGCCTTCCGCCGGATGATCGTCTCCGGACGGGAGGAGATGTCGGCGGAACCATCCGGGGAGGCGGTGCGCCAGCTCCACATGCGGTATGAACTGACCGCCGCCGCGGCAAAACTCTATTTTGAACACGATTTTTCCGTCGTGATCCAGGACAACTACTATGGAAAAGAGTATCCGCGTATGCTGGAGCTCCTTTCGGACCAGCCGGTATGTCCCGTGGTCCTGTGCCCCAGTCTGGAGACGGTAAAGGAGCGGGAACGGGGCCGGAACAAGACCGGTTATACCGGCTTCTCGGCAGACGCCCTTTACGCCGCCTTTATGGCGGAGACGCCCCGCGTCGGGCTATGGCTGGATACCACCGGGCAGACGCCCCAACAGTCCGCCGAAGCGATCCTGCGCTTCGGCGATCCCCGAGAGGAGGGGCTGATATGAACGTCGCCATCTACACCCTTGGCTGCAAGGTGAACCAATACGAGACCGCCGCCATGGAGCGGGAGCTGTCCGCCCGGGGCCATGCGCTGGTCCCCTTCGAGGGCCCGGCGGACGCCTACGTCATCAACACCTGCACCGTCACCGCCGTCAGCGACAAAAAGTCCCGGCAGATGATCCGCCGGGCGCGGAAGCAGTCCCCCGGCGCCGTGGTGGCGGTCTGCGGCTGTTATCCCCAGACCCACCCGGAGGACGTAAAGGGTCTGGACGTGGACCTCATTGCCGGAACGGGGGACCGGATGAGGTTTCTGGACCTGCTGGAGCACGCCGCCCATGAGAAGGAACCGGTGATCGACCTGGACGAGGCCCTCCGCCGCCGGACCTTCGAGGTCCTGCCCGCCGGAGGCCTGTCCGCCCGGACCCGCGCCATGCTGAAGGTGGAGGATGGGTGCGTCAACTTCTGTTCGTACTGCATCATCCCCTACGCCCGGGGGCCGGTGCGGTCCCTGCCGCCGGAGGCCGCCGTCCGGGAGGTCCGCCGCTTGCGGGAGGAGGGCTACCGGGAGCTGGTCCTCACCGGCATCGAGATCTCCTCCTGGGGCCGCGACCTGCCGGGGAAGCCGGAGCTGGCCAGCCTCGTCGAGGCCGTCTGCCGGGAGGCGGGGGACATGCGGGTGCGCCTGGGCTCCCTGGAGCCCAGGACCATTACGGAGGACTTCTGCCGCCGGACCGCCGCCCTGCCCAACCTGTGCCCCCATTTCCACCTGTCCCTCCAGTCCGGCTGCGACGCCACGCTGGCGCGGATGAACCGTAAATATGATACCAGGCGGTATAAAGAGAGCGTCGATCTACTGAACGGAGCCTTCCACCGTCCCGCCGTCACCACGGACCTCATTGCCGGTTTCCCCGGTGAGACGGAGGAGGAGTTCGCCGCCACGCTGGAGTTCATTCGCTCCTGCGGCTTCGCGGAGATGCACATCTTCCCCTACTCCATCCGCCCCGGCACCCCGGCGGCGGAGATGGAGCAGACGCCCAAGGCCGTAAAGGAATCCCGGGCCGCCCGGGCCGCCGCCGTTGCGGAGGAGATGCACCAGGCTTATCTGAAGGGCTGCGTGGGACAGGTCTACGACGTCCTCTATGAGCAGCCGGCGGACGGCCTCTATCAGGGCCACGCGCCCAACTACATGCTGACTGCCGTCCCCGGCGCGGACCTCCATAACCGGACCCTGCCCACGCGGATCGTCGGCGTGGAAAACGGCGTCCTGCGGGGGGAATTGGTAGGGGATTCCGGTAAAGGCGGGGAATAAATCGCAGACCCCCTATGCAGGAAGATGAAACTGCATAGGGGGGCCTGTTATGGAAAAATGGAAAAGAATAAATCCGAACCCGTCCCCGTTGGGGAACCAGTTCGGATCATCCTTTGATGGTGGGCGGGAATCAACGGTATACGAACACCTCACGGAAAAAAATCAGGGTTTTCCTCCCCATCGTCGTCGTTAAGCGGCATCTCAAGCGCACAGGAGGGAACAACACCCTCGGGACGTGGACTATTCATTATGTCAAGTATTTTCTGCCGGTTGTCGATAAGCCGGATCGTTTCCTCGAAGGGCAGCTCGCGCCGGTCATCCGTATAGTAAAACGTCAAGACCATCTTATCGGGATAGACATATATCTTATCAACGAAAAAGTCAAGCAGCCTGTGGCGCGTGTCCGGGTTGTTGATATCCCCGACGAGACTGCTCAGAAACTTTACAATGGTATTCAGCGTCAAGTCGCACTTTTTCCGGTTCTGCTCCGCCAGCAGAGCGTCATTGAGCATACTTTTCTGATTCTCCAGCACATTCATCCGCTCCGCCGTCGTGCTGTTGAAAATCCCGGCCTCAATCGCCTTGACAAGGTTGTTCAGCTTGCCCTCAACGTCTTTCAGCTGTGCCCGAATGGACGCTTCATAGGCCCCGTTGTCATCGTTCTGGGCCTGGTGGTACGCATAGCATTTTTCAGCAATCATAATACGGAGGGCTGGATCATTGATCAAATCGTCCAGGATATAGAGGACAATTTTCTCCATGAGCTCCTTCCGCTGGTATTTCAGCGTACAGGTGTGCTTTCGATAGTTGATGCAGGAGTAGTAATAATACAGGCTGCCGCTTCTGCTGGTGCCGCTTACGCCTTGCATGGTCCCGCCGCAAAGTCCGCAGCAGATTTTTCCCGTCAGCCAATAATCCTCAATCTCGATTTCCGGGTGCAGCTTCTTGATGGCGCCCTTGCCGCCCCTCTTGTTGGCTTCCAGCTTCGCTTGGGCTTTCTGGAAAGTCTCATCGTCAATGAGGCGCGGCATCCCGTCGGGTATGAGGGTTTTGCCGAACTTATACTCGCCGATATATGCCCGATTCACCAGGATGTTACGTAAGGAGTTGACCGTAAACTTATTTCCCCTGACCGTTTTCTGGCCCGCATTGTTCAGGCTGTCGCAGATTTTCTGCATGGGAACGCCCTCGGTGTATTCCTTGAAAATACGGCGCACCGTGGGGGCAGTCGCTTGATCAACCTCATATTTGTGATCCACCTCGCCCACGTAGCCCAGCATTTTTACCCCATTATAAAAGGCGTTCTCAGCGTTATAGGTCATGCCGCGCACGACATTTTTCCGGTGCGACACGATGAAGGACGCAGCCATGGCTTCGTAGATGGATTCCATCAGGATCTGCGTCGCTTCATCGTCATCCGGGATGGATTCGGCAACATAAACGATTTTCACCCCGCACTCCCGCAGACGTTTCTTAGCCATGACGGCGTCAATCCGATCTCGGGAAAGCCGGTCTGTCTTCCAGAGGATCAAATAGGCCGGACGCAGCTTCTCGACCTCATAGAGCATCAGCTGAAATGCCGGCCGGTCATCCCTGGTGCCGCTGTATGCGGGGTCATCATATTCTTTGATGATGTGGTAGCCGTGATGCTCGGCATACTCGTGTGCTGCGTCTTTTTGCTGGACGATGCTCACATCTCGCTGCGCGTCGGAGCTGTAGCGGTAGTAGCATATCGCGTTACTGCCGGGGTTCTGGACAAATCTTGTGACGGCTCCCATGGTGTCACCTCTTTCCTACGTAATACTTCCTTTACTGTCTGCGTCCGGTCTTTTGACCGGGCGCTTCTGTTTTTGTGGTGAACGTCACATCACACAGACCGTCCCAATAAACCGTGGGGTGCTCGATATCCAGGTACACGACCACGTTCCGCCCGTCCAACAGGATGCGGACGCCGTCCGCGTCAACGGTGATTTCCCCTATTTCATCGTTGATGCGGAAGCTGCGGGATTCATAGCTGCCGCCCGGGGTTCTGATGGCTACATGAGCGGCGTCGCAGGGGTCCTGCCATGCATAGGGTAGGCGGTCCTCCTTCGGGGCGGGCCCGCTGTCCATACGGGGCCGGAGAGGGAGCTCGACAGGGCAGAAAGCATCCATGGTCAGGTCGATGGGCTCACTGGCCGTACCAGCCTCCGA
>CAJTVO010000130.1 GCA_910579485.1 uncultured Oscillospiraceae bacterium | reverse complement strand
ACTTTTTGTTCACACAAAAAGTACCCGAGAGGTCCGGGGGCGAGAAGCCCCCGGGGTATCGAATAGAAACAACTCCCCTGCCGCCCGAAGGGCGGCAAAGAACCCCTGGTGGAAAATCTCCCCTCGACAGTCCCTTCCCACTATGATATACTAACCCCATAAATCCAAGACAGGAGAGCAAAAATGGAATACAACAAATGGGTCGCCGACCTGGAGCCCGGCGACGAGATCGAAGGCTTCTATATCCTCAAGACCGCCCAGATCAAGACCTCCAACTCCGGCAAGCCCTTCCTCGCGGCCTGCGTCGCGGACCGCAGCGGCGCGGTAGACGCCAAATTCTGGGACTACTCCGGCCCCCTGGGCCCCCAGGACGAGGGCACCGCCGTCAAACTCCGGGGCGGCGTCTCCGAATACCGGGGGTCCCTCCAGCTGATCCTCACCCGGGTCCGCCCGGTGCAGGAGGACGACCGCTACAGCCTGGGGGACCTGGTCCCCACCGCCCCCATCGACCCGGACGCCTCCTGGCAGGAGCTCCTGGCACTGGCGGACGGGACCGGCGAGTACCAGGCGGTGTGCCGCCGGGTGCTGGAGCGCTGGGCGGACCGCTTCCGCTCCCTCCCCGGCGGAAAAAGTATGCACCACAGCTTCCTCAACGGCCTGCTGATGCACACCCTCTACATGGCCCGGATGGCGGACTTCCTGGCGGGGATGTACCCGGAGACCGTGGACCGGGACCTGCTGGTGGCGGGGACCATCCTCCACGACGCCGCCAAGTGCGACGAGTTCGTCACCTCCCCCCTGGGCCTGGTGACGGAGTACTCCGTCAAGGGCGAGCTGCTGGGCCACCTGGTCATGGGCGCCCAGGCGGTGGCGAAGGCCGCCGAGGAGACCGGCCTGCCGGAGGATAAGTCCGTGCTGCTCCAGCACATGATCCTCTCCCACCATGGGGACCCCCAGTTCGGGGCCGCCGTGCGCCCCGTGTGCGCCGAGAGCGAGCTGCTGAGCATGATCGACCTCATCGACAGCCGCATGGAGATCTACCGGGAGACCATGGAGGAGACCCGGCCGGGGACCTTCAGCAAGCGGGTCTTCGCCCTGGACAAGAAAATTTACTGCCACCGTTAAGGAGGGCCCCCTATGCGCCTGATATCATGGAACGTCAACGGCCTGCGGGCCTGTCTGAAAAAGGGCTTTCTGGAGTCCTGCGAGGCCCTGGGGGCGGACGTGTACTGCCTCCAGGAGACCAAGATCCAGGAGGGCCAGGTGGAGCTGGAGCTCCCCGGCTACCACATGTACTGGAACTACGCCGATAAAAAGGGCTACTCCGGCACCGCCATCCTCACCCGGACGGAACCCCTGTCGGTGACTTACGGCTTCGGGGACGACATCCACCGCCACGAGGGCCGGGTCATCACCGCGGAGTACGAGGGCTTCTATCTGGTGTGCTGCTACACCCCCAACGCCAAGCGGGGCCTGGAGCGCATCGGCTACCGGATGATCTGGGAGGACGACTTCCGCCAGTATCTGTGCGGACTTGATAAGGTCAAGCCCGTGGTCCTCTGCGGGGACCTGAACGTGGCACACCAGGAGATCGACCTGAAGCACCCCGGCCCCAACCGGGGCAACGCCGGCTTCTCCGACGAGGAGCGGGGCAAGATGACCGAGCTGCTGGCGGCGGGGTTCATCGACAGCTTCCGGACCCTGTACCCCGACAAGACCGGGGCCTACAGCTGGTGGAGCTACCAGGCCAACGCCCGGGCCAACAACATCGGGTGGCGGATCGACTACTTCGTCCTGTCCCGGCGCCTGCGCGAAAGCCTGGCCGGGGCGGACATCTTCCCGGAGATCATGGGCAGCGACCACTGCCCGGTAGGGGTCACATTGGACTTGGCGTAGGACCTGACGCGGCGGGAAAGGGGGGACGTTCCCTGTGGCGCGGCTCAATGAAAAAACCGAAAAGCCCAGGGACGCCAAGGGAACCCTCCGCCGGCTTCTGGACTGCCTTATGGGCCGCCGCGCGGCCCTGGCGGTGATCCTGGTCCTGTCCCTGGGCGGCAGCCTCCTGTCCCTGCTGGGGCCCAAGCTGGCGGGGACCGCCATGGGCGCGGCGGCGGCGGGAAAGGGCCTGGTGGACTTCGGCCTGGTGTACCGGTGCGCCTGGGCCATGCTGGCCTGCTGCCTCGGCTCTTCCGCCGTCACCTTCGCGGTGAATTTCGGCATGATGCGCATCGGGCGGCTCACCGCACAGAAGCTGCGCTCGGACGTGTTCCACAAGCTGCTGGACCTGCCGGTAAGCTTCTTCGACCGCAACCAGGCCGGAGACATCATCAGCCGGGTCTCCTACGACGTGGACGTGGTGGGGACCTGCATCTCCGCCGACCTGAGCCAGATCCTCACCAGCCTGGTGACGGTCGCCGGATCCTTCGTCATGATGGCCGTCATCAGCCCCGTGCTGACGGCGGTGACCCTGGTGACCATCCCCATGGCCATCGGCTATACCCGCCGGATGAACCGAATCACCAAGCCTCTGTTCTCCCGGCGCTCCGCCGCCTACGGCGGCATGAACGGCTTCGCGGAGGAGAAGTTCTCCGGCCTGGCCACCATCCAGAGCTACGCCCGGGAGGAGCAGACCGCCCGGCGCTTCGCCGCCATCAACGACGATGCCGCGGACGCCTACTGCCAGGCCGCCCGCGCCACCAAGCGGATGGGTCCCAACGTGCGCTTCATCAACGAGCTGGGCCTGGCCCTCATCGCGATTCTGGGCAGCCTGCTCTATATGCGGGGCTATGCCGGCCTGGACCAGATCTCCGCCTTCGTCCTCTACTCCCGGAAGTTCTCCGGCCCCATCAATGAGATCGCCAACATCACCGGGGAGATCTATGCCGCCCTGGCGGCGGCGGAGCGGGTGTTTCATCTGCTGGACACCCCCGGCGAGCCCACCGATCCCCCGGCGGCGGAGCCCCTGACGGACGTGGAGGGCGATATTTCCCTGGAAAAGGTCCGCTTCGGCTACACCCCGGAGCAGGACATCCTCCGGGAGGTCTCCCTCCATGCCCGTCCCGGCCAGCTGGTGGCCATCGTGGGCCCCACCGGGGCGGGGAAGACCACCATCATCAACCTCCTCATGCGCTTCTATGACTTCCGGGAGGGCCGGGGCGCGGTAGACGGAAGGGACATGTACGCCCTCACCCGGTCCAGCCTGCGCCGGTCCTACGCCATGGTCCTCCAGGATACCTGGCTCTTCCAGGGCACCGTATATGAGAACATCGCCTATGGCCGGGAGGGGGCCACCCGGGAGGACGTGATCGCCGCCGCCAAGGCGGCCCGTATCCACGGGGCCATCATGCAGCTGCCCCAGGGGTACGACACGGTCCTCTATGAGGACGGCGGCAACATCTCCAAGGGGCAGAAGCAGCTGCTGACCATTGCCCGGGCCATGCTGTACGACGCGAAGATGCTGATCCTGGACGAGGCCACCAGCAACGTGGACACCGCCACTGAGCGGCAAATTCAGACCGCCATGCGGGAGCTGATGGCCCGGAAAACCTGCGTAGTCATCGCCCACCGCCTGAGCACCATCCAGAACGCGGACCATATCCTGGTCATCGACCAGGGCCGGGTGGCGGAGCAGGGCCGCCACCGGGAGCTGATGGAGCGCCAGGGCGTGTACTACCGGCTCTACGCCGCCCAGTTTGAATAGGAAACCAAAATTTTTCAGCCATATTTTCTCCCCAGTCGGGCAAGCTAGGTCCGGGGTGAGAGAAGATGTCGATATTTGAAAACCTGAACGGAAACACGGGCGGCGGGAGCGTGCTGTTCCCCATTGAGGAGGCGGCGGAGCATCCCGGCTGCGCGGAGGAACGGGGGAAGCGCCTGTTCCTGGTCGGCGGTCCCTGGGGCCCGCTGTATCCGATGGGTTATTTCCCGGCGGATCTCTACGGGGAAGAAGAGGACCCGAATCCGTAAAAAAGAGGACGCGCCATCGGGGCAACTCCCGTAAGGAAGTTGCCCCGATGGGATTCCCGTAAGTGAAAATCATTCGATTAGGACGGCGTAGCTTCGGCTACGCTGTCTTTTCCTTGCGCTTCTGCATGGAATTATAATAGGCCAGATATTCCCGTTCCAGCATTTCCGGCTCCGGCGCTACCCATAAGCCAATGGTGTTGTAGTGAATGTCCACCCTCTGATGCCGCTTGCCGTTCAGCTTGTCAGGCTTGGACACTACAATTTTGTCAATGAACTCATGGACAATCTCAGGCGTCAATTCTGTCAACCGTGTCACTTGTCTGGCTCGCTCAATAAACCGCTGCAAATCAGCGGCCTTATCCGTGGTAGCGTCCAGAGTGGCCTCCATCTCCGGGATGGCCGCTTTCAACTGCTTCTGTTCGGTTTCCAGCGATACCGTCAGCGTGGCAAAGCGTTCCTTGGACAGCAGGCCCTTCGTCATATCCTCGTAGCTTTTCTGGATAAGCTGGTCGATTTCCACAACCCGAACTTTAGCTTTGTCCAATTCCCGGCGTTTGGCGGTCAGCGCCTTTTTCTCTTGCAGGCCAAACCGCTCCATCTGCTCCTGGGCAAACCGCTTTTCATAGACCTGGACGTACCATAACAGCCTTTGCAGACCCTCCAGCACCAATTCTTCAACTACTTTCTCCCGGATGAAGTGGGCGGAACAAACATCGGAATTACTGCGATAGGCGGAACAGAAGAAAAACGCCTGCTCCCGCTTGTAGTTGTTGGTGGCACTGTACCCCAGCTTGCTTCCGCAGTCGGCGCAGTAGAGAAGCCCGGAGAACATACTCACAATGCCTGTTCTTGTGGGCCTGCGGCGGTGCTGTCGGAGGTTTTGAACGAGGGCAAAGGTTTCCCGGTCAATGATAGCAGGGTGGGTATTGGGGAATACTTTCCATTCCTCTTGGGGCTTGTCCAGCCGTTTCTTCTGCTTAAAGGACTGGCTGAAAGAACGGAAATTCACCGTATCTCCCACATACTCTTGCCGGTCTAAAATGTCCGCTATCGTGTGGGAACACCAGTTGAATGGCCGCTCCGTGCCGGGACCGCACTTCTTACCGATACTGCGCCAGTACTCGGTCGGCGTAGGCACCTGCTCCGCTTTGAGTTTTTTTGCGATTTGGGTAGGCCCCAGGCCGCTGACACACATTTGAAATATCCGTCTGACGATTGCCGCTGCTGGCTCGTCCACGATCCACCTGTTTTTATCCTCCGGCGCTTTCGTGTAACCGTAGGGCGGGTTGGTGGTGAGTGGTATCCCGGCGTTACCACGGCTCTGCATGACACGGCGAACCTTATCGCTTGTATTTTTGGCGTGCCACTCGTTGAACAAATCCTGCATGGGCACAATGTCACTGACGCCGTTGGCGGTGTCGATGTTATCCATGATGGCGATGTACCGCACGTTCAGTCGCACAAAATCTTCCTCCAGAAGCTGGCCCACCACAAGACGGTTACGCCCCAGCCTTGAGTGGTCTTTCACAACGAGGTTTGCCACCGACCCCTGTTCAGCCAAATCCATGATTTCCATAAAGGCCGGACGGGTGAACGTAACTCCAGAATAGCCGTCATCAAAGAAAAATTTTGGATTAGGCAGGTGATTATCATTGGCGTACTTCTCCAGGATAGCCTTTTGATTTTGGATTGATCCTGAGATACCTTCTTTCTCATCGTCACGGGACAATCTGGCGTATAACGCTGTAATTCTTTGATTATTTGGCTGCTTTTTCTTCAAAATGTGCTCCTTTCCGCAACCGGATGTGATATGAATTGCAGGGTAACCTTATCATACCACATCCGGCGTAAAACTTCAACACTTTACAGCGTGATATTTCGGTTGAGAATGCGATTTACTTTTCCCTCAGCGGTTTCGGCGTCCTCGCTGAAATGGGCGTTGACGGAGTAGAGCGTTCCGTCAATCTCCCGCTCAAAGCTAATAGGGTGGCAATACTGATGCTTTTTCAGCCAGTCCAGCCGTTCCGCATGGGGTAGACCGGCGAGGAAAACCGCCGTTTCATCAACCTTTTCCATCACCTCATCGTAAATTTTTGCTTCTTGTTCAGTTAATTCTAACTTAATATTGTTCATCTGATTTTCAATCCTCTCTTTCTATCTTGCTCCATCCGGCGGTGCTGTTCCTCGTTGGTGTAGATTATGTCCATCGTGTCCTGGATTTTGGCGGAGCGTTCCTCCACACCAACATTCAGCTTCAATTTCTTGCGGCAGGCGGTAATCTGAGCGGTCACGGCCTGTTTTTCGGCCCGTAACCGTTCCTTTTCAGCCGGTGACGCCCTACGTATTTTGTTTTGCAGCTTTGTCCGCTGTTCGGTCAGCGTGTCCATTTTGCTTTGGAGAGTTTCACGGGCTGAAAGAAGATCGTCCAGCGTTTCAATACGGTTTTTTGCCAGATAATCTACCTGTGCGGTGATTTCGTCCAGTTTCCGCAGTTCCTTTTTTAGAAATGGGCTGGTGGGCTGATAGGTCGTCCCTTTGGGTAGGATGCCAAGCTGGTATTCCCAATAGAGGAACAGCCGGTAAATGTAAGACGTGGGTTGAAATGGCACATACACCCGCAGCTCCTCCGGCAGCTCCAGGGCAAAATTAACGGTGGGGCGCTTGTTGCCGAAGCTGGCCCGTGCGCCCAGGCTGCGCCTGATGTTCTCCGGCATCCACCGCTCGTCCAAGGTGTCCAGACGGGTGAAGTGTTGATACTGCGGCAGGCGTATCTTCCAATGCTTGCCTGTGAAGTCGGTGAGATAGCCCTTGCGCCGGAGATACCTCTCCATCATCTCCACAGTTCGGCTGCCGTTGACGGCTTCCCGCACGTCCGTCCGGTAAATGTTGTAGCGGGTGGGCTTGCCGCTCTGTTCGTCCAGCCAGACGGGGCGGCTGGGAGCCTTGCGGCCATGCTCTATGACGGATAGCCCGTACTCCCGGCAAAGTCGGTCTGAGGTATCTCGGAGGCGCTGCTGTTCGGCTTTGGAGTAGTTGTACTTTTTGCCGTCCTTGAACGATACCGAGTTGAAACAGAAATGGTTATGCAGATGGCCTTTGTCCAGGTGGGTGGTGACGATGACTTGAAACCTGTCGCCCCACATTTCATGGGACAGCTTCACGCCGATCTCATGGCACCGCTCTGGGGTGACTTCCCCCGGTTTGAAGCTCTGATAGCCGTGCCAGGCGATGTACTTGTCCTCTTTGCCATATCGCTGTTTCGTCAAAATCATCTGTTGAAGCGCCGTCTGCTTCAGACAGTTGATGGCGGTAACGAAAGCGCCGTCCGCAGTTTTCTGCAGGTTTTGGATGTACGAAAATACGTTGAAAAAATCCTCGGTTCCCTTGGGTACAGTTTTCTCCGGGTTCTCAACGTAGGCAATAAGGTCACTGAGCCGCCCCTTGATATGCCATAGGCTGGTGGTAGCCATCACGCCACCCCCTGCAAAAACAGGACAAGGTTTTCAATTCGGGAACATCCCACGGCGGCTTCCGGGTAGTAGACGGTTAGCCGTTCCAGCTCATCGTGGATTTCATACAGGGCGTCCAGCAGTTTCCAAAACTCCGGCGGCTGCTTGGGACGGAGCCGCTTGCCCAGACAAATTTGCCGAAAATATTCGGCTTGGGTCAGGTCGCACAGGGCAGCGTCATGCTCCAGCTTGGCCTTTTCTTCGACCGTCAGTCTGATTTTCAGCCGTACTTTTTCATCGTTCGTACTCAAAACAATTCCTCCATTCTGTCAAATTTTCGCCGTGAGAGGGGGTATTCAGGGGTCTCCCCTGGAAATGGATTTTGCCCCCTGGGGGGCGAAATCCGATGCTCGCTATCCCTGTGGACAGGGATAGTTCTGTTGCTCTTGAGGTGTGGGAAGCGGGCGGGATCGGCTTCTTTCTGAGGAGGTGTGCTGAGAACATTTTCTCGCAGTTACGTTTGGCCTGTTCCATGTCTGGGCTATGGCATCATAGGTGATGCCATTCTCATAGATAGCCCGTAGATAAAGTGGCATCACCTGTGATGTCATGCAGAGGTGACGGCGCATGACGGCAATTCTGCCGTCACTCCTGTTGGCGGGGCAAAATGGTGACGGCAAATAGGGCCATCTTTGCCGTCACAGTCACAGCCATGGCCAAGACAGATAGACGGCAAAATGCCGTCAGAATAGTTTTTGGGGGGTTCAAGTGACGGCGTTTTGCCGTCACACTGTTTTGCCGCTTTCCCTGAATGGCGTTCCTGCCCCTACTCAGCGGCGTTATCTCGCTCTCTCCCTGGTGAAGATCGTGGCGGAGTATCCCATTCAGACGGTCATTCAGTTGTGAGCAAAAAAAGAAGCCGGCACATAGACGCACCAACCCCAGCGGGAGTTTTCCTCTCGCTGGGGTTCTTGTGTGGTTGTCTATGTAACCGGCCCTTACTGTTTCAGTACAGCATAGCCTATTTAGTTGGCCCCGCTATAATCGGGAATTGTAGGATAACATATGGAACAGGTGTTTGTCAATACATATTGAAAAAGATTTTTACAACCTGTGCAATGTTAGTCGTCAGCATGAAAATTTTAAAAGGAAAAACTTATTAAACATTTGAAGCTGATAATTTATTATCCCTGGCATCGATCATCACAATATCGGGACATCCCGCAATACCAAGTTCATTGAGAATTCGTGTAACCTTTTCCAATTCTGCATAACTAAAGAATAGTATAACTTTTATTGCACGATCTGTCCCGTTAGCTTTTTTGTATATCTCGACTTGATTTTCTAAATTCTTTTTTAACTTTGAATTAGATGCCAATTTAAACTCAACCAATGTCGTGTCTTTTCTTCCTTTTGAAATTTTAAAATCAACTGGGCCGCGACCATTATTAACTTCACGGTTTACATCAAAATCTGTTGCATACCAAACTAAACGATACATAATCTGGAGGTCGTTTTCACGCTTCAGAGGATGACCGTTGAGATAAAACAAACGATATCCGTCCATATTCTCAATGACATCTTTTAAAAACTGAACTCGCTGATACGCTTCATCATGGGAATTAGCATTAATTTTATAAAACGCTGTTCGAGCATTCAAACATTGCGCAAGTTCTTGGAGTTGAGTATTAAATAGCATCCTGACTTCTTGGACGGCCTGAATGCTAATAGAAGTTGCTTTTTCTTCATTATCTTCCTTATATTTAATATAATAGTCAATTAATTCGGGATGTGA
>CAJTVO010000129.1 GCA_910579485.1 uncultured Oscillospiraceae bacterium | reverse complement strand
CCGGGGCCGCGGAGGCCCCGGGGTAGCGAATAGAAAAATGCGGACGCGGCGCGCAGCGCCGCAGATTCAAAGCCCCGCCGCCCGGCGGCGGACCTCCTTCAGGAGCTTCGGCTGTATCTCCGGATACGTCCAATTCCCCTGCGGAGGCTCCTCCAGCAGAAAAATCTCCTCAATTTCGCTATGTAGCTCCCCAAAAGAGGAAATCTCCCCATAGTACAGTCCGCCGAAGCTCTCACCGTCATCCCGCACCACGGAATACACGCACACGGGCCGGAGGCTGAACACCTCCGCCCCCGTCTCCTCCCGCAGCTCCCGCGCGGCGGTCTGGTCCACGCTCTCCCCCGGTTCCCGATGTCCCCCGGGGATCTCCAGAGTAGTCCGCTCCTTATGCCTGCAAAACACCCATTTCCCCCCGGACCGGGCCGCGATCACCGCGAATTTCAGCAGCGCGTCGTCCACCTCGTCATAAAACCGGACTTCCCTAATCATACGTATCCTCCAGCATCTCCGTATACCGCCCCATGGCGGCCTTCACATCGCTCCACGCAAACCCCCGCCGGAGCAGCGCGTCGCTGACCCGCTTCTTCTCCCTTGGGTCCGACAGCTCCCCCCGGCACTTCTTCCGGATCAGCTCGTCCAGGACCTCCGCCGCCTCCGGCAGCTCCTCTAGCGCCTCGTCCCACAGCGACCGGTCCACGCCCCTCCGGCGCAGCTCCTCCCGGACCCGGGCGGGCCCGTAGCCCTTCCCGCCGTAGTGCCGCGCCAGCGCGGCGGCATAGCCCGCGTCATCCACGGCGCCGATGTCCTCCAGCCAGTCCGCCGCCGCCTGAGCGTCGGCTTCATCGCTGCCTTTCTTCACCAGCCGCCGGGTCAGTTCCTTCTTGCTGAGGGCCCGGCTCCCGATGATGTTCGCCGCCGCCGCCTTCGCGGAGGACGCCTTCACAGAGGCCCTCACCGCCTCCAGCGTCTCCCCGTCCAGCTCCAGCCCGGCCCGAAGCCCGAACCGCAGCAGCTCCTCCTCCGTCACCCGCAGGATGTCCCCATCCTCCAGCCTGACCAGGAACCGCCCCTTCTTCCGCTCGGACCGCTTCACTTCCTCAACGCGCATACGGCCCTCTTATCAATCAAACCGCGCCGTCCAAAGCGCCGCCCGCGACGCTTGGAAGCACATCCCGATCTGCTCCTCCGTACACTTTTCCGCCGCCAGGGGCGGCAGCCCGTCCTCTCCGAAATAGCCGCTTCCGACCGTCTCGCTGTTAGGTACGAAGCTTCCGCCCAGCGCCTCGCAGAGGTAGAATATCTTTACCACGCCGTAGGCGTAATCCGGCTTGTTGTGCTTTTGCCGGTCCTGGACAGCGATGAGCATCCGGACCGCCGCGTCCAGGCCCGCCTCCTCCTTCACTTCCTTGACCGCGTTCTCCGCAGGAGACAAATTGTACTCGCACCATCCTCCCGGCAAAGCCCAGGCGCCATTTTTTTCCTGGACCAGCAGGATCTTTCCATCTTGAAAAATAGCCGCCCGGGTATCCACCTTCGGCGTCTGATACCCCACGTCGCCGCAGAAGAGGCCGGTCACCTTTTCCACCGGGAGTCCTGTCCGCTCCGCCGCCATCTCGGCGGCGATTTCCCTGATCCGCAGATAGCGCTCCCGGTCAAAATCGTCCCCGCAGTAATATAAGCCGGTCTGGGCCATGCTCTGCAGCTCCGCCGCCCACCGGACAATACGGTCCTCCATAAAATACCTCCTCGCTCCGCGTCAGATCCAGCTCTCGTCCGCTTCCCGCTTCTTGTTCCGGCTCATCAAAGCGCCCACGACCTCCCGGACGCTCTGCCCCTCGTACAGCACCCGGTAGGCGCATTCGCAGATGGGCATCTCCACCCCGGCCTTCTCCGCCAGCTGGTGGGCGCTGAGAGCGGCATAATACCCCTCCACCGTAGCGCCCACTTCCTTCATGGCCTCCTCCACGCTCTTCCCCTGTCCCACCAGGATCCCGCACCTCCGGTTCCGGGAGTGCATGGAGGTACACGTCACGATCAGGTCTCCCATGCCGCTGAGCCCCGCGAAGGTCTCCTTCCGGCCTCCCAGGGCCACCCCCAGCCGGGCCATTTCCGTCATGCCCCGGGTCATGAGCAGGGCCTTGGTGTTGTCCCCCAGCCCCATGCCGTCGCTGACGCCGCAGCAGAGGGCCAGCACGTTCTTCAGCGCCGCCCCCAGCTCCACGCCCAGCACGTCGCTGTTGGTATACACCCGGAACCGTGGGCTCATGAACACGTCCTGTACCAGCTCCGCCGCCGCCATGTCCCTGGAGGCCGCCACGCAGCCGGTGGGCACCCTGCGGCCCACCTCCTCGGCGTGGGAGGGCCCGGACAGCGCCACCACCCGGCCCTTGCCCTTCAGCTCCTCCTCGATGATCTGGGTCAGGCACAGCGCCGTGTCCTTCTCGATGCCCTTGGCGACGCTGACCACCACCGCGTCCTGCCGCAGCAGGGGCGCGGCCTTCCTTGCCGTCTCCCGGACGGCGAAGGAGGGAGTAGCCATTACCACCAGCTCGCTGTCCGCCAGCACGTCCATGCTGGTGGTGATCTTCAGCGCCTCCGGCAGGACGACCCCTTTCAGCATGGGGTTCTCCCGCGTGGCGCGAAGCGCCTCCGCCTCCTTCTCCAGGAAGGACCACAGCGTCACATCGTTTCCATTATCCAGCAGCAGCAGGCTCAGGGCCGTGCCCCATCCGCCAGAACCTAAAACCGTGATTTTCATCGTCAAAAACGCCTCCTACCCCTGCTTTTTCTTATGCAGGGAGAATTTATTCTCCGTCCCGCTGAGCAGCCGTCTGATATTGGCCCGGTGCTGCCACACGATCAGCCCCCCGATGATAAAGGCCAGCACCACGATCTGCCAGTGGGGATAGCAGTACCAGGTGATAAAGGGAAAGCTCCCCCCGGCCCACACAGACCCCAGGGACACATATTTCGTCAGCACCGCCAGCAGCAGGAACCCCCCCCAGACCACCAGCGCCACCCGCCAGTCGATCATGATGGCGATGGCCCCGCCGGAGAGGATGCCCTTGCCCCCCTTGAAGTGGAACATACAGGGGAACATATGCCCCAGCAGGCAGAACAGCCCCGCCCAGTATTTTGCGAGGATGTCCCCATTAGGAAGCTGCCCCATCCACAGCATCCCCAGCCATACCGCCACAACGGCCTTGAGTACGTCCGTCAGGATGACCGCCAGCGTCAGCGGTCCGCCGAACGCCCTGTAGAAGTTGGTAAGTCCCGCGTTGCCGCTGCCGTGGTTGCGGACGTCGTCCCGCAGGATATACTTCGATACGATGACCGCCCCGTTAAAGCAGCCGCAGAAATACGCCTCCACCGCGATGGGGAGCAGAAAAACAGCGGCAAATTTCAGCCAGAACAAGATTTCCGGTCCCTGCTGCATATTCATGGCAATCACTCCTCCTTATCGCCCTTCTGGCGTATGGTCATACGGATCGGCGTCCCCTCCAGCCCAAACACGTTGCGTATCTGATTCTCCAGATACCGCTGATAGGAGAAGTGGAACAGCCTCGCGTCGTTGCAGAAGCAGATGAAATGGGGCGGCTTGATCCCCGCCTGGGTCATATAATAAATTTTCAGCCGCCGCCCCTTGTCCGTAGGCGGCTGGACCCTTGTCTGTGCGTCCGCCAGCACGGAGTTGAGCATCCCGGTGGTGATCCGGGTGGCCGCCTGATTGTTCACATACTGGATCAGCTCAAAGAGCCGTTCCACCCTCTGCCCGGTCATGGCGGAGATAAACAGGACGGGGGCGTAGGTCATATACCCAAGGTCCCGGCGGATGTCCTCCCGCATTTTGTCCATGGTCTTGCCGTCTTTCTCGATGAGGTCCCACTTGTTGACCACGATGATGCTGGCCTTCCCGGCCTCGTGGGCCATGCCGGCCACCTTGGTATCCTGCTCCGTGACGCCCTCCTGGGCGTCGATGAGGATGAGGCACACGTCGGCCCGTTCGATCGCCATCTGCGCTCTTAATACGCTGTAGCGCTCGATGGCCTCGTCCACCTTGGATTTCTTCCGCATCCCGGCGGTGTCGATGAAGACGTACTTCCCGGTCTCGTTCTCAAAGTAGCTGTCGATGGCGTCCCGGGTGGTGCCCGCCACGTTGCTGACGATGGTCCTCTGCTGGCCCAGAATTTTGTTGGTCAGGGAGGACTTGCCTACGTTGGGCTTGCCGATAATCGCTACCTGGATACGGTCGTCGTCCTCCTCGTCCTCCCCCTCCGGGGGGAAGTATTTTACGCACTCGTCCAGCAGGTCGCCGGTCCCGTGGCCGTGGACCGCCGAGACGGCGATGGGGTCCCCCAGACCCAGGTTGTAGAACTCGTAGAAGTCCGGGTCTACGTTGCCGGTGGAGTCCATTTTGTTTACCGCCAGGACGATGGGCTTGCCGCTCCGCTGGAGCATCCCCGCCACCTCCTGGTCGGAGGCGGTGAGGCCCGTTTTGATATCGGTCAGGAATACGATCACGTCCGCGTGGCTGATGGCGATCTCCGCCTGCTCGCGCATAAAGGTCAGTATTTCGCTGTCGGTTCTTGGTTCGATCCCCCCGGTGTCGATGAGGGTGAATTTTCTTCCGTTCCAGTCGGATTCCCCATAGATCCTGTCTCTTGTTACCCCGGGGGTGTCCTCGACGATAGATAGTCTCTGCCCGATCAGTTTATTGAACAGGGCGGATTTGCCTACGTTGGGCCGGCCTACGATGGCGATGATTGGTTTCGGCATGGTTTACTCCTTCTTCGCGCCGTCCGGCGCGAGGGAAATTTGTTCTTTGATCGGCCCGGGGCTTTCCCAGCCCCGGACCCTGGGGTTACTTTTGCCGCGCGGCAAAAGTAACCAAAAACGCGCTCAAGGGGAAGGGGACTCCCCCTTGAGAATCCCGCTCCTCACCTGTTTAGTTTGCGCCCAAGGCACGGTTTGGTTTTGTCTACCGGCAGTACCGTCCGCTTCGTGCAACTTCAGTTTCTATTTCAGCGTGGTTATCGACGGCCCCTACCGTCTGGCGGGGTCAACTCCCCGGGGTTCTATCTGATGGACTTCCGGGTCCTCCGTCCGCCCCAGCAGGTAATCCACAGAACATCCCAGATAGTCGGCAATCAGTACCAGATTCCCGGAATAGATCTTGGAAGTAGGTTTTTTTCTCCATTCAGTAAACATACTGGTAGTTAATCCTGTCGCTTTTGCAACCTTATATCCAGTAAGTCCTCTATCCGTAATAATTTGCAATATTCTATCAGAATGTTCCATATGCTACCTCTCAAAACACAAAGGACTTTTTGAGTAATTATAGTTGACTAATAAGGATGTTTGGAATATAATAAGTTTACACATAGTAAAGGAGGTCCACCCCATGACCGATGTTATCGAATTTCTGTATGAGAGCCAATGCAATGAAGAGCCGGAGTCGATCCCGGAGTTAGCGGAACTCTACGAAAAAGAGAGCGAGATTTTCGACAATATCCACACCGCCCTTGGCCTGAAGGCTCTCGACCAGCTAAACTACACCCAGTCCCAGATAAGCCACATTTTGGAGCTGGACTGCTTCCGCAAAGGCTTCCTCCTCGGCGCCTCCCTGATGCTGGAACTTTTATAAAAGGGTTTCCGCACAACTCTCCAGCCGCTCCAACCGCAAAGCTTTCGCGTCCGGCTCTTCCGGCAGCTTATTTTTCAGCAGTCCGCTGATAGCGTCCACCGCACTTCCGGCAGACTTCACCAGCTTGGGGACAGTCTTCTCGTTCTGCGCAGTAACCGTCATAGAAAAACCTCCCCCAAAAAATGTTTCACGTGAAACATTCGTTCCAATCACTTCCTGCCCAGCATGGCGTCCAGCAGATCGAACCCATCCTGCTCCACCACCGTTACCGGCACCCCCAGCGCCTGCTCCACATCGGACACATGGAGATCATCCAAAAAGACATCCCCCCCGTGCCGGAGCATGTTGACCGGAATGAGCAGCCGCGCCCCAAGGTCCTTTCCCTTCAACTGGGCGATCAGGTCCCCGCCGGTGATCAGTCCCGCCACGTCGATGGTATGCCCAAAGAAATCGTTCACAATGGCGATGACCTGTCCGGACACGCCGGTCTGCTCTCTGGCCTTATCCGCCAGCTCCTGCAAAAAGGGTCTGGCGCTGACACCGGTGGCGATGGTATAGGACGAAGCCTCCGCCGTCCCGTCCTCCAGCCGCAGTCCCGCTTCGAACTCCGTAATGAGACTGCGCAGCATCCCCACGCCGTTTTCGATCTGGACGTAGTCCTCGTAATAGTCTTCCTCCGGCAGCGCCCGTCCCGCCCGGATATACAGCTCGTCAGAGCAGAAGAACATCCTGGACCCGTACCGCTCCAGGCACCGCGCCCCGAAAGCGTCCACCTGATCGATGACCTGTCCGGCGGTCTCCCGGTCCACGGCCCGGAGCTTGGACAGCCCCTCCCGGAATTTCGTCAGGCCCACCGGCACGATGGAGCAGCTGTTGAACCCCCACGCGGCCATGTCCTCCATGGTCCTCTGAAGCTGTTCCCCGTCATTGTATCCGGGGCAGAGGACGATCTGCCCGTTCATGACGATGCCCGCCTGCCCGAACCGCCGCATGGCCTCCAGACTCTCGCCCCCGGCCTTATTGCCCAGCAGGATGCTTCGCAGCTTGGGATCCGTAGCGTGGACGGAGACGTTGATGGGGCTGATGCGCAGGTCGATGATCCGCTGGACCTCCCGTGGGGAGAGGTTGGTAAGGGTGATATAGTTGCCCATGAGGAAGCTGAGCCGGGCGTCGTCGTCCTTGAAGTAGAGGGTGTCCCGGCACCCGGGGGCCATCTGGTCCACGAAGCAGAACAGGCAGTGGTTGGAGCATGGCCGCGGCTCGTCCATGAGGTAGGTCTCGAAGTTGAGTCCCAGCTCCGCCGCCTCCGGCTTCTTGACCCGCACCGTCCGTCGGGAGCCCTCCGGGGACTCCAGCACCAGCTCCGGGTCCCGGTCGTAGCCGAAGAAGCGGTAGTCCAGCACGTCCTCCACGGCGTGGCCGCCGATGGAGACGAGCCGTTCGCCGGCGCGCACTCCGGCCCGCTCCGCCGGGGAGCGATGGTCGATGGATGTGATGACAGTACTCATGGGGCCCTCCTGGATATCCTTGCTTGATAGATATGAGTATACTGTAAATTGTCCCCCATTTCAATATCTAATTCCACATATTCGCGAGCGGCCTCTTTTTTTCGGAGGGACCGGCCGAAAGAAATTCCGGAAAAACCCATGCTTCCCCTTGAACCGCGGGAGAATTTTTGGTACAATGGCAAGTAACGTTATATCCCAAAAAAGAGAAGGAGGAAACGATCCCAATGGACTATTTGAAGGAGTATCAGAAATGGCTGGACAGCGGCGTCCTGACTGCGGAGGAACACGCCGAGCTGGAGGCCATCAAGGACGATCCCAAGGAGATCGAGGGCCGGTTCTACGGTCCCCTGGAGTTCGGCACCGCCGGGCTGCGGGGCACCATGGCCATGGGCCTGCACCACATGAACATCTATGTGGTCCGCCACGCCACCCAGGGCTTCGCCAACGTCATCTGCGCCGAGGGCGAGAAGGCCAAGGAGCGGGGCGTGGCCATCGCCATGGACTGCCGCCTTCACGGCATGGAGTTTGCCCGGGCCGCTGCCGAGGTCTGCGCCGCCGCCGGGATCAAGGTGCGCATCTTCGACGCCCTGCGGCCCACGCCGGAGCTGAGTTTCGCGGTGCGGCACTACGGCTGTCAGGCGGGCATCAACGTCACCGCCAGCCACAACCCCAAGGAGTACAACGGCTACAAGGTCTACTGGGAGGACGGCGCTCAGCTGCCGCCCCAGCACGCCGACGCCATCGCCAAAGAGCTGGAGAAGATCGACATCTTTACCGGCGTAAAGACCATGCCTTATGACGAGGCGGTGAAGGCCGGGCTCATCACCGTGATCGGCCAGGAGACCGACGAGGCCTTCCTGAAGGAAGTCATGGCGATGACTGTGGACGCCAATGCCATCCCCGCCGTGGCGGACAGCTTCAAGCTGGTCTACACGCCCTTCCACGGCTGCGGCCACAAGCTGGTCCCCGAGGCTCTGAAGCGCGCCGGGGTGAAGCATCTGCTCTGCGAGCCCCAGCAGATGGTGATCGACGGCAATTTCCCCACCGTCAAGTCCCCCAACCCGGAGAACCCGGAGGGATTCTATCTGGCCATCGATCTGGCCAAGGCCAACGACGTGGACTTTATCCTGGGCACCGACCCGGACAGCGACCGGGTGGGCATCATGGTCCGGGACAAGGACGGCGAGTACAAGGTCATGACCGGCAACCAGACCGGCGTGGTGCTGCTGGACTACCTGCTGGGGGCCATGGAGCGCACCGGCAAGCTGCCCAAGAACCCGGTCGCCCTCAAGACCATCGTCACCACCGAGATGGCGAAGGCGGTGGCGCACAGCCACGGGGCGCAGTGCTATGATACCTTTACCGGGTTCAAGTTCATTGCGGAGAAGAAGAACGCCCTGGAGGAGTCCGGCGAGGGGAAGGTGGTCTTCTCCTACGAGGAGAGCTACGGGTACATGCTGGGCGATTTCGTCCGGGATAAGGATGCCGTTACCGCTTCCCTGCTGCTCACGGAGATGGCCGCGTATTACTACGCCAAGGGCATGACGGTGCTGGACGCCTATCAGGCGCTGTGCGAGAAGCACGGTTTCTATGGCGAGAAGACGCACAATCTGGTGATGCCCGGCCTGGATGGCCTGGCGGACATGGCGAAGCTCATGAAGGAGCTGCGGGAGGCCCCGCCCGCCGAGATCGCCGGGGTGAAGGTCCTTCAGTTCAAGGACTATGCCGACGGCAGTGTGGTGGAGTGCGCCACCGGTGCAAAGACCACTATGGAGCTTTCCGGTTCCAACGTGCTCCGGTTCGAGCTGGAGGATGGCACATCGGTCATCGTTCGTCCCTCCGGGACGGAGCCCAAGATCAAGGTTTATGTTTTGACCAAGGGGGCTGATCCCGCCGGGAGAGATGCTAACATCAAGAAGTACGGCGAGTGGGTCGATACCTTGAAGAAGTGATCTGCACTTTGGCCCGGGGCCTGCGCGGCCCCGGACGCCCTGCGGTTACTTTTGCCCCGCGGCAAAAGTAACCAAAAACGCGCTTAAACCTGCGGTTTAAGAATCCCTTTCT
>CAJTVO010000128.1 GCA_910579485.1 uncultured Oscillospiraceae bacterium | reverse complement strand
TCCTAAGTGACCTTTTGGTACTTTTCGTTCACACGAAAAGTACGCCCCCGTCCCCCGCCCCGGCAGGGGCGAATCTAACTGTTAGAAGGAAGCGAGGGCGGCCCGCAGGGGCCGCCTGAGATGCTCTCAATAGCCATATCGCTTCCGATATTTTACCACCATTCCCGCCGCCATAATCACCGCCAATAACTCCGCCGCTGGCGTAGCCAGCCATACCCCGGTAACGCCTCCCAACAGAACAGGCAAGATCGGAATACTTGCCACCGTGAATACGAACGACCGGGAGAACGCCAGCACGGCAGACACCACCCCGTTGGACAGCGCCGTAAACATCCCGCTGGCGAACACATTCAATCCCACGAACAGCAGCGCAAAAGAACACAGCCGGTTGCCCGTCACCGCCAAATCGTAAACGGAAGTCCCCGGACGGGTAAAAATACCCACCAGCGGCCCGGAGGCCGCAATGGAAGCCGCAACACAGAGGGCGGACGCTCCCGCGATGAACCGTATGCTGAACCTTACCAGCTTTTTCAGCTTCTCGTGGTTCCCCTCCCCGTGGAAATAGCTGATCATGGGCGCTACGCCGTAGGAGTAGCCAATAAACAGGGCGCTGACGAACATCAGCACATACATGATGATGGTGATGGCGGCTACGCCGTCCTCCCCTACATACCGGAGCATTGCCAGATTGAACAGCAGGGTGGTGATGCCGGACACCAGAGACGTCGCCAGCTCCGAAAGCCCGTTGGTGGAGGCGTGAAACAGCACGCTCCCCCGAAAGACCGGCTTCTGGAAATGAAGCAGGCTGTCCTTTTGGCAGAACACCAGAAAGCCCGCCGCCGCAGTGATGGAATACCCCAGCCCCGTGGCGATGGCCGCTCCCAAGATGCCCATATCCAGCAGGGCGATGAACACGTAGTCCAATATGATATTGGTCACGCCGCCCGCCACGGTGCAGATGAGGGATAGACGGGACTTGTCGGCGGCGATCAGGTAAAGGGAAAAATTGTACATGAGCAGGATGGGGACGGTGAAGATCAGGTAGCCCCGAAGGTAGGTGCGGCAGTAGCCGAACACCTCCTGAGACAGCCCCATGGTCCCCAGCAGGCGGTCCATCAGGGTATACCCCAGGACCATCATGACCGCGCCCACCACGGCGTTGGTCAGGATCAGCAGGGTAAAGTCCTGCCGGGCCTCCTGCTCCCGGCGCTCCCCCATTTTCTTCATCACCACGGCGCTGCCTCCGGTGGCCAGCATCCCGGAAACCGCCGTGATCAGTCCGATGGCCGGGGCGGTGAGGTTGATGGCCGACAGGGCCGAGGTGCCGATGAGGTTGGATACGAACAGTCCGTCCACCATGGTATAGAAGGTGTTGAACACCGTCATCACGATGGTCGGGAAGGCAAAGCGCAGAATGTTCCGGCCCGTTACCGGAAGATGGTAGGAATCCAGTTGATTTTCCATGTCGGTCTCTCCTTGTTTTCTGTCATTTTATCTATGTCGGGGTTGCCATCCGGCTCGACATGGGGTATCATAAACCGTGTGGCTGCCACGCAGTCAAGAGGAATTTTGCTTTTTGGAGAGAAAATTTTATGGAACATCGGGGATGGATGACCTCCGGCGCCTTCGCCGCCCTGTGCGGCGCTACCAAGGAGACCCTGCGGCACTACAAGGACCTTGGCCTCCTGCTTCCAGCCCACCGGGGGGAGAACGGGTATTTTTATTACGACGCGGAACAGTTCTATGATTTTTACGCTATCGCCATCTTCCGGCAGACCGGCACGCCTCTGGCGGAGATCCGCCGCTGTCTGGGGCGGCAGGATGCCGGGGAGACTCTGGACCTCCTCCGGGCCCAGCGGGAGGCGCTGGAGGAGGAGCGGCGCAGGCTGGAGCAGATGGACTTCGTCCTGTCGGGCATGATCCGCAATCTGGAGCTGGGCGGGGCCCCGGATCTGGAGCCCCGGCGGGCCTGGTTTCCGCGGGAGCATCTGCTGGCCCTCCCGGCGGAGGAGCTTGGACGGATAGAGCCCTCCCCGGAGGCCGGGGACGACGTGCTGATCGCCGTCCTGGAGCGGTGCCGGGAGCTGTGCGGCCGGTATGGGCTCCAGCCGGACTATCAGCTGGGAGCCATCCACTCCCCGGACACGGAGCAGTCCGGCGTCCGGTACCTCTACACCCGCATCAAGGAAGCGGCGGACTGCCCCTACTACCGGGAGAAGCCCGCCGGGAACTACCTCTACCTCTGCTGCCGGGGCCGGTGGGACATCTCCGAGGGCTACGAGGCCCTGTCCCGGCACGTGAGAGAGGAGGGCATACGGACCGCCGGGCCTGTCTACGCCTGCGACCTGGCGGGATTCATCCTCAACGGCGTGGAGCGGAACGCGGTGTCCATGATCTCCGTTGGTTTGGCTGAGAAGGAGGGAGCTTGATGAACATCTATCATTTTGCCGTCTGCGACGACCGGCCCGAGGACGCGCGGCTGGTGGCCTCTCTGGCCGCACAGTGGGCGCGGCGGACGGGGGCCGAGGTGGAGCTGGAGGTCTTTCCCTCCGCCGAGGCCTTCCTGTTCCGCTATCAGGAGAAAAAGGATTTCGACATCCTCCTGCTGGACATCGAGATGACCGGTATGGACGGCGTGGAGCTGGCGAAAACCGTCCGCCGGGACAACGAGGCGGTGCAGATCGTCTTCATCACCGGATACTCCGATTACATCGCCCAGGGCTACGAGGTCTCCGCCCTCCACTACCTGATGAAGCCGGTAAACGGAGAGAAATTCGATCAGGTCCTCACCCGGGCCGTCAGCCGCCTGGCCCGGAACGAGCCCTTTCTGACCCTGGAGCTTCCCGGGGAGACGGTGCGGGTGCCTCTGCCGGAAATCAGGTACCTGGACGTGCAGCAAAATTATGTCACCGTCCACGCCGGGCGGGACTACACCCTCAAGCGGCCTCTGGCGGAGTTCGAGGCGGCGCTGGACCGAAGGTTCTTCCGGGCGGGGCGGTCCTGCATCGTGAATCTGACCTGCATCCGCCGGGTGACGCGCGCGGAGGCGGAGCTGACCACCGGCGAGCGCATCCCCCTGCCCCGGGGACAGTACGAGAAGCTGAATCAGGCCATCATCCGTCAGATTTGAGGTAACGTCTATGAAATTCTTTGATAAGCTGGTGGACAGGCGCATTGCCGCCTACCAGCGGGAGCTGATCGAGATTCACTATGCCGAGGTGGAGAACATGTACCGGCAGATGCGGGGCTGGCGGCACGACTACCGCAGCCACATCCAGACCATGAAGGCCCACGCCGCCGAAAACGACTGGGAGGCCGTCCGGGCCTATCTGGACACCCTGGAGACGGACCTCGCCACCGTGGATACGGCGGTGAAGACCGGCAACCCCATGGCGGACGCCATCCTCAACAGCAAGATCTCCCTGGCCCGGTCCAAGGGCATCCCCGTCCGGGCGGACGCCAGCGTGCCGGTGAAGCTGAGCATCTCCGAGCTGGACCTGTGCGTCATTCTGGGCAACCTCTTCGACAACGCCATCGAGGCCAGTCTGGCCCTGCCGGAGGAGGAACGGCTCATCCGGGTGTATATGGACATGAAGGGAACCCAGCTGTATATCTCCTGCACCAACTTCACCGCCGCCGGGAAACGGCAGAAGACCGGCGGGCTCTTCCGCTCCACCAAGGGGGAGGGCCACGGCTTCGGGCTGATGCGGATGGATGCCATTATCGAGCGTCTGGGGGGATACCTCACCCGCAACAGCGAGGAGGGGGCGTTTACGACGGAGATCCTGCTGCCTGTGGGATGAGGGGGCGCGCTCCCTGCAATTCGTCCCCCGGAAACGACGATTCGTCCCCCGATCCACACAGACGGGGGACGATGTGCTATGCTCTCTCTCGAGGTGAGGAACAATGAAAAAAACCAAGCGGAAAACCTACAACATTTTTCAAAACTGCGCCTTCATGATCTCCCGGGCGTGGCGGGACTGCAAGAGCGTGCTGGTCATTGTCCTGGGCATCATCCTCTGCGGCGTGGCGGCCAGCCTGCTGGAGCTGTTCGTGGTGCCCGCCATCCTGGAGGCGGTGGGGCGGAGCGTGAACCCCGGGGAATTTGTCCGGATGATCCTCTGGTTCACCCTGGGCATGACGGCGGTCCGGGCCCTGCGGTCCTATCTGGACGCCAACAGCCTGTTTGGACGTGTCCGGGTCCGCACCGGGCTGTGTCTGGACATGCACATGACCTTCTGCCGGACCTCCTACCCCCATATCGAGGACCCGGACTATGTGAAGCGGGCGAGCAAGGCAAGCCGCTGCCTGGACAGCAACAGCGACGCCGGAGAACACATCTGGACCACTCTGGCGGAGCTGCTGACCAACGTCATCTGCTTCGTCATCTACCTGCTGCTGCTGGCCCAGGTGGGGCCGTGGGTGGCGGCGCTGTGCATCGCCCTGTCCGCCGCGAGCTACTTCGCGGGGGAGCATATCCGGGCCTGGCGCTACCGCCACCGGGAGGAGGAGGCCGCGCTGATGCACAAGTCGGACTACGTGATCTACCGCAGCCGGGACATGAAGCTGGCCAAGGACATCCGCATCTTCGGCATCGGCCCCTGGCTGACGGAGCTGTACGAAAAGTACACCCGGCTGATGCAGGACTTCTACGTCAAGGCCTACCGCCAGGATATGTGGGCGGACCTGCTGGACGTGGCGCTGGCATTTTTACGAAACGGCGCGGCCTACGGCCTGCTCATTGCCATGGCCCTGCGGGGAGAGCTGACGGCGGCGGCGTTCGTGCTGTACTTCACGGCGGTCAGCGGCTTTGCCCAGTGGGTGACGGGCATCTTCTCCGGACTGGGGGCCCTCCACCGGGAGAGCCTGGACCTGGCCGCCCTGCGGGAATTCATGGAGGAGCCGGAGCTGTTCCGCTTCGGGGACGGCAAGCCTCTGTCCGTGAAGAAAGATCATCTGTATACCCTGGAGCTGCGGGACGTGAGCTTCCGCTACCCCGGCGCGGACCACGACACGCTGTCCCATGTCAACCTGACGCTCCATCCCGGCGAGAAGCTGGCGGTGGTGGGCCGCAACGGCGCGGGAAAGACTACCCTTATCAAGCTCCTCTGCGGCTTCTACGATCCCACGGAGGGACAGGTGCTGCTGGATGGGGAGGACATCCGGCAGTATGACCGCCGGGACTACTACAAGCACTTCGCCGCCGTGTTCCAGCAGTTTTCCGTCCTGGCGGGAACGATGGCGGAAAACGTGGCCCAGACCACTGGGGAAAACGTAGACCGTCCCAAAATGTGGGACTGCCTGGAGCGGGCGGGCATCGCGGACAAAATCTGGGAGCTGCCCCAGAAGGAGAATACTCACCTGGGCCGGGAGGTCTATCTGGACGGCATCGACCTCTCCGGCGGGCAGCTGCAGCGGCTGATGCTGGCCCGGGCCCTCTACAAGGACGCGCCGGTGGTGGTGCTGGACGAGCCCACCGCCGCCCTGGACCCCATCGCCGAGAGCGACCTGTATCAGAAGTACAGCGACCTGACGGGGGACCGCACCAGCGTATATATCTCCCACCGGCTGGCCTCCACCCGCTTCTGTGACCGGGTGCTGCTCATTGAGAACGGCGGCATCGCCGAGGAGGGCACCCACGAGGAGCTGCTGGCGGCGGGAGGGCGGTACGCCTATCTCTTCGACATCCAGAGCAAATATTACAAGGAAGGGGCGATGGAGGATGAATAAGCAGAAAAATGAGCGTCTGCCCTTCAAAACAGTCATGGCCTACAGCCGCCGGGGCTTCGCCATCTGGTGGAAGGCGGAGCCGGAGATTTTGATCGCGGCGGCGGTGCAGCGGGCGGTGGAGGCCCTTTCCCCCTTCCTGCCCCTGTACTTCACCGCCCGGCTGGTGAACGCTATCGCCGGGGGCGGGGAGGCGAAGCAGGTGTGGACCATGCTGGCGCTCCTGCTGGCCTCCACGGCGGTGGTGGGCGTGCTGCGCTCGGCGGCCAGGCGCTGGGACGAGACCATGCGGCGGGCCCACCAGTGGCCCACCTGGAACCGCATCTTCTTCGACAAGCTGCTGAGCATGGACTTCTGCGACGTGGACGATCCAAAGAATCAGGCGCTGTTCACCCAGATCCAGCAGGTCCGTCAGTGGAACGGCTGGGGGCTGAACAAGCTGTATATGATCTTCTCCGACGCTGTAGGGGCGGTGTTCCGCATCCTGGGGGCGGTGGCTCTGTCAGTGAGCCTGTTCACTCTGCCGGTGCCGGAAGGAAGCCCCCTGGCCTGGCTGAATCACCCCGGGTGCCTGGCGGGGATGCTGGCGCTGCTGGTGGGGTCGGTGCTGGCCTCCGGCGCGCTGTCAAACCACTCATACTCCTACTGGAACAAATACGACGGCACGGCGGGCAACCGGGGTTTCTCCTTCTTCTACTTCATCGCCATGGAGGAGCGCCACCGGGGAACGGACATACGCACCTACGCCCAGGATCAATTTCTGGAAAACGCCGCACATGCGGAGATGCAGGGCGAGAGTTCCTTTGGACCCGCCTCCTCCATCGCCAGGTGGGCCCGGGGGCCCATGGGGGCCTGCGCCGCCGCCTCGGGCGCGGTGTCCCAGGCGTTCATGGGAGTCATCTACCTCTTCACCGGATTGAAGGCCCTGGGCGGGGCCTTCGGGGTGGGGTCCGTCACCCAGTACGTGGGCGCTCTGGCGGGGCTGGCCCAGGGGTTCACCCGCCTGCTGGAGATCGTGGGGAACCTGCGGGCCAACGCGGAATACCTCAAGTTCACCTACGACTTTCTGGACATCCCCAACAACATGTACCAGGGCAGCCTCACCACCGAGAAGCGCTCCGACCGGAAGTACGAGATCGAGTTCCGGGACGTGTCCTTCAAGTACCCCGGCACGGATACCTGGGCCCTGCGGCACGTGTCCATGAAGTTCGACGTGGGGGAGCGTCTGGCGGTGGTGGGGGAGAACGGCTCCGGCAAGACTACGTTTATCAAGCTCCTCTGCCGTCTCTACGATCCTACCGAGGGGGAGATACTGCTCAACGGCATCGACATCCGGAAGTACCGGTACGACAACTATCTGGAGCTGTTCTCCGTGGTGTTCCAGGACTTCAAGCTTCTGGCCCAGCCCCTGGGGCAGAACGTGGCGGCGTCCATCGAGTACGACCGGGAGCGGGCGGCGGAGTGTCTGGAGCGTGCGGGCTTCGGCCAGCGGCTGACGGAGATGCCCAAGGGGCTGGACACCTGCCTGTACCGGGAGTTTGAGGAGGACGGCGTGGAGATCTCCGGCGGCGAGGCCCAAAAGATCGCCCTGGCCCGGGTTCTGTACCGGGACGCGCCCTTCATCGTCCTGGACGAGCCTACCGCCGCCCTGGACCCGGAGGCCGAGGCGGAGGTCTACACCCGGTTCAACGACATTGTGGAGGACAAGACCGCCATCTATATCTCCCACCGGCTGTCCTCCTGCCGGTTCTGCGACGAGATCGCGGTCTTCGACCACGGTCAGGTGGTCCAGCAGGGGAAGCACGACGATCTGCTGGCCGCCTCCGGCGGGAAGTACCAGACCCTGTGGGACGCCCAGGCGCAGTACTATCAAAAGAAGAGCGGCGGGGCGCAGTAATCTTTTCTTTGCTTTCCCCTATCAAAATGCAGGCCCCTCGGTGCGTCTTGACGGCGCGCCGGGGGGCTTGCGGGTTATCTCGCCGGAGAAGAGGTTTATGAACGGTATGTAAATTGTGGCGATCGGCCCTTGACGCATGACAACCTGTCATGTATGATAGGCGGCAGTCTGACACAAGGAGGCGCAGCGTGCCAACCACGACCTTTTTCAACCTCCCGCCCCCCAAGCGGGAGAAACTGCTCAACGCCGCCATCGCGGAGTTCGCCCGGCGGCCCTACGGGGAGGTATCCATCAATCGGATCATCCAGGGGGCGGAGATCCCCCGGGGCAGCTTTTACCAGTATTTCGCGGATAAGACGGACTTATTCCAGTATGTGCTCCGGGGCTACGACAAGCTGCTGGAGGCGGCTATCATGAAGAGCCTGGACGCCTGCGGCGGGCGGCCCCTGGAAATCCCTTTGGCATTATACGACCTGGTGCTGGACTACGTCCGGGAGAACTGGGCGCAGTTCGAGCTGTTCATGGGCGTTCTGCAAAAAAACATGGGCATGGACGCGGGACAGCTCCTGTCCCTGCCGGAGATCGTCCTGAAGGTCATCGAACGGGCCGATTGGCGGGGCCTGGAGCATCTGGAGGGCGACGAGCGGCTGGCGGTCATGGACCTGCTGTTCTCCGCCGCGGGCCAGGCCCTGATGCACGTCTTCTGTAAAAAACTATCCGCCGAGGAGAGCCGCCGCCGGCTGGCGATCAAGACCGCTGTCATTCATCGCGGCGCAAAATATGAGGAGGAACCTTCATGCTGAAATTAGACAACATCGTCAAGGTATACAAGACCGGCGGCGAGGACGTCACCGCCCTGCGGGGCGTGTCCCTCTCCTTCCGGGAGAACGAGTTCGTCGCCATCCTGGGCCACTCCGGCTGCGGCAAGACCACCCTGCTCAACATCGTGGGCGGCCTGGACCAGTATACCAGCGGCGACCTCATCATCAACGGCCGCTCCACCAAGGAATTCCGGGACGGGGACTGGGACGCCTACCGCAACCACTCCATCGGCTTCGTGTTCCAGAGCTACAACCTGATCCCCCACCAGAGCGTCCTGGCCAACGTGGAGCTGGCCCTGACCCTCTCCGGCGTGAGCAAGGGAGAACGCCGCCGCCGGGCGGAGGAGGCGCTGAAGAAGGTGGGCCTGGCGGACCAGATCAAGAAGCGGCCCAACCAGCTCTCCGGAGGCCAGATGCAGCGGGTGGCCATCGCCCGGGCCCTGGTGAACGACCCGGACATCCTTCTGGCCGACGAGCCCACAGGCTATATATAGTTAGTACAACACGCCTATAAAAAAGAAAGTCCTTTGACCTGCTGATCGTTGTCTATGCGGATCTCTTTGATGATGGAGCGCCACAACGTCCGTTTTTCTTCCCGCTCCAACGTGTCATAAATTTGCCGGAAGTCCTGGGCCAGAAACGCTTCCACGGCTTCAAAATTAGGCCGGGGGGCCGGGGGCTGGGCCGGGCGTTCTTCAAGCTGGGCGGAAAGTGCTTCATAGTCCCGCTTATATTCTTCCAGGTCGATCACTTCATTCAGATACAGTTCCTTCAACCTGGACAGCTTCCGCCGGACGGCGGCGCGGTCAACGGCGGCGGCGGACTGT
>CAJTVO010000127.1:9146-9360 GCA_910579485.1 uncultured Oscillospiraceae bacterium | reverse complement strand
TCTTTTGACACGTTCGGTTACAGCGACTACCAAATGCTTAATTATTGGGAGCACAGTCCCACTTGGGAAGATCTTTTTGGGGATGATTTCACTGACGATCTCCTTGACGAGGACGAATTGGACGAAGCTGAAGCAGACACCGACCATAGCGGGGAACAGGCACAGTGAGCCAAGCCAGGAGGCAGGAACATCTACATGATGCCCCTGCCTCTTG
>CAJTVO010000127.1:0-9136 GCA_910579485.1 uncultured Oscillospiraceae bacterium | reverse complement strand
AAGGGCGGGATGTGCTATTCCCGCCCTTGCCCATCAAATTATGTTCTCAATAGAAATGATAAATCCGAACACATCACCTATTCTGATGATGCAATTCGGATTATCATAAATTGGTCCGAGTGACGGGATTTGAACCCACGGCCTCTTGGTCCCGAACCAAGCGCGCTACCAGCTGCGCTACACCCGGATCTTCGCCGCTGCGGCAGACAAGCGGGAAACCACAGCAACAGCCATATTATAGTGGTTTCCCGCCTATCTGTCAAGTCGATCTCGCAAATTTTTCTGCAAAATCTTGATCAGTCCGTTCCCAGCTCTACCCAAAGCTGGCTATACAGCTTCTGTGTCTCTCCTGGCAGGTTCTCATAGACCTCGCACCGCTCCAGGACCTCCGGCGGCGCGGCCATGATCTCATAGGTCTCCTGGTCCAGCTCCTCGCCGTAGAGCTCCTCATAGTACGCGGGGTACTGCTCCAGGGCCTCCCTGTTGGGCGACGCATACCAGATATAGTCCATATTCGCCAGATTGGCCTCCGTTGAGGCGATGAAGTTGATCCACATCTCCGCCTCCGTCTTGTGGGGGGCGTCCTTCAGCACGCACATGGCGTCCACGAACCAGTTGGAACCCTCCTCCGGGATCACAAAGGCCAGGTCCACCCCGTCGGCCTGGTTATCCACCATGGACAGGTAGTCCCCCGCGTAGTAGGTGGCGATGGCGGCGTTGCCGCCCTCCATCTTCTGGAACACCTCGTCCATCACCTTGCCCTGGAACACGCCCCGGCGGTTGGCGTCGGCAATGACCTGATAGGCCTCCCGGATCTCCGCCTCGTCGGTGGTGTTGACGGAATAGCCCAGATAGCACAGCGCGATGCCCAGCGCGTCCCTGGAGTTGTTGATGAGCAGCACATTTCCAGCGTACTTGTCATCGTAGAGGGCACTCCAGCTGGTGATCTCCTCCTCCACCATATTGGCGTTGTAAATGAGCCCCACGGTGCCCCAGGTATAGGGGACCGTATACCGGTTCTCCGGGTCATAGCTGAGGTGCTTGAACCGGTCGTCAATGAGGGAGAAGTTGGGGATATTCCCGTAGTCCAATTCCTCCAGCATATCCTCCTCCAGGAGCTTGGCGATCATATAGTCGGAGGGGACCACCACGTCGTAGTCCGCGCCGCCGCTTTTCAGCAGGGAGTACAGGGTCTCGTTGCTCTCCACGGTCTGGTAATTCACCCGGATGCCGGTCTCCTCCTCGAACTGAGTGATCAGGTCCGTGTCTATATATTCTCCCCAGCTGCACACGTTGACCACCGGCCGGGAGCTGGTGGCTCCCGTCAGGAAGATCACCACCGCTACAAAGCCGCAGGCCAGCGCCGCGCCGGCGCCCCGCTTCACCCACCGCCACCGGGGGGTGGAGGTGCGCACGGCCAGCTTCTCCATCCAGGTCAGCTTCCGAGGCTCCATGCTGGCGCCCCGGCGCTCCTGCCGGGCTTCCCGCACGTTGACGATCACCAGCAGCAGCAGCACCGTCAGAAACAGCAGGGTGGATACTGCGTTGATCTCCGGCGTGATCCGCCGCTTGGTCATGCCATAGATGGCCATGGCCAGGGTGGAGGTGGAGGACCCGGCGGTAAAATAGGAGATCACGAAGTCGTCCACGCTCATGGTGAAGGCGATCAGCGCGCCGGAGACGATCCCCGGCTTGATCTCCGGCAGGATCACCCGCCAGAAGGCCTGCATCCAGGTACAGCCCAGATCCTGGGCCGCGTCCACCAGGTTCTTATCCATCTGCCGCAGCCGGGGCGCCACGTTCAGGATGACATAGGGAATATTGAACGCGATATGGGCCAGCAGCAGCGTGCCGAATCCCAGCGTCAGCCGGGTGGGCAGCTGAAAAGCTCCCTGCATCCCATTGACCCACCGGGCAAAGCTCCCCCATCCCTGGAAGAACGCCACGAAGAACAGGCACAGGCTGACGCCGGTGACGATGTCCGCGTTCATCATGGGGATGTTGTTGACCACCAGCAGGGCGTCCCGCTTCCGGCGGGACAGGCTGTAGAGCCCGATGGCGGCAAAGGTGCCCGCCGCCGTGGAGATCGCCGTAGCCAGCAGGGAGACCAGGAGGGTGCTGTAGAGGCTCTCCATAATCAGCCGGTTGTGGAACAGCTCGCTGTACCAGTGGAGGGAGAATCCCCGCCACACGGCGCTGCTGTCCCCGGCGTTGAAGGAGAAAATAATGAGCAGCAGGATGGGCAGATAGAGGAACAGGAACATCAGCCCGATCAGAAAGCGGCTGCCGCCGCGGTCAAACTTTTTCACGCGGCCGCCCCCCTCTCGTCACCGTGAGGCGATCTAAGATCAAGTAAGCACAAAAGAGCGAACTTAAAATTCTTTTTGCTTACTTTTTCTTCTAAGAAAAAGTAAGTCATAGCATCACCGCCTGTTCCTCACCCTCGCCGAAGTGATTCATCACTACCATGCAGACCACCACGATCACCATCATCACCAGGGAGATGGCCGCACCCAGCTGCGGGTTATAGGCCCCGCCCAGGAACTGCTGCTCGATGAGGTCGCCCAGCATCATCTGGGTGCCGCCGCCCAGCAGGCGGGAGATGGCAAAGGTGGACACCGACGGCACGAACACCATGGTCACCCCGGAGAGCACCCCGGGGAGGCTCAGGGGCAGGATCACCTTCCGGAACACCCGGGCGGACCCGGCCCCCAGATCCCTGGCGGCCTCCACCAGGCTGCCGTCCATCTTCTCGATCACGGAGTAGATGGGCAGGATCATGAAGGGAAGGTAGTTGTATACCATGCCCAGCACCACCGCCCCCTGGGTGTTGATCATGGTGAAGTACTCCAGCTCCGTGCCGAAAATATTGTTGATCAGGGTAAACAAGCCAATGGCGGAAAAAAAGCGGTTCAGCAGGCCGTTGTTTTCCAGCACGGACATCCAGGAGTAGGTCCGCAGCAGGAAGTTCATCCACATGGGCAGCATGATGAGCATCATGGCGACCCGCTGGAACCGGGGCCCTTCCCGGGAAATGAAGTAGGCCGCCGGATAGCCGATGAGCAGGCAGATAAGGGTCGCCAGGATCGCCAGCCAGAAGGAACGGGTAAACACCGAGGCGTAGGTCCCCATGCTGGCAAAGTTCTCCATCGTGACCCCGCCGTCGGCGGTGGTGAAGGCGTAGATCACCACCATGACGATGGGGGCCACCACGAACAGGGCCATCCAGCCCACGTAGGGCACGGCGAAGAGGGCGCGCTTATTCTTCATCTCCGCCCTCCCCATCCTCCTCCAGAAGGGAGACGTCCTCCAGCTCGTCGTACTCCTCGGAGTAGGACGAGTAGTCGCCGAACATACCGGAATATTCGCTCTTGCGCATGATATGGATGTCGTCGGGGTTCAGGATGATGCCGATGGTCTCCCCCTCCGGATGGTAGTCCGTGGTCTGGATGAGCCACTTGAATCCCTTGAAATCAACGATGGTGTCGTAGTGGACGCCCTTGAAGGTGACGCTGGCCACGGTGCCCCGCAGCTGTCCCTTCTCCGGCGGGACGATGTCCACGTCCTCCGGGCGGATGACCACGTCCACCGGCTCCATGGGGCCGAAGCCCTTGTCCAGGCACTTGAACTTCCGGTTGAAGAACTCCACCACGAAGTCCTCGTGCATCACGCCGTCCAGGATGTTGCTCTCGCCGATGAAGTCCGCCACGAAGGCGTTCTTCGGCTCGTTGTAGATGTCTTCCGGGGTACCGATCTGCTGGATGCGCCCCTGATCCATGACCACGATGGTATCGCTCATGGCCAGCGCCTCCTCCTGATCGTGGGTCACGTAGATGAAGGTGATGCCCAGCTGCTGCTGGATACGCTTGAGTTCGCTCTGCATATCCTTCCGCAGGCGCAGGTCCAGGGCCCCCAGGGGTTCGTCCAGCAGCAGCACCTTGGGCCGGTTCACCAGGGCTCTGGCGATGGCCACCCGCTGCTGCTGCCCGCCGGACAGCTCCGTGATCCGCCGGTTCTCGAAGCCCTTCAGGCTCACGACCTCCAGCATCTCCAGCACCCGCTGGCGGATCTCCTCCTCGGGGATCTTCACCTTTTTCTTTCGTCCCTCCACCGTCTCCGTCTTGGGGACCCGCAGGCCGAAGGCCACGTTCTCAAAGACGTTGAGATGAGGGAACAGGGCGTACCGCTGGAAGACAGTGTTGACCTGCCGCTGATTGGGCGGAATATCATTGATCCTCACCCCGTCGAACAGCACTTCTCCCGAAGTGGGCGTCAAAAAGCCTCCAATGATGCGCAAGGTCGTTGTCTTGCCGCAGCCACTGGGTCCGAGCAGTGTGAGGAACTCACTGTCATTGAAATATAGATTGATGTGATCGAGAACCAGCTCGCCGTCAAACGCCACGCAGCAGTCTGCGAGGCTGATCAACTTTTTGGACATTATCCTCCCCCGTTCCTTTTCCATAATTTTGATGTCTCCGCCCCGCAGGCGGAGCATAGAAAAATCGCCTGTTTTCCTGAGCATCTTCCCCCAGGAAAACAGGCAAGCTAACTATATCCGTTTTCTGTCGAAATGTCAATGATTTCTTCCTATTTTTTTCATACAATTTTTGCCGGAATCTCCCGGACGCCGGAAACGGTCCCCCGCCGTCCTCCCCTCTCGGAAAAATGGTTGACAGGACGGCGTGACCGTGCTATATTATAATTCAAGTTATATAACTATAGTTATAATGAAAGAAGGGTTGCTATGCCAAAGGCAAAAATAACACGGGACATGGTGATTGAAGCCGCCTTCGCCGTCGCGCGGACGGCGGGAGTGGAGCTGGTCAACGCACGGACCGTCGCCCAGGAGCTGGGCTGTTCCACTCAGCCGGTGATGTACCATTTTGCCACCATCGAGGCCCTGAAGCGGGCGGTCTATGCAAAAGCAGACCGGTACCACTCCGACTATCTGATGAAGACGGAGGACGTCCCTCTGGGCATCGGGCTGAACTACATCCGGTTCGCCATCGAGGAGCCGCACCTGTTCCGTTTTCTGTTCCAGTCGGGATTTGCCGTGGAGGGCAGTCTGCCGGAAATGCTCGATTCCGCAGAGCTGACGCCCATCCTTTCCGCGATGCAGGGGGCGCTGGGGATGAGCGCGGCGCAGACGAAGCATATCTTTCTGACGGTCGCCTTGTTCACCCACGGCTATGCAAGCATCATTGCTAACAACGGGCTGGAGTATAACGAAGCCTCTGCGGCAAAGCATCTGGAGCAGGTCTGGCGGGGCGCGGTGCTGTGCGCACGGGAGGATGCGGAATGAAAAAATTTTACGAAAAAAACGAGCTGTGGTTCGCCATCGCGTGGATCGTCCTGTACTGTATGGTGATGGCCCCGATCCGAGGTTCCTGCGGCGATGACAGTCCCGTCATGCTGGCGGGACTGACCCTCTTCGCGGCGGGGCTGCTGGCCTTTATCCGGAGCGCCCGTCTGGAGAAAAAGTATGGTCTGGTCAAATGGCGGGGACGCGCCCGGGAATACCTCTACTTCCTGCCCGTGCTGGTGCTGACGACCGGCAACCTCTGGGGCGGCGTGGGGATGGCCTACGAGGGCAGGGCCCAGCTGTTCGCGGTCCTCTCCATGTTTCTGGTGGGGATCGTCGAGGAACTGATCTTCCGGGGCCTGTTGTTCCGGGCGCTTTTGGATCAAAACGCCCCGCCTGTAGCGATAACGATCTCTGCGGCGACCTTCGGCATTGGACATATCGTCAACCTCCTGACAGGGCGGGGCGGCTTGGAGACGTTCGTACAGGTCCTCTTTGCCATCGCCTGGGGATTCCTGTTTACTCTGGTGTTCTACCATTCCGGCAGTCTGCTGGTGTGTATCTTCGTCCACGGGATGGTGGATGTCTTCTCCAAGTTCGCCGCCGGCGTGAGCCGGTCCGACTACACCTACGTCATCGTTACCATCCTCGTCTCCATCGCCTACTGCCTCTATCTGAGCCGGAAGCCTGCGGCTCTGGTGCCGGAGAGGGCGGGCAAATAGCAGGGCCGCCGGGGAGCCGCGCGCATGGCTCCCCGGCGGGTCTTTTTATACTTACGGCAGGAACTCCCGGGCGCTGTTTGCCGCCGCAGGCGGCAAATGCGCTTGAAAGCCGCGCGGTTTGGGTGCTATGCTGCCCTTTGGATTTTTTTTGGCGCGGCTTTCAAAGGGGATTCCGCGCTCTGCGGAGCGCGGCCAGAGGCTCTGCCTCTGGACTCCGCGGCCTTTGAAAAGGCCGGCGAAACTTTTATTTTACGCCCGCAGGGTCAGCTCCGCCTTGAACAGGTCTCCGTCCACGTACAGCTCGAAGCCGCCGCCCATGAGGTCCATGAAGCTCCTGGCGATATTCAGCCCCAAGCCGCTGCCCTCTGTATGCCGGGAGGCGTCCCCCCGGACGAACCGCTCCATCAGCTCATCGGCGGACACGTTCAGCGGGTCCCGGGAGATATTCTTGATGGACATGACCACCTTCCCGTCCCGCGCCCCCAGGTCCACATAGACCCGGGTCCCGGCCATGGCGTACTTGCAGACATTGTTCAGCAGATTGTCCAGCACCCGCCACAGCAGCCGTCCGTCCGCCAGCGCCATGAGGTTGCCCTCGTAGGTGTTGACGATGACCTCCAGCTTCCCGGCGGCCAGCTTCTCGTCGTAGTCCCCGATGGCCTGGTGGATGATCTCGTTGACCACAATGGGCTCCAGGTTCACGGTAACGTTGCCCGTGGACGCCTTGCTGGCCTCCACCAGATCCTCCGTCAGCTTTTTCAGCCGGCGGGACTGCCGGTCAAGCACCAGCAGGTACTCCTGTGCGGCGGGGGGCAGCTCCTCTTTTTTCAGCAGGTCCACGTAGTTGACGATACTGGTCAGGGGCGTTTTGATGTCGTGGGAAACGTTGGTGATCAGCTCGGTCTTCAGCCGCTCGCTCTTCAGCCGCTGCTCCACCGCCTTGTTCATGCCAACGCCGATGGCGTTCAGATCCTCGGCGTGGCGCTTCACGTCAAAGTACATTTTCTCAGTGTCCAGCTGAGCCTCCAGGTCCCCGGCGGCCAGGGCGGAGCCCATGTCCCGGACCCGCTGGAGCTGGAGGGTCAGCCAGGCCGTCCCCGCCACCAGGGCCGTGTCCAGCACGGCAATCAGCAGGAAAATGAAGAAGCTGCCGTAGCTGGCGAAGAGCAGCAGGACCAGGATGGACTGTCCTCCCAGAACCCCCAGCGCCGCCAGGATGGTTCGCCAGGTCATTGGCAGTGTCCGGACCAGCTCCGTCACCGCCCGCCAGCACCGCTTCCACAGCCGTTTGCACCAGCGTACCAGCCGCCAGCAAACCGTATTGCGCCACCACTTTCCCTTTTTGAACCGGGTGGCCAGAGTCAGCATCACCGCCAGCAGGACGGCGGTACCGCCCACGGCGGAAAGGCAGACCGAGGCGATCGTAAGAGCCGCAGGCATCCCGCTGTCCGCTCCCGCGACCCCGGGCAGGATCGCAACGCAGAACAGCCCTATCACCAGGCAGAGATACAGGTCCAGGGGAACCCGGTCCTGCCAGTTGAGGCAAATCTCCTCACGCCCCCGCCTGTGTCCCGCGGCGCAGAAAAGGAAGACCAGGGCCGTCAGCGCGCATACGCACAGAGCGATAGTCAGCACCACCGTTACCCCGAAGGGCAGGCTTCTGAGATGGTTGTAGACGCTGAAGCGCACGGCGAAATCGCTGCCGGCGGGGATATCGTTGGAGAGATATCCCACCACGGTATAGTACTCGCCGGTGTCCTGCCCCGCCTCGTCGCGGATGGGTGCGGTCATGACACTCTGGCAGAGGATCTGATCCTTGTCCGGGGTCTGGGACCACTCGCCCAGCAGCTTGCCGTTGGCAGGGGCTCCCTGGAACACCTGCGCGGAGAATCCCCCGGCCCGTTCCATGTTGGTCCGGGCCAGGTAGTTCAGATAGCGGTCAGAATCGTCCTCCTCCGCCACCACAACGTAGGCGAGGGCGTAATCCATGGTGGTGTCCATTTTATCCTTGTAGAGGATATCGTCTTGAAACGTGTTGGCCGCTCCGTAGCCGCAGGAGAGCAGGGTGACGGCGACGGTCCCGATCACCGCCCCGGCGGCGGCGGCAAAAAAGAGGATGATGGCGGCGATCTTCGCCGCCAGACTCTGCCTGAGGTCCCGCTTTTTTTCCGTATCAGTCATGTCCTTCTCCCTTCCGCGGCGTCTTGTGAGAGCGCCGGCTACGGCTCCATTTTATATCCCAGTCCCCAGACCACCTTCAGATACCGGGGGTTGGAGGGGTCGATCTCCAGCTTCTCCCGCAGATGGCGGATATGGACCGCTACGGCGCCCTCGGAGCCGAAGGCCGTCTCGTTCCATACCTGCTCATAGATCTGCGCCGAGGAATAGACGCGCCCTGGGTGGCGCATCAGCAGCAGGAGGATATTGTACTCGATGGGGGTAAGGCTGGCGGACTCGCCGTCCACCGTCACCTGCTTGGTCTCGTCGTCCAGAACGATGCCGCCGATGACCAGCTTGCTGGGCTTCTGCTCCATGCCCCCCAGGGTGGTGTAGCGCCGCAGCTGGCTGCGGACCCGTGCCAGGACCTCGATGGGGTTAAAGGGTTTGGTGATGTAGTCGTCCGCCCCCACGTTCAGGCCCAGCACCTTGTCGGTGTCCTCGCTCTTGGCCGTGAGGAGGATGATGGGGATGTTATATTCCTCCCGCAGCTTGGCGGTAGCGGAAATACCGTCCATTTCCGGCATCATGATGTCCATGAGGATGAGATGGATCTCGTGCTTCCGGACGATGTCCAGGGCCTCCCGGCCGGTGTAGGCCTCGAAGAGGGTGTAGCCCTCAGTGCTGAGATATATCTTCAAGGCGGAAACGATGTCCCGCTCGTCGTCGCAGATCAGAATGTTTGCCATGGCAAGCTCTCCCACCTTTCTATAAGATTGTAGCATATCCCCCGGGAAAAGGGAAGGACCCGGGGATTAAGGCTTCTTTAAGAATTTTGGTTTATTTCTATGTTCTTTGCCGCCGCCGCGCGGCGGCACGGGGGCCGTTTCATATTGAAAGCCCGGGGGCTGCGCGCCCCCGGACCCTGCGGTTACTTTTGCCCCGCGGCAAAAGT
>CAJTVO010000126.1 GCA_910579485.1 uncultured Oscillospiraceae bacterium | reverse complement strand
GATCACCACCGTACGGATAGAGTGCCGGGTCTTGGGGGCGCTGACCTTCAGTTCTCCCTGGCTGCCCCGGACGGATTTGCAGACGGATATGCTTTTCTTCTCCAGATCCAGGTCAGTCCAGAGAAGGGCAAGCAGTTCTCCCCTGCGCAAGCCGCTGGTCAATTCCAGATAAAACATCGGAAGGACATTGCGGTTTGCTGCGGCCTGGAGGTATGCACCGATCTGTTCAGGCTGGATGACCTTCATCTCTTTCCGCTCCAGCTTGGGAGGATTACAGCCATCGGTGGGATTTTTCTTGATGAGGCCCTCCTTTACCGCCTGCTCCAAGGCGCTGTGTAAGACCATATGTATTAGGTGGTGACTCCACCCTTTACATAGTAACTCTTGAGCGGTGATGGGGATATTCTTCCACTCTACCAGGGTGGTCTCGCCTGCGGTGACATAGACCGTTTTCAGCTGGGTATCGGGGACATAGCCCTTATTTTCCAGCTCCTGCAGGTAATACCGCCCGGAGGTGGTCAACCCCTCAATATAAACGTATCCGGAATTGTCAGAGGTGTACTGCCCGATGGGCTTATGGCTGCTGTCGTAGAGAAGGAAGGTCACGCCATAAATTCCCTTGCCGGTAACGGAATCAGTTTTGTGGATGAGAATGCCGCTGAAAGCCTTGTTGGTGATGGTGACAGTCGTGGCTTTGCCGTCCTGGATGGTGAAGTAGGTGGGTGTGGCGTCCAGCTTGAATCCCTCCTCCGGCTTCGGTTTCAACTCCAGATAAAATCGACCGCTACAAAAGTTTCGGCCTTGATGCGCTGTGTGCCGGACCATCACTGATAAAAGTGTATACAGGCCGGCCTGAGGAACAGATTGTTGTTTCTACCGGATCTGCTGGACACTATAAATCCGGTGAAAAACCTTTACTTACGAGCGGTGGAGCAAGGGGCTCCTAGTGATGAGCTGGACAGGCGCCTTACTTTCCTACTGGACGAGCGCTATCTATCCTTCGACCCGAAGGAGGACTTGGATTATCAGTAGTTTCAACTGCTCCCCCACCACCAGCTGTCTCTGAGAGCCGTTCCTGATTCCTTCGAGGAACAGGGCTAGAAAGCATCTGACCGGACTGTCCGGCGGACTGGAGACCAAGGAGCCGGATATGCGTCCCGATGGCGTGATCGTCTGTTATAGTTACCACATTGGTATGCGTCTAGATGGGCTGCAACATATGCCTTCAGTTTTTCTGGGTCGATTTTTCGGAAACTTCTATGCAGATATTTCTTTTCCCAATTCCCCGTTTCTTTCAGCTGCTTTTACTATAAAAGCCCTCCGTAGGATTGCTGCCCACAGGCGGCAAATAAATTGAACTTGTTTTTCATACGGCGTGTACGTGGGAAAAACTCTTTGTGCGGAGCGAGCGTCAAATTGTGCGCCAAAGGCGCATGACCGAGGCGTAGCGCGAAGCGAAACCCTTCTCAAAAAAGATGCGAAGCATCTTTTTTGACACGTAGCGTGCCACGGTAATTGAATGAGTAAAGAAAGTATTAACAAAATGTAGCTGAAGAGGAAACGAGATGGTATACTGTAGAGAAGCAGGTGATAGGAGGCAGTATACCGATGAAGAAACTAAGTTTGTTGGAAGTGTTGGAAGAGATAGAAGACAGCCATCGAGAGCGGAGCGTATGGTACCCGCTACATGAAGTGCTGTTCATTTTTCTGGCAGCAGTGATATGCGGAGCAACATCCTATGTAAAGGTAGAGATGTTCGGCAAAAGCAAGGAAAAATGGCTGAAAAAGTATATCAAACTGGAGAATGGCATACCAGATGAATGTTGTGAAAGCCATAGACACCCGGCAGCTACATACAGTGTTCATTGAGTGGATGAAGGATGCGGTAGAAAGCATCAGCGGCGTGGTAGCAGTAGACGGAAAGCAGGCGCGGCGGACAAAGGACGCAAAGAAGCGGGCGCTTCATGTAGTAAGTGCTTTTTCGACAGAGTGCGGGTTGGTATTGGGACAGCTGGCCTGCGAAGAGAAAAGCAACGAGATCACGGCGATCCCCTACCGTGACTGCAAAACGAAATCCATGTATACCGGGTTGTGGTCGCTCCAGCGGAAGCCGGTCTCCCACACCCGGGCCCGGCGGACCTCCACGTTGTCGGAGACGATGAAGCCGTCCACCGTGACGCGGTAGTTGTCGGGGCCGTAGGGCCGGTCTGCGTTCCGGCAGGAAGCGGCGGGGTTCTCCTCGTCAAAGGGGGCGATGATGGTCAGGCCCTCCGGCACTAGGGAGGCCGGGATGGGCTGGGCCCAGGTGTAGGCGGGGCCGGATACCCCGAAAATCTCCGAGGAATTGCCCAGCAGATCCTTGTTAAAGTCCCCGCCGGCGATAGTATAGTTGCCCTTCTCGAACTCCGAGAGCATGTCGGCGAACAGCATCTCCAGCTGCTCCTCCGCGATGGCCCCGTCGGAGGTATAGGCGGACAGGTGCAGGTTATACAGCACCAGCTCCCGGCCCCCCTCCGCCATGGGGACGCGCTGGACGGAGTAGCACCGGTCGCAATCCACCAGCTTCATGAAGCCATTCTCAATGGGCAGCTGGCGGCGGAGGGCCGAGGCGATGGGGAAGGCCGAGCAGGTGACCTGTCCCGCCCGATTTGCCCCGTGGGGCTCCAGAAGAGGCCAGAAGAGGTAGGGGCTGTCGTAGTTCTGGGCGAAGGTGCGGCTGTGGAAAAGGCCGGAAGCCTTCCCGTCGATCAGGTCCAGCTCGTTGATGTGGTAGCTGCGGGTGCCGTCCACGTCCACCTCCTGGAGGAGGAGGAACTGGGGGGCGATGGCGCTCACCGTCTCCATGGCGCCGGAGACGTTCTCGTTGACGGCTTCCGGGGAGCGGGCGCGGCTCTCCTTGCCGCCGTCCATGAAGAAGCTGTAGTCGTTGCTATAGGCCCCGAAGCCGATGTTGTAGGAGGCGATCCGGTACAGCTCTCCGGAGGCCGGTCCGCCGTGGTCCGCGCCGTTCATGGATACAACGGGCAGGACCTGATTATCTTCCACCCGATAGTAGGCGGCAAAGACGTAGACGACATAGCCCAGGATCACCAGCATCAGGAGCGCCAGTACCCCCAGGAGTATTTTCAGCGGCAGTTTTATCTTTTTCATACGGGCATCCGCTCCTTTCCGTTTCGTGTCCGGGAACGCTTCTCAGGACTTTGCCGACAGATCCCGCTCGATGCGCAGGATGGTCCAGGCGGGGACCTGCCGGGGCAGCTTGATCCGGAGGGTCATCTGGGGAGTCTTGGGTTCCGTCACCGGTTGCCCCTCACCGTCCTCGATGGCCTCTACCCGGAAGGCGAAGGGCTTCAGGTCCGGCCCCACCGCCTCCAGGATATCCCCCGTCTGGAATTTGTTGCGCAGCGTCAGAGTGGCCGCGCCGTTGGGAGCGCACTCCGTCACCAGGGCCACCACCTGCCACTCCCGGATGTACCGGGCATTCTCATAGTACTGTCCCGGCGGCCCGTAATAGAACCCCGTGGCGTAGTGCCGGTGGCTGACCTTCTCTACCTCGTCCCGCCAGACGGGATCGATGGGCCGTCCCGCCCACACATCATCCAGGACATGGCGGTACGCGCCGGTGACGATGGCGGCGTAGTAGGCGCTCTTGGCCCGGCCCTCGATCTTCAGGCTGCTGAGGCCCGCGTCTATCAGGTCGTCCAGGTGGTCGATCATGCACATGTCCCGGGAGTTCATGATGTAGGTCCCCGCCCCGTCCTCGAAGACGGGGAAGTACTCCCCGGGCCGCTTTTCCTCCATGAGGTAGTACTGGTACCGGCAGGGCTGGGCGCAGGCGCCCCGGTTGCTGTCCCGTCCGGTCATGTAGTTGGACAGCAGGCACCGTCCGCTGTAGCTGACGCACATGGCCCCGTGAACAAATGCCTCCAGCTCCAGGTCCGCCGGGGTCTTGGCCCGGATCTCCCGGATCTCCTCCAGGCTCACCTCCCGGGCCAGGATGACCCGCTTCGCGCCCAGGTCGTACCAGGCCCGGGCGGCGGCGTAGTTGGCCACGCTGACCTGGGTGGAGACATGGCGCTCACACCGGGGGGCGTGCCGCCCCGCCAGCGTGAAGGTCCCCAGGTCCGCCGCGATCAGCGCGTCCACACCCGCGCCGTCCAGAAATTCCAGCCATTCGGGCAGTTTTTCCACTTCCCCGTTCCGGGGCATGGTGTTCACCGTCACATGGACCCGGACCCCGTGGCGGTGGGCAAAGTCCACCGCCCGGGGCAGCTCCTCCCGGGAAAAATTCCCCGCGAAGGAGCGCATCCCGAAGCTCTCTCCGGCCAGATATACCGCGTCCGCGCCGTAGAGCACCGCCATCCGCAGCCGCTCCATGTCCCCGGCGGGACACAGCAGCTCCGGCTTTCTTCTCTCTCCCATGTCCCTTAGTTCCCCTCGCCCTCGGCGGCGATCTTGGCGGCGGCCTCCGAGGCGGCGGCCACGGCCTTGTTGTGCTGGTTCAGGGTCTCGCTGAACACGTGCTTCTTGGTCTCGGGGTTCAGGACGTAGAAATAGTAGTTGGTCTCCGCCGGGCTCAGGGCCGCCTTGATGGAGGCCAGGCCGGGGTTGGAGATGGGCGTGGGGGGCAGTCCGGTGTGCTGGTAGAGGTTGTAGGGACTGTCCAGAGAGGTGTAGTCCGCCTGGGTGATGGGCCGTCCGGCGGCGTAGACCAGGGCGGCGTCGATCTGGAGCAGGTGCCCGGTCTCCCCCTCATTCTCCAGACGGTTGTGGATGACCGAGGAGATGTTGGAGCGGTCGGAGCCGTCGGTCTCCTTCTCGATCAGGGAGGCGATGGTGATGATCTCCTCAAAGGGATAGGCGGAAGCCTCGAACAGCTCCTCCAGCTCGTCGTTGCCGTAGACTTTCTTATTGAAGTTGCTGAGCATGGAGTTGAAGGCCAGCTCCGGCCGGGCTCCCACGTAGAACTCGTAGGTGTCGGGGAACAGGTAGCCCTCCAGGCGGCTGGCGTCGCCCAGATTCTCGTTGTCCACGAAGACGTAGTTCTCAAACTTGTAGTTGGCGGCGGTGTCCGTGAGCTTCTCCACGGTGCCCACGCCGTTCTCCGCCATCAGCTCGATGATCTGCTTGACGCTGTAGCCCTCGGGGATGGTCAGCTCCACCGTCTCCGTCTTGCCGCCGGTGGTGCGCATACTGCGGACCAGGGCCATATAGTCCATCTCCGTGTTCAGGGTGAAGGTGCCGGTGTTCAGCTTGGTATCCGCGTGGTAGAACCAGGCGAACAGGCGGAAAAACCACTCATACTCGATGAGCCCCGCCTCCTTCAGCTCCGCGGCCACCCGCTCCATGTCGTAGTGGGTGACCTCCTTGACGGAGCCGTCCTCCTGCTTCTCCTGGGTGACCTCGGTGATGAAGTCCTCGGTGACCTGGAAGCTGGTCTCCATGGGGGGCTTGTTCAGCGCGGCGAAATCGTTGGCCAGCATCCAGCCCACCGCGGCGAAAATGGCGGAGCTGGTTCCCACGATGGCCAGCCAGAGAAGGATGGCCAACAGGGGGTTGGTGCGTTTTTTCCGCCGTTTTTTCTTCTTCCTGGTGGCGGGGGCGGCGCTCCGGGGCGCGTTCTGCTCCCCTCCCGGCGCGGCGCTCTGGGGCGGGCGGTCTCCTCCGGCGGGGGCTCTCCGGGGCGGCTCCCCGCTCCGGCGGGCGACGTCTCCCGCGTCCCAGCTGGTGGTCCTGTAGCGGTCGTCTTGGTTCATGGACTCATGTCCTCCCTTTTGTGGGTTCGGCGCAAAAAGCTTCGCGCGAAAAATTTTGCAGGCCAAGCTGCCATCGGGCTCCCCGGCGCATAGTATAGTCCAGATCGATAAGTGAGGTGAAACAAACCATGTGGAACAACGGGAATGACGGCGGCTGCCTGTGGATCATTCTGATCATCATCCTCCTGTGCTGCTGCTGCGGAGGAAGCTGCGGGAACGGCGGCGGGAACAACTGCGGATGCTGCTGCAACAACAGCTGCGGGTGCGGATGCTGCTGCTGCGGCGGCAATAACAACAATTGCTGCTGCTGAGCTACATACGCCGGCCTGACGGGGGCGGGGGCGCTTGGGCGCTCTCGCCTCCTCAGTCTTCCGCCAGAGGACGGACAAGCGCCCACAGCTCCTCATGGATGTCCTCCGGCGCGCGCATCGCGCCCGCCCGGGAGCAGTCCACCACCTTCCAGCCCAGCCGTCCCGCGATATCGCGGGCGCTCTCCCGGCAGGCGCGGAGGTAGTCCCCGTCCTGCTCGTGGATGTCCGCCCGGGTATGGGTCGCCTCCTGGCGGAGGCGAAGCATCTGCGCGGATATCTCCGCCGGAAGGTCCAGATAGATCATCAGATCCGGCTCCGGCAGGGCCAAACGGTTGTATTCCAGGTCGAACAGCCAGTTCAGATAGGTCCACCGCTCCTCCTCCGGCAGCTTGGGCGCCTGATGGACGGCGTTGGATGTGGTGTAGCGGTCGGCCAGGATCAGCTTCCCGCCCTCATGGTCCTCCCGCCAGTCCTGCTGGTAGGAGGCGTAGCGGTCCACGGCGTACAGGGTGGAGGCGGCGTAGGCGCTCACGTCCCCGGGCCTTTTCCCCAGATCCCCCTGCAGATACCGCTCTACCGGCGCGGCGAAGGGACTGCCGTACCGGGGAAACTTCACCTGCCGAAAGGGAACGCCCTCCCGTTCCAAGCGCTGGGCCATGAGGCTGACCTGTGTGGTCTTGCCCGTGCCGTCGGTGCCCTCCAATACGATGAGCCTTCCCTTCATTTCTTCTTCCCCTTCGCTCCCGCCACGTGGACCAGGAATAAGGGCAGCTTCATCATCCGGCCGATACGACCGGGATTCTTCGCCAGCCGGTGGAGCCACTCCAGGCCCAGCTTCTGGAAGACCTCCGGGGCCCGCCGGACCTCGCCGGAAAATACGTCCAGGCACCCGCCCAGGCCCACCAGCAGATGGGCCCCGGTGGCCTCGCCATTCTTTCGCATCCATTTCTCCTGCTTGGGCGCGCCCAGGCAGACGAAGACCACGTCCGCGCCGCTGGCCCGGATGGCCTCCACCACCGGCCCGTCCTCCTGGAAGTAGCCGTCATGGGTCCCCGCCACGATCAGGCCGGGGTACTGGCGCTGGAGGTTCTCCGCCGCGCGCTCCGCCACGCCGGGCTTGGCCCCCAGCAGGAACAGGCGCTTGCCGTCCTCCGCCATCCGGGCCATCAGCTCCTGGGCGAAGCCGATGCCGGTGACCCGGCCCTTCAGGGGCGTGCCCAGCATCTTCGCGCCGTAGATCACGCCGATGCCGTCGGCCAGCACCAGGTCCGCGCCGTTGACGGCCTCCCGGGCCTCGGCATCCTCCCGGCAGACCTCCACGATCTCGGGGTTGGGGGTCACCGCGTAGTGGGCCCCCGGGGTGTTCAGCAGGCGCACGCCCTCGGCCACCGCCTGTTCCACCGTCATATTATCAAAGCCAACGCCCAATACGTCGATCCGCATAGGCGCCTCCTTTCCGGACCATGCCATTTGGTAAAACTTAGTATACCACAGATTTCCCCGCTTGTCCACCGGCGGCGGCAAGGTCCCTGAGATTCGTATTTTATCAGGAAGATATCCTGCTTTCTTGAATAGTTTATGAACTTTTCCTTGTTTTGGCAGACGGTTCTTCCGGCGCGCCCGCCCCTGTCCGCCGGGGGAAACGGTGATTTTTACCTTGCAAAACCACCGTAAACATGGTAGCATGAGAAAAACAGCCGCCGTCCCAAGGAACGACCGGAGAGAGGACCGCTTCATGGATACCAAAGACCTGCGCGCCCTTGGGGGCATCGTCCTGTTTTACGTGGTCATCGAGTCCCTGGGCGTGACCTGCCCGATCCTGTATCTCACGGGGATCTCCTGCGCGGGATGCGGCATGAGCCGGGCGTGGCTGTCCCTGCTGCGGGGGGACCTGGCGGCGGCCTTTGCTTTCCATCCCCTGTTCTGGCTTCCGGTCCCGGCGGCGGCGCTGCTGCTGTTCCAGCGGCGGCTCCCCAGGCAGGTCTTTCGCTGGGGGATGGGCGTCGTGTGCGCGCTGTTTCTATTGGTGTATCTGGTCCGCCTGCTGTGGCTGGAGGACCCGGTGGCCGTCTGCGAGCCCTCCCAGGGGCTGATCGGCCGTCTGGTCTCCGGCATCCTGGCGGCGGCAGGATCATAAAACGAAGGGAGAAATGATCGAAAATGAAATGTTGGAAATGCGGTTCAGACCTGGTGCAGGGAGCCATCTTCTGCAACTTCTGCGGCGCGAAGCAGGACCAGGGGGCTCCTCCAGCCGGGCAGACACCTCCCTCCTACGGCGGCGGAGGGAGCACCATCGTCCTGACAGTGTTCGCGGCCATCTGCATGGCGGTGTGCGGCGGTCTGGCGGTGCGGTCCCTGTTCCGCACGCTGGGATGGGTCCTCAATATCGGATGGCTTGGCGCGTTCACCATGATCCTGATGGCGGCTATGGAGCTGATCAACGCCGCGCTGCTTGTGGTGATGGCCATCGCCTGCGGGCTGACCGCCTTCAAACGGAACGCGCGGAACTCCGACGGACTTCTGGTGTGCCTGGCGGCAGGTGGCGCGGGCTTCCTGGCCGTGCGGCTGCTGTCGATGCTTCTCGCCTTTTTCTTCCGCTATTTTACCGGCTTCAGCGGCTATGCCAGTTTCGGCGGCTTTATCCTGTCCATCCTGGGCGTTGCGGCGGCGGTAGGCGGGATATACATCATTGAGCGCTTCGTTCTCGGGGAGTTCCCCCTGGCGGGGAAGACCGCGGACGATCTGAAGCTGGATGTAATAGAGGCTCTCCACTCCTTCCAGCAGTCCGCCGGTGAGATGGGGGCCCAGGCCTCCCAGGCCGCGCAGAACGCCAGAGCGGAGCGGGAGGCCCGCGCCGCCGCCCAGGCCCAGTATGCGCAGCAGAACCAATACCAGTATAACCAGTACGACGATCCCCAGTACCAGCAGTACGGCCAGACGCCTCCCAACGGCTACGTCCCCTTCCGCCCCAAGGCGGACCGGAACCTGATCGCCTATATTCTGCTGACGTTTATCACCTGCGGATTCTACAGCTGGTATTTCATCTACGAGCTGGCGCGGGATGTCAACCTTGTCTGCGCCGGGGACGGCAAGACCACGCCCGGAGTACTCAAGCTGGTGCTGCTGAGCATCGTCACCTGCGGGTTCTATGGGTTCTACTGGTACTATTCTCTGGGCAACCGGCTGGCGGAAAACGCGCCCAGGTATGGGATGAATTTCCAAGAGAATGGTACGACGGTGCTTTTGTGGTATCTGGTAGGCGCGTTCGCCTGCGGGATCGGGCCGTTTGTGGCAATGTATATTATTATCAAGAATACCAATGCGTTGTGCGGGGCTTATAATTATCAGAACGGTATCTAAAAAGGGC
>CAJTVO010000125.1 GCA_910579485.1 uncultured Oscillospiraceae bacterium | reverse complement strand
CCCCGTAATGAAGGAGGATTCTCAAGGAACGTAGTTCCTTGAGTGACCTTTTGGTTCTTTTCGTTCACACGAAAAGAACGCCCCCGCCCCGGCAGGGGCGAATCTAAACGACAGCTTGGAGCCGGGGCCGCCGCGCAGCGGCGGCAGAGAACAAGGAGTTATAATGAAATTTTCCAGTAAGGTCAAAAAATGCGCCCTGTCCCCTATGCGGAAATTCCACCCCTACGCCGTGGCCGCCAAAGAGGCGGGGAAAAAAATCTACCACCTGAACATCGGTCAGCCGGACATCGAAACGCCCCCCCAGTACTTTGAGGCCGTCCGGAATTTCCAGCTGCCGGTGCTGGCTTACGCGGAGTCGCCGGGAATGCCGGTACTCATCAAGGCCATCCAGAAGTACTACGGCAACCTGGGGATGCACTTCGCGGAGGGCGACATCCTCATCACCACCGGGGGCAGCGAGGCGCTGCAGATCGTCTTCAACTGCATCCTGGACGACGGGGACGAGGTCATCATCCCCGAGCCCTTTTATCCCAACTACAACACCATGGTCAACACCTGCGGCGCGGTCATCCATCCCGTCTGCACCTCCCCGGAGGACGGCTACCACTATGCCGGCCGGGCCAAGATCGAGGCGGCCATCAATGAGCGGACCCGCGCCATTGTCTGCACCAATCCGGGCAACCCCACCGGCAACGTGCTGACTCCGGAGGAAATGCGGATGATGGTGGACATCGCCAAGGAGCACGACCTCTTTATCATCGGGGACGAGGCCTACCGGGAGTTCGTCTATGCCGGGGAGCCCTTGCAGTCCCTGGGCGAGTTCGAGGACGCGGCGGAAAACGTGGTTGTCATCGACACCGTGTCCAAGCGGTTCTCCGCCTGCGGCGCCCGGATCGGGTGCATCATCAGCCGGAACAGGGAGCTGATGGGAGAGGCCATCAAATACTGTCAGGCGCGGCTCTCCGTGGCAACTCTGGATCAGGTGGCTTCCGCCGCCCTGTATGACGTGGGGCCGGAGTACTTTGCCGCCGTGCGGGAGGAGTACAAGCGCCGCCGGGATACGGTGGTGGCGAAATTGAAGGACATCCCCGGGGTCATCTGCGAGTGCCCCAGAGGGGCCTTCTATATCATGGCCGCCCTGCCGGTGGACAGCGCCGACGAGTTCCAGAAGTGGCTGCTCACCGATTTCGACGACAACGGCGACACCGTCATGTTCGCCCCCGGCGAGTCCTTCTACGCCACGCCGGGCATGGGGGTCAACGAAATTCGTATCGCCTACGTGCTCAAACAGAAGGATCTGGAGCGGGCTATGGACCTGCTGGCCCTGGGCATCGAGGCTTACAACAAGAGATAAATTAGAGACGCGGAAGGAGGCTTCCCGGCCTGCCGGGAAGCCTCCTTTTTACGTTTCTTCGTTTAAGTCCCGCTCCATATAGAGACGGTAGGTCTGGAAGCCCAGGGCTTCATAAAACGCCCGGGCGTTTTCATTGAAGGCCCACATGTCCAGCTCGATGCCGGAAAAGCCCTTCGCCCTGGCGTCGGCCTCCATGAAGGCCATCAGCTCCCGGCCTACGCCCTGGCGCCGGTATGCCTCGTCTACGTCAAATTCGGTGACGTAGTAGATCCTCCGGGGATGGCAGTAGGGAGACTCCGGCTTGTTCAGGTATTCTATGGCAGCCATGCCGCAGATCACGCCGTCCCGCTCGGCTATCAGGATGTCGCTCTCCTCTTCGCGCAGCAGGGTGCAGGCGCGGTCCTGCAGCTCCTGGCAGAAGCCGGGCTTGAAAATGTCGGGGCGGCTTTGGGCGTGGAGCTCGCTGACCTGGCGGCGCAGCTCGTTGATGCGGGGGATGTCTCTTTCTTCCGCGAAACGTATCATGGGGTCGTCCTCCTTTGTTGGTTGGAGGTCAGTATAGCACAGAAAACAGGGGCTTGCAACTCTGGTCAAGAGGAAACTTCTTACGGCCCCTGCGAGGCCGTCGGCTCTAATCTGTCAATTAGATTCGCCCTGCCGGGCGGGGGCCTTCTTTTCGTGCGAACGAAAAGAAGCAAAAGATCGCTCAAGGAACTACGTTCCTTGAGAATCCTCCTTCATTACGGGGGTAATTAATTTCGCTACGACCTTTAGATTGGTTGGTCTATCTTCAGTGCATTATGCCGATGCCGGTGCTTACTTCTGCGCACAGTTCTAAGGAAAGTACTGGTTGCCGCGCGGCACGCGGCACGAAGGTCCCTGCGGAGGGTGCTTGGGGGAAAGACGTTCCGTTAGACCAAAACCCCGTAGATGTCTCTATCCCTTTGAAAGGGCGTCAGCCGGAGTTGGTCAATTACCAGTCCACTAGATTAGATGCCCGTAGGACCGCTGGTTCACGTGGCACCGCAACTCTTCACCACCACCGAACTATCGCAACCCCCTCGCCGAGGTCCCTTGCCGTCAGGAGGGTCCGAGGAGGGAGTCCAGAACCGTAGGTTTTGGCGCGTTTTTGGTTACTTTTGCCGCGCGGCAAAAGTAACCGCAGGGTCCGGGGCTGCGCAAGCCCCGGGGTATCGGTACGAAACGGCTGCCGTGCCGCCGCGCAGCGGCGGCAGAGAAAAATTTCCGTCAGCATCTTTACAAGCCGTATATCGGATGTTATACTATAACTCCTCGTATTGCGGCCCGGGAGCGGGGCGCGGGAGGATGAGAGAACGACAGAGAAGGATGACAGAAAGATATGAACGCTGATTTCGCGCGGGTATTGGCCCTCCTCCGGCAGGAGAAGGGCATCAGCCAGAGAAAGGCGGCGGCGGCCCTGGGCGTCAGCCAGGCCCTGCTCAGCCACTATGAGAACGGCATCCGGGAGCCGGGGCTGGCCTTCGTGGTCAAGGCCTGCGACTACTACCACGTGTCCGCGGACTATCTCCTGGGGCGGAGCCTCAGCAGGGACGGAGCCTTTATCGAGGCCGGGGAGCTGGCCGACGCCAGCGAGGCCCGAGAGGACCTGAAGGGCGGCGTCATGGCCAAGCTCCAGAAAAAATTGATCGTCAACACCGCCAGCGTGCTCTTCGACCTGCTGGGCAAGGTGGGCAGCAGGGACGCGGTGTCCCAGGCCGGGGCCTATATGGGCGGGGCGCTGTACCAGCTCTTCCGGCTGCTCTACCGGGCCGCCGGAGGAAACGAGGGGTACTTCTCCACCGACGCGGCCAGCTTTGACATGGGAGCCCTGGCGGCGGACATGACCCTGGCGCGCATCCAGTACGGCAAGGCCCTGGCGGCCTACCGAGGGGAATTCCCCGCCATGGACGCGCAATCCCTGGCGGAGGATTACCAGGGATTCTCCCAGTCCATGGCCCAGGTGTTCCACGCCTCGGACGAGCGGGTCAGAAAATTACAGGAAACTACTCTGCCGGTACAAGGCGGCGGAGAAACGAGGTGATCGCATATGGATCAGAGCAAAATCAGGAATTTTTCCATCATCGCCCACATCGACCACGGCAAGTCCACCCTGGCGGACCGGCTGCTGGAGGCCTGCGGCGCCGTCTCCGAGCGGGAGATGGAGAGCCAGCTGCTGGACAACATGGACCTGGAGCGGGAGCGGGGCATCACCATCAAGGCCCGGGCCGTCACCCTCAGCTATGAGGCCCAGGACGGGGAGACCTACACCCTGAACCTTATCGACACGCCGGGCCATGTGGACTTCAACTACGAGGTCAGCCGGTCCCTGGCGGCCTGCGAGGGAGCCGTGCTGGTGGTGGACGCCAGCCAGGGCATCGAGGCTCAGACGCTGGCCAACACCTATCTGGCCCTGGACAACGATCTGGAGATCCGGCCGGTCATCAACAAGATCGACCTGCCCGCCGCGGACCCCATGCGCGTGAAGCATGAGATCGAGGACATCATCGGCATCCCCGCCCTGGACGCGCCGGAGATCTCCGCCAAGGCGGGGGTCAACATCCCCTCCGTGCTGGAGGACGTGGTGCAGAACATCCCCGCCCCCGCAGGGGACCCCGCCGCGCCGCTGCGGGCGCTGATCTTCGACAGCTATTATGATGCCTACAAAGGAGTCATCGTCTACTTCCGGATCATGGACGGGACGCTGAAAAAGGGGATGTCCATCCGGATGATGGCCTCCAACGTCCAGTATCAGGTGCTGGAGTGCGGGCTGCTGCGGCCTCTGGGCTATGAGCCCTGCGACCGGCTCCAGGCGGGACAGGTGGGGTATCTCACCGCCTCCATCAAGAACGTACAGCACACCGAGGTGGGCGACACCATCACCGGGGCGGAGAATCCCGCCGGGGAGCCTCTGCCGGGATACCGGAAGGCGCAGTCCATGGTGTACTGCGGCGTGTATACCGAGGACGGGAGCAAGTACCCCGATCTCCGGGACGCGCTGGAGAAGCTCCAGCTCAACGACGCCTCCCTGACCTTCGAGCCGGAGAGCTCCGTGGCCCTGGGATTCGGGTTCCGGTGCGGCTTCCTGGGGATGCTCCACATGGAGGTCATCCAGGAGCGGCTGGAGCGGGAGTTCGATCTGGACCTTATCACGACCCTGCCCTCCGTTATTTACAAGGTCACCAAGACCGACGGGACGGTGGTGAACGTGGACAACCCCCACAACTACCCGGACCCCGCCGTCATCGCCATGGCGGAGGAGCCCTATGTGAAGGTGTCCATCATCTCCCCCAACGAGTACGTGGGGAACATCATGCCCCTGTGCCAGGACCGGCGGGGCGAGTTCAAGGATATGCAGTATCTGGACACCCATCTGGTGGAGCTGCACTATCAGATGCCTTTGAATGAGATCATTTATGATTTCTTTGATACGCTGAAGGCCCACACCAAGGGGTATGCCTCCCTGGATTACGAGCTGTCCGACTACCGGGAGAGCGACCTGGTGAAGGTGGACCTGCTGCTCAACGGGGATCAGGTGGACGCGCTGAGCTTCATTGCCCACCGGGACAAGGCGTATCCCCGGGCCCGGCGGCTGTGCGAAAAGCTGAAGGAGAACATCCCCCGCCAGCTCTTTGAGGTGCCCATCCAGGCCGCCATCGGCGGGCGGATCATCGCCCGGGAGACGGTGAAGGCCATGCGCAAGGACGTGCTGGCCAAGTGCTACGGCGGCGACATCACCCGGAAGAAGAAACTGCTGGAGAAGCAGAAAGAGGGCAAGAAGAAGATGCGGAATCTGGGGACGGTCCAGCTGCCGACGGAGGCATTCATGGCGGTCCTTAAATTAGACGAGTGAGGCAAAAGGCCTGATCCGGCAGGCGGCGGAGGTCCGGGGCGTTGGACTGAAGCTGAGAAAGAAAAATAACAGAAGCGCAAGCTGACTGGGGGCCTTACAATGATCTTTTCCTCCGCCGAATTCATATTCCTCTTCCTGCCGGGGACGCTGCTCCTCTATTACAGTCCCCTGTTCCGGGGGCGGCGGGCAAGAAACGTACTGCTGGTACTGGTGTCCCTCTTCTTCTACGCCTGGGGGGAGCCGGTGCGGGTACTGCTCCTGCTGGGCTCCATCGCCTTCAACTGGCTTTTGGGGCGGTGGGCGGAGCCAGGACGGCGGCATCCCAGGGCCGCGCTGGCAGCGGCGGCAGCGGGGAACCTGGCGGTGCTGTTCGTCTTCAAGTACCTGGGGTTCCTGTGCGAGAATCTGGGACTGTTGGGGCTGCCTGTGCCGGAGGTGGACATCAGCCTGCCTGTCGGCATCTCTTTCTACACCTTTCAGGCACTGAGCTATGTTATCGACGTCTACCGGGGGAGATCGCCCGCACAGAAGAACATTCTGGATGTGGGGCTCTATATCGCGTTTTTCCCCCAGCTTATCGCGGGGCCCATCGTCCGCTATGAGACCGTGGCCCGGGAGATCCATCACCGGAGAGAGTGCTGGGCGGACTTCTCCGGCGGCGTGCCACGGTTCATCGTGGGGCTGGGGAAAAAGGCCATTCTGGCCAACACCCTGGCGATCGCCGCGGACGCCGCTTTCCGGTCCGAAAGCCTTTCGGCGCCTATGGCCTGGCTGGGGGCTGTGTCCTATGCCCTGCAGATCTATTTTGATTTTTCCGGGTACAGCGACATGGCCATCGGCATGGGGCGGATGTTCGGCTTTCACTTCCTGGAGAACTTCGACAAGCCCTATCGCGCTTCCTCTGTCACCGATTTCTGGCGGCGGTGGCATATCTCCCTGTCCTCCTGGTTCCGGGATTACGTGTATATCCCGCTGGGAGGCAACCGGGTCTCTCACAGAAGGCACCTGTGCAACCTCTTTGCCGTGTGGATGCTTACCGGCATCTGGCACGGGGCCAACTGGACGTTTCTTCTGTGGGGGCTGGGGTACTTCCTGCTGCTGATGGCGGAGAAATACGGGCAGCTGGACCGGCGGCTGGGAATCTGGTCAAGGCCCTGGACGCTGCTGTGGGTCCTGCTGCTGTGGGTGGTTTTCCGGGCGGATAATCTGGGACACGCGGGGCGGTACTTTTCCGCCATGTTCACCGGAGGGCGGGGGAACTGCGATGATTTCCTGTACTACTTCGGGAACCTGAAGGCTTACCTGGGAATTGCCGTGGTGTGCTGCCTGCCGGTGGAACGGGCATGGGAGCGGATCCCGGAACGGGTCAGGGGCTGGCTGGCCTGCGGCGGAGAGATCGCTTTGCTGCTGCTGGTGCTGACCTATGTGGCGAGCAGTACATATAACCCCTTTATCTACTTCAACTTTTAAGGAGGCGGCGGTATGAAAAGAAAGCCGGAACATGTCACCGCCGCCGCCTTTATCGCGGTGCTGGCGGTGTGTCTGGCCATGGCCCTCAGCGGCGGCGTCCGGCGGCTGCTGGGGGACAGGACCGTGGACATCTACCTCTATCATCCCGGAGAGGAGGGGGTGACCTGGCTCAGCGTGGTGGACTGGTTTCAGGACACCTGCGAGATCCTGTGTACCGATGAGCTGCCGGGGCGGGTGAAGCTGAAGGAAGCCAACGCCGCCATGAACCGCGCGATGGGGAAATGGATCTTCGAGGGCACGGAGATGGTGCGGCTGAACAACGGGTATCTGGCCCAGGTGGCGGTCGTGGACTACGAAAAGGTGTCGCCGGAGAAGGGGGTCATCGCCTTCCGGGACTTTGTGGAGGAGGAGCTGGGAGTACCCTATTTGTACATCCAGGCCCCCTGCAAGCTCTGTCAGGAGGACCCGCAGCTGCCGGTGGAGGAGATGGACAACTTTAACGAGCAGACCACCATGCTCCACAGCAAGCTGCGGGAGGCCGGGGTGGATGTGCTGGATCTGCGCCAGAGCCTGCATGAAGACGGACTGGACCACTATGGCTGCTTCTACATCACAGACCACCACTGGACTGCGCCTGCCGGACTGTGGGCCGCGCGGGTGATGGCGGAAGAGCTGAACGGGCGGTACGGCCTGGGGATGGACAGCGGTCGGCTGGCGGAGGAGAAGTTCACGCAGAGGGTATGGGAGGATGTGTTCCTGGGCTCTCTGGGACGGAAGGCCAGTCTTGGCGCCGTCCAGCCGGAGGACTTCGTGCTGCCGGTCCCGCTGGAGCCGGTGCATGTGACCATGACCCGGTACGGGGCGGAGATCACCGGCGGATTCGAGGTGCTTTACGATGAGGAGGCCATCACGCCGGAGAATTTCTATGAGGGCAGCAGCTACGGCGCTCTGCTCCGGGGGGACTGCGGTTATTTGAAGGTAGAAAATCTGGACGCACCGGACGGGCCGGTGGTGGCGGTGCTGCGGGAGTCCTTCGCGGGAGCGCCGGGTCCCTATCTGTCCATGGCGGCGGGAGAGCTGCATCTGCTGGACGCGCGGTATTATGACGGCAGCGTCAGGGAGAAGCTGGCGGAGATCCAGCCGGATGTGGTGGTGTCTCTGCTGAATGTGGAGTGCTATGTCCACACCTATTTTAACGAGGTGCATTAATAAGCGTCCGCGCCGGATAAAAACCGGCGCGGACGTTTTTCTGCTGGTCCGGGATCAGCCCTTCAGCTTCTCCGTAAAATCCTTCATGACTTCGGAGATCCTGATCTGCTGGGGGCACACCGCCTCGCAGCTGCGGCAGCCGACGCAGGCGGAGGGCTTCTTTTCCTCCGGACAGGCCGCCAGGGCCATGGGGGCGATAAAGCCGCCCTCGGTGAAGTTGTGTTCGTTGTAAAGTCCGATAAGCCCGGGGATGTCAAGGCCCTGGGGGCAGTGGTCCGTACAGTAGCGGCAGGCGGTACAGGGCAGGGCCTTCCTGCCCAGGATCTCGTCGGCGATCTCCATCAGTTCGGACAGCTCGCCCTCTGTCAGGGGCTTCTCGGTCTCGAAGGTATGTACGTTGTCCTGGAGCTGGGCCATGTTGGACATGCCGGAGAGGATCATAGTCACCTCGGGGATGGTCTGGAGGAACCGGAAGGCCCAGGCGGGAGTGGCCTCGTCGGGGCGCAGGGCGTTCAGGCGCCGGGTGTGGCTCTCGCCCAGCTTGGCGAGACGTCCGCCCCGGAGGGGCTCCATGACCCAGACGGGGATGTTGTACTCCTTCAGCAGCTCCACCTTGGCCCTGGCGTCCTGGAAGGTCCAGTCCAGATAGTTGATCTGGAGCTGGCAGAACTCAATATGGTCCCCGTAGGCCTCCAGGAAGCGGCGTATCACCGGCACACTGCCGTGGGCGGAGAAGCCCAGGTGCCGGATGCAGCCGTTGGCTTTCTGGGCGGTAAGGTAAGCGTCGATGCCGTACTGGGGATCCAGGTAGGCATCGATGTTCATTTCGCAGACATTGTGGAAGAGGTAGAAGTCGAAATAGTCCACCTGGCACTTTTTCAGCTGGGCCTCGAAGATCTCCTGCACCTTGCCCATGTTGTTCAGGTCGTAGCCCGGGAACTTGGTGGCCAGATAAAAGCTCTCCCGGGGGTACCTGGCCAGGGCCCGGCCCAGGGCCAGCTCGGACTGGCCGCTGTGGTAGCCCCAGGCGGTATCGTAGTAGTTGACGCCGTGCTCCATGGCGTAGTCCACCATCTCCTGGGCGGCGGGCTCGTCGATCTGAGCGTCCTTCCCCTCCAGCACCGGCAGGCGCATGGCGCCCAGGCCCAGGGCGGACAGCCGGATGTCCTGAAACTGCTTGTAGATCATGTCGTTTTCCTCCTGTTGGCGCGTCGGCCAATGTATTGTCACCTATCTTATCAGACATTGCGGGGAATTGCAAATACTTTTGCCCTATTGCCGCCGCGTCGATCATAAGAAAACGGCGGTCTTGAAATCCGTTGTTTCAAAACCGCCGTCTGGTGTTCGCTTTTGTTTGGGGCGCGTCAATAGCCAGCCGCCATCCAACGGTTTTCTTATATGCCATCCGCTGGCGGCTGTTTGCCATGTAAATTGTACTTAGGATATGTGTTGTGAAATCCAGTCAACATATTTGTTGCGCTTCATCATGCCGAGCTTGTATTTACTACCATCTTTCATTGTGATTAAAATACCAAAGGGAAAGCAGGGCGGTGTCATGCAAGTTTCAACCGACCGAATATCTTTCATCTCAATTTCCCAACTGGCACTTGCTGTCCCAATCAGGCCAGAGGCCAAAAACACAATTCGCTGGTCGGTAAAATAGGTTTTCCCGGATATTTGTCTACCTGTCATTTGACGT
>CAJTVO010000124.1 GCA_910579485.1 uncultured Oscillospiraceae bacterium | reverse complement strand
CTCCCGCTCCCCGTCAGATGGTCGCCGAGATCCTGTTCCGCGGCCTGCTGACCGAGACTGTCGAGTACAGCGCCCTGACTCCCGATGGCTACACCAAGTCCGGCGTCACCCTGGGCAAGCGCGAGCTGGGCCTGGAGGAGATTGAGGGCATCCTGGTCGCCAACGAGTGGGCCAACCTGGATGATGGCGAGAGCGTCCTGGCCGAGGGCAAGACCACTCTGCGTACCGCCGATAAGGACTACGCACTGGATCTGGGCACCAAGATCACCGACATTGGTGAGAACTTCGCCGCCTATATCGCCAAATCCAGAGTCCTGACCATCGAGAACACTGGCAACAACGTCTGGGAGCCCGAGAACGGCAAGGGCACCGACATCTCCAGCAGCGCCAAGTTCGAGAAGGAGACCGGTATGCGGAAGAACGGCGATACCGAGTACTTCATCAACTTTGAAGGCCAGTACGCGAATCAGTCCGAGTGGGTGATCCGCTACCGCGTGAAGATTGCGGACCTGAATCCTACCGGCAGCGCTGCGACTTATCTGACCAAGCTGCTGGCTGACCTGGCTGCCGGCGAAGACATCGTCGGGAGCATTCGGATCGAGGACGGCGAATATGTCCGTACCTTCCAGCCCAGAACGGCGATCCCCCAGGCCGACATCGACATCATGCAGAGTATCTTCTACACCGCTGACCGTCAGGATGAGAATACTACCGGCAGCCTCAACTTCGTGAACGGCGAAGTCTATGCCGGTACCTCCTCCTTGAAGGACCTGTCCGACTCCAAGTCCGAGGGCGGCATGAGCTGGGCTGAGTTTGTTGACACGTACCTCAAGCCCATCGACATCAGCGACATCAACGGCAGCGAGAACGGCGATTGGCTGAAGGTCATCGACAACGATGGCGACGGCGTTGCCGATTACGTCTTCTACACTTGGTACTGGCTGGATGAAGTCGTCTCCACCTATAAGAACAAAGCCGGCGATGCTGTCATGCAGTACTATTCCTTTGATGACGACGACGACCGCTTCGAGGACAAGGCGCCCACCATTTATATGGACGGCACCGATCGCATTGAGCGCGACGTCGAAATCGGCACCGTGGTCCTCGCAGCTTACATCGATGATCAGTACCTGGTGAGCAAGGCTGACAACGTCACCAAGACGGTCGAGAAGTACGTCTTCAAGACCGATGAGATCACCACCGCCGATGGCGAGACCTACGGTCAGTCTTTCATTGGGAACAGCACCCCCATGCAGCAGAACCTGACCGCCATGGACGAGAAGACCGAGTACCTCATGCACCTCGATCATTTCGGCTATGTACGCGCCTACGAGCTGCCCGGCGGCACCAAGTACGCGCTGGTCACCGAGCTGTACTACACCAACCACCAGAACGGCAACCTCCAGCAGAACTGGCCCATGACCGTTGAGCTGACCATGCCCAACGAGGACGGCGAGGCTGAGACCAACGAGTATACGCTGACCAACGTCAAGGACAATCCCTTCGTTGCTCTCAACTACTGGACGGGTATCAGCAACCGCGTCATCACGGCTGCTTATGAGAACTGGCTGCAGCCCGCCATTGCCCATCTCGGCACCACTGGCATCGACCGTGAGCTGCCTGCTCTGGACGATGAGCTTGTGCCCGGCCTGTGGACCAAGAATCAGCAGCTGGTCCGCGAGTTCTTGGCCGCCGGTCTGAACGGCAGCACCGAGTTCAACTACGGCACCGCCCTTGCTCCCGAAATCAGCTACACCAACGTGGCTGTCGTCAACGTTGATGGGGACGAGGCATCCATCCGGGGCGCCGCTCAGTTTGGTGTGGATCGTGATGGCCGTCCGACTGGCCGGTACGCCGTGGACTACATCCAGCTGTCCACTGGTGATATCGACGCCAAGTCCGTGCGCTACGCTATCGACGCCAATGACGCCAACGCGAACAACCACTACGTCAACGCTGTCCACGACACCGAGTACTACATCGCCTACAACGGCGGCGTGTACTATGTCAAGGACTACGCCAACTTCCCCGGCCTGACCAATGAGAAGAACAACATCCGCGCCGCCTACGCCGTGGCCCGCGATACTTCTTCCGATAACTCCGATATGCCCTACTGGGTCGCCGACGTTATCGTCTACGAGGTCGAGAACTGGAACGATGACGCCAAGAGCAACATCTCCCTGGTCTATTATGATCACAGCCGCACCACCGGCCAGGTCTACCTGCTCAATACCCTGAACAACAAGTCCGAGGATCCCATGATCGACGTGGTGCCCGAGGATGCGGACAACTGGCTCAACGGCTTTGTTGGCTGGGGCTTCTATGACCTGTACAACACCGAGATCGGCGAGGACGGCAACATGTCCGCCCGCAGGATCAACGCCATTACCGAGAACTTCAGCGACAGCGGCATCTACGCCGGCGTTATCACCCGCGAGGTGTATATCGCCAACGGCGGTGCCTACATCGATGTGAACCTGTACGGCCGGTTCCATGACATCAATGGCGACGGCATCAAGGACGCGAACGAGTCCTGGGTCACTGACGCTTCCATCAAGCTCAACAGCAACATTTACAGCATCACCAGCGACGCTCTGCCCACCAGCGGCAACTTCTACAACGAGGCCGAGCCCCTGCAGTACAGCGAGACTAGCTGGAGCGAGGTCCAGAAGGGCGACCGTGTGATGTGGGTCGGTTCCGCCAAGGGTACCGCTGTCAGCGATGCGGCCTTCATCGTGGACCTGAGCCATGGTGAGGATCCCAGCAGCCGCTATGACAACGATATCTACTGGAACACCGCCGAGTTCCTGGGCTACCACGGCACTCCCAACGCTGCCAACAACTGGAACCCTGATCCCATTGGCTCCGGCCTCAATATTGGTGCGAGCGCGACGCCTCGCGGCGCTCTGTGGCGCCTCATCTGGAATGAGCAGGTTGCTTCCACCACCGCCGTTTGGAACATCACCTACGAGGTGGTGGACGAGGACGGCAACGACGTGACGCTTGATCCTACCGACAGCATCACTCCTGTTGACCGGCTGAAGAGCCAGTCCAAGGATCGCGTTGAGGTCGAGGCTGACATTGACGGCTACGATGTGACCTCCATGACCGTCACCACCCTCAACGACAAGGGCGATGGCAAGGCTGCCGACTGCTACATGGAAGGCGATGGCAAATGGTATCTGAACAATATCACCAAGGACATCACCGTCGAGATCGTCGTTACGCCCACCGTTGATAAGTACACCGTGACCCTGAAGGGCACCGCCGGTACAACCAACGTTGAGCAGGAATATGTGATCTCCGCCAATGGCCTGAAGACCATTGACCTGACGGCCGCTCCCTTCGCGGTCCAGGGTTACGTTATCAGCGCTGTGGCTGACGACGGTACTACGCCCACCGGCGCGACTCTGACCACAACTCCTGTCAGCCCCAACAGTACCACTCCTGCCACCCAGGTCGCTGTGGACCGTCCCACTGCTGATGGTGTGATCAACCTGACCTACGTTGCCGGAACCTATTCTCTGGAGGCTGAGAACGGCACGACCGGTAAGAACGCCAGTGATGCACTGACCGGCGTGGCGGCGATCAACTACACCATCACCCCCAATGACGGTACTGCCGATGCAACCGGTACTATCACCCTCGATAGTGCGATAACCGCTGATGCAAAGTACGCCGATGCCGAGTACAAAATCACCTTCGCTGGCAATCCGCTGTATACCTATACCGCGACCGTGACCAACGGCACCGCCAATGTCAGCCGCAATGGCGACAACTGGACCATCGCAGGCAAGATCACTGGCACAACGGTCGTCAAAATCGCCGAAGTGAAGGGCGAGGTCGCTAACATTGCCGTTGTGAACGGCGGCGCTACCGTAGCCTTCACTGCTCCCACCGGACTTACTCCTACTGGCGGCGATGTCCTCGGCGATGCTACCGTGACCTTCACCGTCACCCCCGCGGCAAACACCAAGATCGATAGTGTGAGCTATCAGATCTCTGGTACTCCCGCTGAGGAGATTACCGATGTCGAGGTGGATGATGCTACTGGCGTGTGGACCGTGACCCTGCCTGCTGCGGCTGTTGTGGCTAACAAGACTACCACGATTGCGGTAACGGCCATCTCCACCGCGTCTCAGGAAGTGACCTTCACTTCCACTGGTTATACTGGCGGCGGTTTGGCCTACAGCCTGAACGGCGGCGCTCAGATAACGATTACCAGTGGCGACAAGGTCAGCGTGAAGCCCGGCGACGTCCTAGTTATTACCGGTAATGGCGTTATGACTGTGACTGAAACTGCTGCTTGGTCTCCCACTTCTACAATTACCCCTGCGGCCGGCAATCTGTCTGTCACCGTCACCATCCCCAACATCACTGCTGGCGTTGGTCTGACCATCGCTGACAAGACCTGATCGACCCTTAGCAGTAAGTTCAAGTAATTGAACTGGCCCCCCGGGACCTAGGTCCCGGGGGGCTTTTTCATTCTCAGCGGAATGCGATATAGGCGTATTTTTTGTTTGGAGTGTTAAGGTGCGGCGGACAAGAGCCGCTGTCATAGCGCGTATTGTATACCATAAAGCCATCGTTCAGGAGTGTCACGCCCTCGGCCTCAGCTCCGCTGCCCACTAAAACAAAACCTGTGGGATAGGTGACGTTATAGCTCTTCACAGCATATTGTCCGGAAATGAGCAGGAATCTCGGCCGGAATCCCAGCGTGACCGTGAGGCTGTCGCTGTCTCCCTGATATACCCCGATCACATAGGGCTGCTGGGAAGGGGAATAGGCGGCGTTGGCCTTACTGAGCGCGGTGTTGGCGGTGATCTGGGCATTGTTAGCATCGGTCTGCGCCTTGGCGGTCAAGGCTTTCACGGCCTCGTCCCCCCGTTCCGCCCTGCCCCGCGCGTCCATGATCCCGGCCTCCATGTCCGCGCACATCTGATTGAAGTCCGTGCGCATGATCCGGTCCGTCTCCTCCCACTGGGGCAGATGATACCTTTCTGTGTAGTTCATACAATGTCCTCCTTTTTGTTTGTTTTGGAACGGCTGAAAACCGTTACACAGTACTGTGTAACGGAGGAGAAGTTGCACAAGGTCGTGCAACGGCGGAATGCACAAAAATCAACCGGTATCCCGGCATCCCGTTTTTATATCGCACTTCCCCGCTCTTGTACTTTTCCCCGTTTCATGGTACAATCAGACCACAAATCATTCCGGAGGTATATCCCATGCGGATGCGGAAAAAGAAAAATCTCATTCCTCGAATGGAAAAGTGCGCGGCCTGCCAGGTGAAGGACGGCTTCGCCCTGCGGGGCCGCTGGCGGGAGGCCCTGATGCCCCAGGCCGCGGAGCTGCGGGTGGAGCTGGGCTGCGGCAAGGGCCGATTCACCGCGGAGACCGCCCGGCAGAATCCGGACGTCCTCTTCATCGCCATCGAAAAGGTCCCCGACGCCCTGGTGGTCGCCATGGAGCGGGCCATGGCCCTGGAGCTGAAAAACGTGTTCTTCGTGGTAGGCGACGCGGCGCTGCTGCCGGACTACTTCGCGCCGGAGGAGGTTGCCCTGATCTACATCAACTTCTGCGACCCCTGGCCTCCCAAGGGGCAGGCCAAGCGGCGGCTGACCCACCGGGGCTTCCTGGAGCTGTACCGGAAGGTGCTGAAGCCCGGCGGCCAGGTCCATTTCAAGACGGACAACCAGCCCCTCTTCGAGTTCTCCGTTTTGGAGTTCCCGGAGGCGGGATACGCCCTCAGCGAAGTCACCCGGAACCTCCACGAGTCCGGCCCCCAGGGGGTCATGACCGACTACGAGGCGAAATTCTACGAGCAGGGCCTGCCCATCAACCGCTGCGTGGGGACCCTGACGGCGGCGGAGCCTTCCAAGGCCGATCCCACGCCGTCCTGAAAAGATGAAAAAAGCCCCGTTATCCCTGTGGGGATACCGGGGCTTCTTACGCGCGGTTATTTAAGCGGCCTTCTTGGCCATCTCCACCAGCTGCTTGAAAGCGGCCTCGTTGTTGACGGCCAGCTCGGCCAGCATCTTGCGGTCGATGGCCACGCCGGCGGTCTTCAGACCGTGCATGAAGGTGGAATAGTTCATGCCGTTCATCTTGCAGGCGGCGCTGATACGGGTGATCCACAAGCGGCGGAAATCCCGCTTCTTCAGGCGGCGTCCGGTATATGCGTAGGTCAGGGACTTCATCACCTGCTGGTTGGCCATCTTGAAATGCTTGCTCTTGGCGCCCCAGTAGCCCTTGGCCATCTTCAGGATCTTATTCCTTCTCTTGCGGGTCATCATCGCGCCCTTAACTCTTGCCATTGTAAAAGCCTCCTATTCTAAAGCGTATCGTATATTCTTACTTGTAAGGGATCATCTTGCGGATGGCGGATTCGTTGGTCACGTCGGCATAGCCGCCAGCGCGCAGACGACGGGTACGCTTGGTATCCTTCTTGGTGAGGATGTGGCTCTTAAAGGCCTTGGCCCGCTTGACCTTGCCGGTCTTGGTCAGATTAAATCTCTTCTTGGCACCGCTATGGCTCTTCAGTTTCGGCATAATTGATTGACTCCTTCCGTAATCCTTGTTGCGATCGTAAACTTATTTCTTAGGGGAGAGGAACATGGACATGTTCCGGCCCTCCAGCTTGGCGCCCTTGTCAAGGCTGGCGACCTCGGCACACTGCTCTGCAAACTTATCCAGGAGCTTCCGGCCGATGTCGGTATGGGCCATCTCCCGCCCGCGGAAGCGGACGGACACCTTCACCCGGTTGCCCTCGGTCAGGAACTTCTGGGCGTTCTTCAGCTTCACGTTGAAGTCGCCCACGTCGATGCCCGGGGACATGCGGATCTCCTTGATCTCGACCACGTGCTGGTTCTTCCGGGCTTCTTTTTCCCGCTTGCCCTGCTCAAACCGGAACTTTCCGTAGTCCATCAGCTTGCACACCGGCGGCTTGGCCTGGGGTGATATCTTCACCAGATCCATGCCCTTCTCGTCGGCAATGCGCAGCGCCTCATCCGCAGACATGATCCCCAGCTGCTCACCATCGCTTCCGATCAAGCGCAGCTCCTTGTCCCGAATGTCCTCATTCAGTTGATGCATAACAATGCTAATAGCCGAAGCACCTCCTTAAACATTTTGCCGCATAGCACACAAAACAAAAGCGCGGATGCACCGCACCCGCACGAACACACGCGCCCCTCTCCGGGACGCCGTCTGCCGTATAGACCTCTTCGCGTTGCTGGAGGTGAGGCGGATGCACCCTGCCTTCTTTGTTGTCTTACCTACTATACCAGCCTTTCCCCCGGTTGTCAAGCACTAATTTCTCCAAAAACCAACTTTTTTGCGCCGGCAAAGCCGCCTGCGGGAAAATCTCCCGCAGGCGGCCTCAGCTTTGATCAGAGCTCGATCAGCTCATACTCCCTGCTGCCCACACCGATCTTCTCGGCGTGCTCCAGGCAGGAGCGCCACTCGGACTCCGGGGTGGAGTTGGTAAAGTGGTCGTGGTGATCGTGGAAATCCGGAGAGGCCAGATTTTTTGCCAGCTGGCTTCCCGGCATAGGCGCCGCCGCCAGGCAGGCGTCCACACAGGCCTGATCCAGCGCCAGCGCGTCGAAGGAGGCGAACATGCCCAAATTGGGCAGGATGGGCACGTCGTTCTCCCCGTGGCAGTCGCAGTTGGGGGACACGTCCACCACCAGGGAGATATGGAACTGGGGCCTCCCGTCCACCACGGCCTTGGTGTACTCCGCCATGCGGCAGTTGAGGACCTTCACCGCATTGGAGGAGGCGAAGGAGATGGCGTCGAAGTTGCAGGACCCCAGGCAGCGGCCGCAGCCCACGCAGTGGTCCAGGTCCACGGTCATCTTCCGGGCGGCCTCGTCAAAGACCAGGCCCTCGTTGGCACACTCCCGCTGGCAGCGCCTGCAGCCCCGGCAGAGCTCGGGATCGATCTGGGGCTGGCCGTTGTTGTGCTGCTCGCACTTACCGGCCCGGGAGCCGCATCCCATACCGATGTTCTTGATAGCCCCGCCGAAGCCGGTCATCTCGTGGCCCTTGAAGTGGGTAAGGCTGATGAACACGTCCGCGTCCATGATGGCCCGGCCGATCTTGGCCTCCTTCACGTACTCACCGCCCTGGACGGGCACCAGCACGTCGTCGGTGCCCTTCAATCCATCCCCGATCATGAGGGGGCATCCCACCGTGAGGGGGGTAAAGCCGTTCTGCCACGCGCACTCCAGGTGCTCCAGGGCGTTCTTCCGGCTGCCGGGGTACATGGTGTTGCAGTCGGTGAGGAAGGGTTTGCCTCCCAGCTCCTTGACCACGTCCACCACCGCCCGGGCGTAGTTGGGGCGGAGGAAGCTGACGTTGCCCAGCTCGCCGAAGTGCATCTTGATGGCGACAAATTTTCCCTCCATGTCCAGCTGGCCGATACCGGCCTTGCGCAGCAGTTTTTTCAGCTTGGTGGGCAGGCCGTCTCCATAGGCCTGGGTATGGAAATCCGTAAAATAAACCTTAGAAGCGGACATATCGTACTCCTTTCCGGCCATATCAGCCGTCACGTCCCGCGAATAAACGAATCAAATCAACAGGCAGCGCCGCCGCTCACGTGGAGCTCGGCATCCAGGATCTGCTGCTTGCGCTCCAGCAGCTCATTGCCCAGCAGCTGGGCCTCCACGTTTTCGAAGCCCAGGCGCTCGATGGTTTTGGCGAAGCGCTCCCCGGTCTTGCCCTGCTCCCGGAAAAGCAGGATGGCCTTCTCGATGACCGCCAACGCTTCCTCCTTGTCGGTAAAGATCTTGCTGAGAGCCCGGCCCTGAGCAACCTTCTTGCCCCAGCGGCCCCCGATGTAGATCTTGTACCCATAGGTCCCCTCGTCCAGGGCGTCGAAGTGGCAGGTGCCGATGCAGCGTCCGCAGTTGTTGCAGACGTTCTTGTCAATCTCCAGCACGCCGTCCACCACCTTGGCCGCGCCCATGGGGCAGGTCTGGACTACGCCGCACTTTTTGCAGCCGTTGCACTCGTCGGGGTCCAGCCCGGGGATGCGCTGGCCGATGATGCCCAGGTCGTTGAGGTCAGGCTTGACGCAGTTGTTGGGGCAGCCGCCCACGGCGATCTTGAACTTGTGGGGCAGCTTCACGCCCCGATAGCCCTCATAGAAGCGGTGGTGGATCTCCTCGCTGATGGCGAAGGAGTCCAGCAGGCCGTACTGGCAGGTAGTGCCCTTGCAGGCCACCACCGGACGGACCACGGACCCGGTGCCGCCGGTGACCAGTCCTTCCTTGGCGATATAGGCCTGGAAGTCCTCGATCTTGTCGTAGGGGATGCCTTGGACCTCAATGGTCAGGCGGGTAGTAAAGGTGATGATGCCGTTGCCGAACTTTTCCGCCGCCTCGGCGATACATTTTTGCTGAGCGGCGGTTATTTTTCCGTTGACGGTGATGATCCTTCCGGAGAAGTTGTCTGTTCCTTTATTGGAGAGGAATCCCATTGCCTTGACGCGCTTTTCGTCAAGGGCGCTGACGGTCAGTGTTGCCATTATTTTTCTCCTTCTATTCGTAAAAGTGTTGCAGTTCATTAAGCGGGTTCTGCCCTTTAACCCGGGGGCTTCTCGCCCCCGGACTCCTCGCCTACTTTTGCCACGCGGCAAAAGTAGGCAAAAACGCGCTCAGGAAACTGCGTTTCCTAAGAACCTTCCTGAATTACGGGGGTGAT
>CAJTVO010000123.1 GCA_910579485.1 uncultured Oscillospiraceae bacterium | reverse complement strand
CGCGCCTGCCCGTCAAGGGGTTCTTAGACCGTAGGTCTAAGCGCGTTTTTGCCTACTTTTGCCGCGCGGCAAAAGTAGGCGCGGAGTCCGGGGCCGCGCAGGTCCCGGGCTATCGATGAGAAACAAGCCCCCGCCGCCGCGCAGCGGCGGCAAGAAGGAGGAATGATACAAAATGTATGATATGAAGGCATTCTATGAGGCCCACAGCGTCGCCGACGCTGTAAAACTCCGTCTGGAACACCCCGAAGCCCAGATCCTCGCCGGAGGTACCGACGTCCTGGTCCAGATGCGGGAGGGCAAACGGGCCGGGAAGGAGCTGATCTCCATCTATGGCATCGACGCCATGCGGGGCGTGTCCGTGGATGAAGAGGAGAACATCCGCATTGGCTCCCTGACCAGCTTCAGCCATATTACCAAGGACCCCATTATCCAGAAATATATTAACGTTCTAGGCGAGGCCGTGGACATGGTGGGCGGTCCCCAGATCCGCAATGCCGGGACCATCGGCGGGAATACCTGCAACGGCGTTACCAGCGCCGATTCCGCTTCAACGCTCTTTGCCTGGGACGCGATCATTGAGCTCACCGGCGAGAATGGCGCGCGGCGTATCCCGATCCAGGAGTTCTATATCTCCGCCGGGAAGGTGGATATCCACCCTGACGAGATTCAGACCGCCATTCTGATCCCCAAGGCCAGCTATGAAAACTGCTTTGGGCACTATATCAAGTACGCCATGCGCAACGCGATGGACATCGCTACTACGGGATGCTCCGTGAACGTAGTCCTCAGCGAGGACAGGAAGACCATCGCCTGGGCCCGTATCGCCTACGGTGTGGCGGGGCCCATCCCCCTGCGGTGCGAGCACGCCGAGGCCGCTGCGCAAGGGAAGCCTCTGACGGAGGAGACCGCCGGGGCCTTCGCCGCCGCCGTGCTGGAGGACATCCATCCCCGGGACAGCTGGCGGGCCAGCAAGGCCTTCCGGGAGCACATCGCCGTGGAACTGGCGAAACGGGGACTCGTAGAGTCCATCAAACTGGCGGGAGGTGAGCTGGCGTGAGCATCCAGTACAAATTGATCCGCTGCACCATCAATGGCCGGGCCGTGGAGCAGATGGTGGACGTGCGGGCGTCCCTGACGGACATGCTCCGCAACGACTTCCGGCTGACAAGCGTGAAGAAGGGCTGCGAGGTGGGCGAGTGCGGGGCCTGCAACGTCCTCATCGATGGGGAGTGCTTCAACTCCTGCCTGTACCTGGCCGCCTGGGCGGACGGGAAGAGCATCCGCACTCTGGAGGGCCTGCTGGGTCCCGGCGGGGAGCTCAGCGATATCCAGCAGGCGTTTGTGGACGAGGCCGCCATCCAGTGCGGGTTCTGCACGCCGGGATTCATCATGACCGCCGTGGAGATTCTGGAGAGCGGGAAGGAGTATTCGGACGATGAGCTGCGCAAGCTCCTGTCCGGGCATCTGTGCCGCTGCACCGGGTATGAGAACATCCTCCGGGCCGTGAAAAAGACTATGCTGAGGCGTCTGGGGAAGGCGTAAGGCTGAAAAAGGAGATTTCCGGCGGTTTTTGTACATCTTTCCCCTTGTCAAGCGGGATGATCTATGATATGGTAATAGGCAACAGGATAGAGGTCGCGGATGCGATGAAGCTGCGCCAGCCGGCAGGCGACGACCGCAGCGGAGGCAAGTCCGCCGAATCTGTGGTCCAGGCATGGGCCACGGATGGGGACGGGGAGAATATCTTCGCCACTGTCTGCGGGCTTCCCCCGCAGGTGTGCTATCCGCCGATCCATCTACTCAAGGCCGGCGGACGCATCCGTCGGCCTTCTTTTTCTTGCTTACTTTTTCTTGAAAGAAAAAGTAAGCAAAAAGAACTTTAAGTTCGCTCTTCAGTCCCCTGCTTATCCGCGTTTTCCGCACGGTAACGAAGCGTATCCTCGACGGAAATTGCTTTTATGGAAGAAAAAGCAAGCAAAAAGAACTTTAAGTTCGCTCTTTAGTCCCCTGCTTATCCGCGTTTTCCGCATGGTAACGAAAAAGATTCTCAGTGAAAAACCGCTTTACACTGCTAGGAGGAAATTTGCTTATGGACATCCGCAACCTGAAGGGCTCCATCGTGGCCCTGGTCACCCCCTTCCACGCCGACGGCTCGGTGAACTTCGACAAGCTCAAGGAGCTGACCCAGTGGCACATCGCCAGCGGCACCGACGCCATCCTGGCCCTGGGCACCACCGGCGAGAGCTCCACCATGACCCATGAGGAGGACGACGCCGTCCTGCGCTGCGTCATCGAGGCCGCGCAGGGCCGGGTGCCCGTTATCGCCGGCACCGGGTCCAACTCCACCCAGACCATGCTGGAGAAGAGCCTCCGGGCCGAGACCCTGGGGGCCGGCGGGCTGCTGCTCATCACTCCCTACTACAACAAGGGCAACGCTGAGGGCATCTACCGCCATTTCGTTACCGTGGCCGACGCGGTGAAGATCCCCTGCATCCTCTACAACGTGCCCGGCCGCACGGGGTGCTCCATCTCCGTGGAGAACGTGGAGCGGCTCAGTAAGCACCCCAACATCTGCGGCATCAAGGAGGCCAGCGGGGACATGTCCTACGCCATGAAGATCGCCCACTGCGTGGGGCCGGACTTCGCCCTCTGGTGCGGCAACGACGATATCACTCTGCCCCTGCTGTCCATCGGCGGCAGCGGCGTGATCTCCGTCTGGGCCAACATTATGCCCCGTGAGTGCCATGAGATGGTCATGGATTATCTGGAGGGCCGCCGGGAACAGGCGGTGGCCGCGGCGGTGAAGCACCTCGATCTGATGAACGGCCTGTTCATGGAGGTGAACCCCATCCCCGTGAAGACCGCCCTGAATCTCATGGGCAAGGACGTGGGGCCCTTCCGCCTGCCTCTGTGCGAAATGACCGAGGCCCACACCGCCCAGCTGCGCGCCCTGCTGGAGAAAGCGGGGCTGGTCCAGTGAAGATCCTTCTCATCGGACACGGCCGCATGGGCCGGATGATCGAGCAGACCGCCCTGGCTGCGGGGGATTCTATGGGGGGCATCATCGACATCGGCAACCTCTCGGATCTGGAGACCATCGGACGGGTGGCGGACGTTGCCATCGATTTCTCCGCTCCCGCCGCCCTGCCCGCCGTGGCCCACTATGTGCGGGCCACCGGGACGCCCCTGCTCTCCGGCGTGACCGGGCTCAGCGAGGGGGAGCTGGCGGTCTTTGACGATCTGGGGCGCTTCGCTCCGGTGATCCACTCCGCCAATTACTCCCTGGGGGTGGCGGTGTTCCGCAGGGTCCTGGAGGAAGTCGCGGGGACGCTGGAGGATTTCGACATTGAGATCGTCGAGACCCACCACAACCAGAAAGCCGACGCCCCCAGCGGCACCGCCAAGCTCCTTCTGGACGCGGTGGACCCCCGGCACAAGCGGAAGCCGGTCTATGGACGCCACGGCGTCACCGGGCCCCGGGAGAAGAAGGAGATCGGCATCCACGCCCTCCGGGGCGGCACCGAGGCGGGAACCCACACCGTCAGCTTCTTCGGGCCCGACGAGGTCTTTGAGATCACCCACAGGGCGTCCTCCCGGCAGATCTTTGTCAACGGGGCGCTCCACGCCGCCAGAAAGCTGTACCTGCTGCCCAAGGGGCGGTATGAATTGCAGGACATCCTGTTTGGAGGGAAGGAAGCATGATGAACGCACAGGAAATTATCGCTTACATCGGCTCTGCGGAAAAGAAGACGCCGGTGAAGGTTTACATCAAGGAGCGCCGGCCCGTGGACTACGGCTCCGCCCAGGTCTTCGGCGAGGGAACCAGCAAGGTGGTCTTCGGGGACTGGCGGGAGCTGGGTCCCATTCTGGCCGACCACGTGGACAGCATTGAGGATATGGTCATTGAGAGTGACCGGCGCAACAGCGCCATCCCCATGTTGGACCTCAAAAATATCAACGCCCGCATCGAGCCCGGCGCCATCATCCGGGAGCAGGTGGAGATCGGGGACAACGCCGTCATCATGATGGGGGCCGTTATCAACATCGGCGCGGTCATCGGCAAGGGCACCATGATCGACATGGGGGCCATCCTGGGAGGCCGGGCTACCGTGGGAGCCAACTGCCACATCGGGGCCGGGGCGGTCCTGGCGGGGGTCATCGAGCCCGCCAGCGCTGTGCCGGTGATCGTGGAGGACGGCGTCCTGGTGGGGGCCAACGCCGTGGTCATCGAGGGCGTCCACGTTGGGAAGAACGCCGTGGTAGCCGCAGGTGCGGTGGTCATTGAGGACGTGCCCGAGAACGCCGTGGTGGCCGGGTGCCCCGCCCGGGTCGTCAAGATGAAGGACGAGGGGACCACCCAGAAGACGGCGCTGGAAGCGGCGCTGCGGAATCTGTAGCGCTTGTTCCGGCCCGGCGCCATCGCGACCCCGGTATGATTGCCCAGGAACGGTCGTTTACTTTTAGTCCCAATTCTCCCTTGTGTTGATTTGAAACAGCATAGAATAAATATTGATTTAGTATAAATGACGTCCCTTTTGCCGTATGTGCTGATGGTGCCAGCCACTGACAATTTCACGAGTTGCAGCTTGAACCAAAAGATTGGCTGCACTATAATAAGAATCATAAATCGGAATTTATAAAGGGGATATAAGATGTGTATCAGAAAAGCAATAACAGATGATCTATCAAGAGTAGCTGAAATATATGTATTTAATAACAGGATAAATTTTTTCCCTATATTCAAAGATGAAAGTTTTTCTTTTGGGGAGTTACAAGTTGTTTCATTAGTAGATAATTACTTCAAAAAAGATGAAATTATCAAAAACATATATGTATATGATAATGGGCTGATAATGGGTTTTATTCAAATGGACGGAACAGAAATCTGTAAATTATATGTAGATACGTCTTTTCAAAGCGAGGGAATCGGCAATGAACTGATTGAATTTGCAATTAAAGAACTCCATGCAAATAATTTATGGGCATTAGAAAAAAATATTAGAGCAATTTCTTTTTACCAAAGGCATGGCTTTCATTTGACAGGTCAGAAAAAGCTTGAAGAAGATACCACCGAATATCTTGTTAAGTTAGAAAGATAAATTCCAGGTTATCGGCCTTTATCAGCACGAAAGAGAAATTGAATAAGTATACACCCCCAATTTTGGAAACAAGCGTTATAAGCACAAATGGAAATTGGGAGTGCTTTTATCGGAAGCTCGTATGAGCCATTTCGCCAAGGAGGTATGCCCATGTCTGTTCGGGAACCCGCCTTCCGTCTGGAGCATGACGCGCTGGGGACCGTGGAGGTGCCCGCCCAGCACTGCTGGGGCGCGCAGACCCAGCGGAGCCTGCAAAACTTTGCCATCGGCATCGAGCGGATGCCGGAGGAGATCGTCCGCGCCTTCGCCCTGCTGAAAAAGGCGGCCGCCCTGGCCAACCGGGAGCTGGGCCGTCTGGACGAGGACCGGTGCCGCCGGATCGCCGCCGCCTGCGACGAGATACTGGACCACCAATGGGACGGGGAGTTCCCCCTGAAGGTCTGGCAGACCGGCAGCGGCACCCAGTCCAACATGAACGTCAACGAGGTGGTGGCCCACCTCTGCGCCCGGATGGCCCCCCAGGGGCCGGAGGTCCATCCCAACGACCACGTGAATATGTCCCAGAGCTCCAACGACACCTTCCCCACCGCCCTGCACATCGCCGCCGCCCTGGCGCTGGAGGAGTCCCTCTTCCCCGCGCTGGACGGGATCGCTGCAACCCTCCGGCGGCTGGAGGCGGAGAATAACGACGTCATCAAGATCGGGCGGACCCACCTCCAGGACGCAGTGCCCCTGCGGTTCTCCCAGGAGATCTCCGGCTGGCGTGTCTCTCTGGAGCGGGACCGGGAGATGCTGGAGCTGTCCCTGAACGGCCTGCACGCTCTGGCATTGGGGGGCACCGCCGTAGGTACCGGGCTCAACGCCCCCGCCGGATTTGATGCGGAAGTGGCCGGGCAGATACGGCTGCTGACCGGCAGGGAGTTTACCTCCGAGCCCAACAAGTTCCACGCCCTCACCAGCAAGGGGGAGCTGGTCTTCGCCCACGGGGCCCTGAAGGCTCTGGCGGCGGACCTGATGAAGATCGCCAACGACGTGCGCTGGCTGGCCAGCGGGCCCCGGTGCGGGCTGGGGGAGATCTCCATCCCGGAGAACGAGCCGGGCAGCTCCATCATGCCGGGGAAGGTGAACCCCACACAGTGCGAGGCGGTGACCATGATCGCCGTCCAGGTGATGGGCAACGACGCCGCCGTGGGCATCGCCGCCAGTCAGGGCAACTTCGAGCTGAACGTGTTCATGCCCGTGCTGGCCTACAACTTCCTCCAATCCGTCCGGCTGCTGGCCGATGGGATGGAGTCCTTCCGGAAGAACTGCCTGGAGGGCCTCCGGGCCGACCGGGGGAGGATGAAGGAGCTGCTGGACCGCTCCCTCATGCTGGTCACCTGCCTGACCCCCAGGATCGGCTATGAGCAGGCCGCCCAGGCCGCCCTGCTGGCCCACCGGGAGGGCCTCTCCCTGCGGGAGGCGGTGCTGCGCAGCCGGCTTTTGACGGAGGCGGAGTACGACGCTCTGGTGGACCCGGAGAAGATGGTATAGCCGGAGTGCCTGCGGCATAGAAAGAGAGCATAGCTATGGTTAAAATTCTGATCGTAGAGGACGAAAAGCCCATCGCGGACCTGCTGGACATGAGCCTCACCGCGGCGGGCTACTCCTGCGACTGCCTGGACAACGGCACCGATGCCGCCGACGCGGTGGAGGCCAAGCGGTACGACCTGATCCTCCTGGACGTGATGCTCCCGGGGGTGGACGGCTTCGAGCTGATGGAGTACCTGGCCCCCCTGGAGATCCCCGTTATCTTCATCACCGCCCGCAGCGCGGTGAAGGACCGGATCAAGGGCCTTCGCCTGGGGGCCGACGACTACATCGTCAAGCCCTTTGAGATCGCGGAGCTCCTGGCCCGGGTGGAGACCGTGCTGCGCCGCTACCACAAGACGGAGAACCGCATCGCGGTGGACGACGTGGTGGTGGATACCCAGTCCCGGCTGGTGACCAGGGGCGGCAAGATCGTGCCCCTCACCGCCAAGGAGTACAATCTGCTGGTCCTCTTCCTGCAAAATAAGAATATCGCCCTTTTTCGTGAGACAATTTACGAGCGGGTGTGGGAAAATGAGTACATGGGCGACAGCCGCACCGTGGACCTCCACGTCCAGCGCCTGCGGAAAAAGCTGGGCTGGCAGGAGCGGATCGCCGCCGTCTACAAGGTGGGCTACCGGCTGGAGGTCCCGGAATGAGGTTCGCCTGGAAGGTCACCCTGGCGGCGCTGTGCATCCTGCTGCTCTGCACCGGGGTCGGCAGCTATCTGCTCATCTCCCTCTCCTTCCAATCCGCCCTGGAGCGGGAGATCGACATGGCCCAGGAGGAGATGCAGATGCTCCGCATCTCCTTTGAGGCCGTCTGCGACGCCAGGGGCGTCACCCTGGAGAACGCGCCGGAGCGGAGAAGGAGCCTGGAGCGCACCCTGGCGGAGGCCTCCTACTTCGCGGACCGCAGCTTCCGGGTCACCACCCCCTCGGGGAGCCACATCTATTCCACCCTGGACTCCTCCAGCGATCAGGAGCTGCTCTCCCAGATCGGGCCCCGCTCCTCCGGGTACGTGCTGCGCCGGGAGGAGGCCTCCGGGCGGTACCTGCTCCACTGCGCGGGGCCCGTGGCCCTGCCGGACGGCAGCCTCTACATGGAGACCGTCCGGGATATCAGCCGCCTGTTCAACGACCGGGAGATCCACTATCAGGTCTACCGGTGGATCGTCCTGCTGGTGATGGGGGCCGGCAGTCTGGTGATGTTCGCCCTCTCCTACTGGCTGACCACGCCCATCCGCTCCCTGGGGCGGGTTGCCACCCAGCTGGCCCAGGGAGACTACTCCCCCCGGGCCAAAGTTCTGGGCGGCGACGAGATCGGCGAGCTGGCGGAGAGCTTCAACCACATGGCGGACGCCGTGGAGAAGAACGTCCAGGAGCTGGAGGACGCGGCCCGGCGGCAGGAGGACTTTACCGCCAGCTTCGTCCATGAGCTGAAAACGCCCCTCACCTCCATCATCGGCTACGCCGACATGCTCCGCAGCGGGAACCTGCCGGAGGACATGCGCTTCAAGGCCGCCAGCTATATCTTCTCCGAGGGCAAGCGGCTGGAGAACCTGTCCCTGGCCCTCATGAGCCTGCTGGTGGTGGGCCACAGCGCGGCGGACGCCCGCCCGGTGAACATGCGCCGCCTGTGCCAGGAGGCGGCGCGCATCTGCCAGCCCGCCATGCGCGCCAAGGGGCTGACCCTGTCCGTGCGGGCGGAGGAGGGCTTCCTCCGGGGGGACGCGGCCCTGCTGCAGACCCTGCTGCAAAACCTGCTGAACAACGCCCGGAAGGCCGCGGACAGCGGCCTGGTGGTCCTGTCGGGCAAGAGCACGGAGGGCGGCTACCGGGTCACGGTGGCGGACCAGGGGCGGGGCATCCCCGAAGGGGAGCTGAACAAGATCACCGAGCCCTTCTACATGGTGGACAAGTCCCGCTCCCGGGCCGAGGGCGGCGCGGGCCTGGGGCTGGCGCTGTGCAAGCAGATCGCCGCGCTCCACGGCGGGGAGCTCCGCTTCGAGAGCCGGGAGGGCAAAGGGACCACCGTTACCGTTGAGCTGGGAGGTGTGGCCGATGCGCAGTAAGGGGACCGCGGCCGTTGCCGCGTGCATGGCGGCGGTACTGCTGGCGCTGGCCTTCATCCTGCCCGAGTGGCTGTCCGCCGTCCACGACCGGCAGCTGCTGGACAGCCCGTCCATCCAGCTCCAGGATGAGGAGCAGGAGGGCTTCGCCGAGAGCATCCAGCTGACGGTGGCGGAAAAGGTGATGCTGTTGCGCAGCGGGGAAGTGAACGTGATGCAGCTGGGCCAGGAGGAGGTGGAGGGCGTGTACGCCTCCGTCCTCCCCGAAGGCTGGGAGTTTACTCTGAACGTATCCGTCGATAAGCCCGTTCTTCCGGAGATGAAGGCGTCCACGGACGAGGAGATCACCTCCTACCTTGCGGAGCTGAACCAGACGTGGGAAGAGCGGCTGGAAGCGGTGCAGACGGAGATCCGCAGCCTGCAGGCCGTAGGCGGCCTTCCGGACCTGTGGAACGAGGAAGATGAGCCTCTGGACTGCACCGGCTACGGCGAGCTGCTGTATATCGACCCGGATACCCGGATGAGCTTCCAGGTGTACCACCTGACCCTCTCCCGGAACACAATGTCGATGCGCCTGATGGTGGACATCCAGTCCGGACGGATATTGTCCTTCACCCTCCAGTGGGGCCAGGAGGACATCCCCTCCTGGGGACTGCGGGGCGCGGCCAATTTCGGCGGCGTCTGGCGCAACTACTGGGGAATGGATTCGGTGAGCAGCGGCTGGTACGACGACTACACCCGCAACATTCTGGAGCGCGCCGAGGAGCTCTACCGGAATAACGGAGACTACGCCTCCCATGGACAGATATCCTTCACCTATGACGGCCAGTCCCTGTCCATCCCCTTGGAGTGCGAGGGCCGCAGGGGCCGCAGCTTTCTCATCCGGTGGAATGTCTGACGCTCCTCCTCCAGGACGGCGGGGCCAAGGAAGTCAATTTTGTAGGGCGCGACGACCCGGCGCGCCGCTGCAGGGCAGATTTTTCAACGGCGC
>CAJTVO010000122.1 GCA_910579485.1 uncultured Oscillospiraceae bacterium | reverse complement strand
CCGCCGTACTGGATGGTGATGGAACGGGCCACCCGCGCGCCGTACAGGTTGCGGATGGTGGCGCGGATGGCGGTGCAGACCTCGGCGGCCTGCTCGGCGGTGGCGGTCTTGCCGGTGCCGATGGCCCAGATGGGCTCATAGGCGACCACGCACTTGCGCACCTTCTCGGGGGCCACGCCGGACAGGGCGCTCTTCACCTGCAGGGCGATGAGCTCCATGGTGACACCCATCTCCCGCTGCTCCAGGCTCTCGCCCACGCAGATGATGGGATGCAGGCCGGCCTCCAGGGCGGCGTGGACCTTCTTGTTGACGGTGACGTCGGTCTCGCCGAAGTACTGGCGGCGCTCGGAGTGGCCGATGATGACGTACTTTACGCCCAGGTCCTTGAGCATGTCGGCGGACACTTCACCGGTGTAGGCGCCGTTGGGCTCATAGTACAGGTTCTCGGCGCCCACGGCCACGCGCATGTCCTTGAAGGCCTTCAGGGCGGCGGGGATGTTGACGAAGGGGACGCAGACCACGACCTCGCACCACTTGGCGCGGGGCAGGAGGGGCTTGAGCTCCTCGGCGAACTTCTTGGTCTCGGAGGCGGTCTTGTTCATCTTCCAGTTGCCTGCGATGATGGTTTTACGGTATCTACGGTTCATGACGATCTTTCTCCTGTTTTTATTATATGAAATTTATAAAAATAAATGAATCTTATCCAGGGCCGTCCGCTCCAGGGCGTCCGCCCGGCGGTCCGGCCATGCCGGAGGGAGGGACCCGGTCCGGCTTCTTTTCCGGGGACGGCCTTTGCCGCCATCCCTCTTGCGCGGGGGAGGGGGGCTTACTTATCCAGCAGGCAGGCCACGCCGGGAAGCTCCTTGCCCTCCATGAACTCCAGGGAAGCGCCGCCGCCGGTGGAGATATGGGTCATCTGAGCGGCATAGCCCAGCTGCTGCACGGCCGCCGCGCTGTCGCCGCCGCCGATAATGGTGATGGCGGAGGTCTTGCTCAGGGCCTCGGCCACGGCCTTGGTGCCCACGGCGAACTTCTCGAACTCGAACACGCCCATGGGGCCGTTCCAGATGACGGTACCGGCGTCCTTCACGGCGTCGCAGTAGAGCTTGACGGTCTCGGGGCCGATGTCCAGGCCCTGCCAGCTGTCGGGGATCTGGCCGTTCTTGACCACCTGGCTGTTGGCGTTGGGATCGAAGGCGTCGGCGATGACGGTATCCACGGGCAGGAGGAGCTTCACGCCCTTCTCCTTGGCCTTGGCGACCATCTCGTTGCAGTAGTCCAGCCAATCGCTCTCCAGCAGGCTGTCGCCCACGGTGCCGCCCTGGGCCTTGGCGAAGGTGTAGGCCATGCCGCCGCCGATGATGATGGTGTCGGCGATCTCCAGGAGGTTGTTGATGACGCCGATCTTGCTGGAGACCTTGCTGCCGCCCAGGATGGCCACCAGGGGCCGCTTGGGATCGGCCAGCGCGCCGCCGATGAACTCCAGCTCCTTCTGGATCAGGAAGCCGGACACGGCGGGCAGGTGGGCCGCCACCCCGGCGGTGGAGGCGTGGGCGCGGTGGACGGCGCCGAAGGCATCGGATACGTACACGCCGTCCTCACCGGCCAGACCGGCCATGGCCTTGGCAAGCTCGGGATCGTTCTTGGTCTCGCCCTTCTCGAAGCGGGTGTTCTGGAGAAGCATGATCTGGCCGGGCTGCAGCGCGGCGGCCTTAGCCTGGGCGTCGGGGCCCACCACGTCGCCGGCAAGGATGACATCCTTGCCCAGCAGCTTGCTCAGGCGCTTGGCCACGGGATCCATGCAGAGGGCCTCCAGGGTCTTCTCCCATTTCTCCTTGGTGAGGGAGGCGGGGTCTTTGCCCTTTTCGGCCTGCTTCTTGGCCCACTTGTCGAAGCTGGGCTCAGGCTTTCCCAGGTGGGAGCAGGCGATGACCGCCGCGCCCTGGTCCAGGAGGTACTGGATGGTGGGCAGGGCCGCCCGGATGCGCTTGTCGTCGGTGATGGCGCCGGTGGCCTTGTCCTGGGGGACGTTGAAGTCGCAGCGGAGCAAGACCTTCTTGCCCTTGACGTCCACGTCCTTTACTGTTTTCTTGTTGTAGTTCATGGTTTTTTGCAGCTCCTTTCAAACTATATCATTCAATTGGTTTGATTGGCGGTTTTGGATCGCGGGGGCAGCGCCCATCTCGCCCGTCCCCAGCAGTCCGGGGAACCCGTTCTGCCGCAGGGCTTCGTAGATGAGGATCGCGGCGGAGTTGGACAGATTGAGGCTCCTGGCCTCTTCCGCCATGGGGATGCGGATGCACCGGTCCCGGTGCCGTTCCCGGAACGCCCGGGGGAGACCGGCGGTCTCCTTTCCGAAGAAGAGCCAGCAGTCCGGGGAAAACCGGACCTGGCCGTAGTCTCGGGGGGCCTTGGTGGTGGCCAGCCAGAGCTCCGTCCCCGCCTCCGGATGGGCGGCGAACAGCGCTTCCAGGGAGGGGTGGACCGTTACCTCCACCAAATGCCAGTAGTCCAGCCCGGCCCGCTTCACCGCCCGGTCGCTGACATCGAAGCCCAGGGGCTCCACCAGGTGCAGGGCGCTGCCGGTGGCGGCGCAGGTTCGGGCGATGTTTCCGCAGTTGGGCGGGATCTCCGGTTCCACGAGAACGACGTGCAGCATACCGCGCCTCCGTCTCCAGGTTTGGGGCCGGAGTTCCGGCCTCTGGAATTTTAACAGGTTACATTGTAAAACAAATCTTTTCCAAATTCAAGCATTATCCTATAAATTCTTTCTGGAATTTTACAAAAGTAATCGCCGGTGCGGTTATCCTCCACGAAACTACAGAATTTCCCTCTTGCGTAGGACAAAAACTTGTGCAAATAGACCCGTTCCGGCGGCGGCGTTCCGCCATTTACCGTCAAGTGGCGTAAAATTTTGGCGGGGAGGAAAATTCCCCTTGCATAAATGGGCGCTTCTGGTATAATAGAGGCAACGAGCGAGGAGGGGGTAGTGTATACATGGATAACAAGAAGTGTATTGTAGTCTTCCTGACGGAGGACGGCGCTGAAACCTATGACGGAAAGCCTCTGATGCTGCAGGACGCGCTATTTTGCCCCATCCTTACCTGGTGTATGCGGGCGTGGATGAAAAAAGGCGTCCGGCGGTTTTTTGTTATCTCTCCGGAGGAATATCTGGACGAGGTAACGGCCTGCTTCCCCCCGGAGTGCGCGGCCGTGGCCGGGACGGAGGAGGACTATCAGCGGGACATCGGCGAGTTCGCCCGGGGCTGCTGGATCGAGGAGGTCCGGGAGGCCATGCTCCCGGTGGGGAGCATGATGCTCTCCTTCCACACCGTGGCGGAGCTGGTCCAGCTCCAGCGGGCGGTGAAGGAGGAGATCGCCATGTTCCACCAGCGCACCGGCGTCAAGGTCCTGGACATGGACAGCACCTACATCGATCCCCGGGTGACCATCGGGGCGGGCACGGTCATCCTGCCGGGCACCATCCTGCGGGGGAACACGGTCATCGGGGAGAACTGCGAGATCGGCCCCAACGCCATGATCACCGGGTGCGAAATCGGGGACGGTTGCGTGGTCAACGCCTCCCAGGTGAACGAGAGCGTCCTGGGCCGGGAGGTCCACGTGGGGCCCTACGCCCACATCCGCCCCGGCTGCAGGATCGGGGACGGGTGCAAGGTGGGCGCTTTCGTGGAGATCAAGAACGCCGTCTTCGGCCCGGGCACGAAGATGAGCCACCTGACCTATGTGGGCGACGCCGACGTGGGCGCCGGGGTGAATTTCGGCTGCGGCACCATCACCTCCAACTACGACGGCTTCCGCAAGCACCGCACCGTTATCGGCGACCACGCCTTCATCGGCTGCAACACCAACCTGGTCCCTCCCGTCACGGTAGGGGAGGGCGCGTACATCGCCGCGGGCACCACCGTTACCAAGGACATAGAGCCCGACGCCCTGGCCATCTCCCGGGTGCGTCAGGAGAACAAGCCCGGCTGGGCCAAGGCCCGGCGCGAGATGCACCGTAAAAAATAAGCAGATTCATCCTGTCCGCTTCCCAGAAGGTTCCTGTCAAAAACTGACGAAAATGATGAAATGAGGATGTTGGAAATGATTTCACACGGAAAAGACATGAAGGTATTCAGCGGCAACGCAAACATGAGCCTGGCCAAGGACGTGTGCCGCCTCATCGGCATTCAGCTTGGCAACGCTGAGATCGGCCATTTCTCCGATGGAGAGGTGTTCGCTTCCATTTATGAGTCCGTTCGCGGTTCCGACGTATTTCTGATCCAATCCACCAGCAGTCCGGTAAACGACAACCTGATGGAGCTGCTCATCATGATCGACGCCATGAAGCGGGCCTCCGCGGGCCGGGTCACGGCGGTCATCCCCTATTTCGGCTACGCCCGTCAGGACCGCAAGGCCAAGGCACGGGACCCCATCTCCGCCAAGCTGGTGGCAAACATGCTCACCGCCGCCGGCGCGGACCGGGTGCTGACCATGGACCTCCATGCCGCCCAGATCCAGGGCTTCTTCGACATCCCCGTGGACAACCTGTACGGCAACCCGGTCTTCGTGGACTATTACGCCAAGAAGTTCGGCGAGAAGTGCGAGGAGATGGTGGCCGTCTCCCCCGACGTGGGCAGCGTGTCCCGCACCCGGGCCTTCGCCCAGAAGCTGCACATGAACCTTGCCATCGTGGACAAGCGCCGCCAGAAGGCCAACCAGTGCGAGGTCATGAACGTCATCGGCGACGTGGAGGGCAAGGACTGCATCCTCTTCGACGACATGGTGGATACCGCAGGCAGCCTGTGCAACGCGGCCAAGGCCATCGTGGAAGTGGGCGGCGCGCGGAACGTGTACGCCTGCGCGTCCCACGGCGTCCTCTCCGGCCCCGCCATCGAGCGCATCAACAGCAGCGTGATCAAGGAGATATCCTTCCTGGATACCATCGCCGCGGTGGACCCCTCCCTCAGCAATAAGATCAAGTACCTCACCGTGGCCCCCATGTTCGCGGAGGCCATCGAGCGGATCTATCAGGAGATCTCGGTCTCCAAGCTTTGGATCTGATCCTTTACAGACAACGGAAAACGCCCCCGCTTCGGAAACCGGCGGATACGTCCGGCTTCCGCAAGCGGGGGCGTTTTTCTGTCCTTTCACTGGGGAGAAAGCGTCACAGCCGGAACTCCAGCTGCACGTCGCAGGGCTCTTTCTTCGCCAGGGGCCAGTATATCTCCTCCGCCTCCACGCAGCCCAGGGCGCGGTAGGCGGCCATGGTCTCCTGGGCGGAGTGGGCGGAGATATAGAGGCGTTCCGCCCCCAGCTCCCGCGCCCCCTGGCAGGCCAGCCGGAAGAGCGCCCCGCCGATCCCCCGGTCCCGATAGGGCAGGGAGACGTGGAACCGGGCCAGGTCGATATACTGTTCCCGGGACCCGAACCGGGGAAGGGCCAGCTGGGCCAGGCCGATCAGCAGTCCCTGGTCCCAGGCGCCGTAGACGGGGTCTCCGGCCTCCACATGGCGCAGGATATCCTCCGCCCGGCGGCGGCGGTCCTCCAGGGTCCAGTCCTCCACGTAGGCGATGGGCAGCAGCTGCCACCGGCCCTCCCGCTTGCGCCAGCAATGGGAGACCTCCTGGCGGCGGATGAAGCCGTCCAGGGAGGACGGGTCAAAATTCCCGGCGGTGAGCCGGTCATAAACGATCGTACACATAATGGGCCTCCTATGCTTTGTCCACCGTGGCCACTAGGGGCAGCATGGGGACCACCCACAGGACCATGAAGGTCAGCAGCAGCACCGGCGTCAGCACGCCGTAGCTGTGAGTGAAGGTGAGATAAAACCCAAGCAGGGCCCCGGCGATGCTGCTGAAGATGGACAGCAGGTTGCCCACCAGGACGGTCTGGCACAGCCGGCGGCCGTCCACCGCCAAAAAGGCGTAGGGCAGGATGCCGTCCCGGTAGAGCAGGCCCTCGGGGCCGCCGGCCTCCCGCTCGGGATCGCTGAGGGTCAGGCGCTCGCCGATCTCCAGGGGCTCCGCGCCCCCGTCCCAGCCGAAGCGGGCCTTGAGGAATTTGGGGGTGAGGTTGCTGTCCCGGGTGGCGAGGCTCAGGCGGAAGCCGTTGCGCCGCAGGATGCGCAGGGCGTACTCCACTGGCTCGGCGGCGGCGTATTTGACGGTGAATATGGCCGTCAGCTTGCCGTCCACCGCCAGACAGATGGCCGTCTTGGATGCCAGGGTGTGGGGCAGGCGCACCGCCTGGCGGCGCATGAAGGAGGGACTGCCCACCAGGACCGTCTCCCCCCGGATCATGCCGCCCAGGCCGCCGTCCTCGTGGATGTGGAAGTGCTCCAGGCTTTGCAGGGACACCCGCTTGATCCGGGCGGCGTCCCCGAACAGGCGGGCCAGCAGGCCGCCTCCCTGGACCGCCAGAGTGGCGGCGTAGGAGAGGGCCTGGTTCTGCTCCTCGCCGTAGAGCTTCACTCCGGCCAGACGGGCCGCGCCGGAAGGGAAGAGGTCGGCGTCCGTCACCGTCAGACGGCGTCCGGAGGCGAAGGCCGCCGCGCCGTACATCCCCGCCACGGCGGCCCCGCTGCGGGCCAGGTGGGAGGCGACGCGCCCGAAGGGCACCTGGAAGGACAGGGGGAACGCCAGGGAAGAGGAGGCGCACAGGATCACCGACCAGCACCAGAGGAAGTCCTGCTCCCGGTCCTGCCCCATGGAGGCCAAGATGGCGAAGACCAGGGATGCCGCCGCCAGCACCGGCAGCAGCAGCCTCTGCCACTGGGAGGAGGTGTCCTCCATGGCGGCCCTGGTGTAGAAGCCCGCGCCGGAGCCTCTTCCCCGGGAAATACCCTGGGGGCCGCAGTCCACCACCCGGGCGGGCTCGCCCATGGCGGCGATGCGGAAGGTGTCCGACATGCCCCGGTGCCATCCGGTGAGGCCCCACAGGGCGAACACGCTCAGGGCCGCCGCCAGCCCGCCCAGGGGGGCCGCGCCGGTCCGCTCCGGCAGCAGGAGCATGGTCATCTCGTCCAGCAGCGTCACCAGCGTAGCCAGCAGGGCAGTGGCGCAGATGGTCCAGAAGCCCTCCCGCAGTCCCTGCACGGCGGCGCGGTACACCGGCCAGCAGAGGATGCAGAGCAATGCCTGGGCCAGCAGGACGCACAGCGCGGCATTGTCGGCGCTTTCGCTGAAAAAGGGCACGGTCATGCCCAATTGCTCCAGCAGCCACGGGAGCCAGAGGACCGTCAGCACGATCCCCGCCAGAGTCAGGGCCCGGCGGCACTCCCGGAAGCGCCGCTTATGCCGGGCGGCGGTCTCCCCGGCGGGAGGCTCGCTCTCCACCTCCGGCGGGGGCCTGCGGCTGGCGGGCTCCCGGCGCTTGGAGGCGGCCTTGGGCTTCCGGCTGACGGCCTTTTCCAGACGGCGGCGCAGCTTTTCCTGGCGCTTCTCCTGGTCCTCCCGGACCGCGTCCACGGTGCTGGCCACCACGTCCTCCATGGAGACCGCGGGCTCCTCCGGCGGGGGAGGCTCCGGCTCCTGGGCCAGGGGCTCCTCCGGCTCGTCTTCCGTCAGCCGGAGTCCCTCGGACGCGGCGAAATCGTCCCAGAAGGCCAGGTCCAGCGCCTCCTCGTCCGGCTCCTCCCCAGGCTCCTCCGGCGGAGGAGCGGGAGCGGGCGGGGGAGGGGGGACTTCCTCCTCCGGAGGCGGCGGGGGCGCGGGGGACTCCGCCGGGGCTTCCTCCGCAGGCTTCGGACGGCGGCGGAGGGACCGGCGCGGCCGGGGCTCCGGCGGAGGCGGGGGAGACTCCGGTTCCGGCTCGGGTTCAGGCTCGGGTTCAGGCTCCGGCGGCGGGGGCTCCGGGACCTCCTCCTGAGGGGGAGGGGGCTTGGAGAAGCCGCCGTACTCCGCCAGGATGTCGTCCAGGTCGAAGGGGGCGTCCTCCGGCAGGTCCACACCCAGCAGCAGCCGCTGGGTGTCCATCAGGGAGGGGTCTATGTGGTTGTTGTCTTGTTTATGATCTGTCATAAAAAATCTCTATCCTTCCCGTGGAAACGGTGGAGAGGGATTGTCATCCCCTTTGGCGCAGGGCCTCATAGAGCAGGATGGCCGCCGCCGCCGAGGCGTTCAGGGAGCTGATGCGCCCCTTCATGGGGATGCTCACCAGAAAGTCGCAGCCCTCCCGCACCAGGCGGCCCATGCCGTCCCCCTCGCTGCCGATGACGATGGCGGCGGGGGAGCGGAGGTCCGCGTCATAGAGGGCGGTGGTCCCTCCGGCGGCGGTGCCGAAGATCCACAGGCCCCGCTTTTGCAGGTCCTTCAGCAGGGAGGGGATGTTGGGCACCCGGGCCACGGGGAGATAGCTCACCGCCCCGGCGCTGGTCTTGGCCACCACGGCGGTCAGGCCCGCGCTGCGGCGCTTGGGGATGATGACGCCGTGGGCCCCGGCGCACTCGGCGGTGCGGATGATGGCCCCCAGGTTGTGGGGGTCGGAGATCTCGTCGCAGACCACCACCAGGGGGGGCTCGCCCCGGTCTGCGGCACGCTGGAGGATGTCCTCCACGGCGGCGTAGGCCTGGGCGGCGGCAACGGCGATGACGCCCTGGTGGCTGTGGGTCTCGCTCATGGCGTCCAGCTTCCGCCGGTCGCACTCCACCACCACCACACCGGACTTCCGGGCCTGGGCGGCGATGCGGCCCAGGGTGTGGTCCGTCTCCCCCCGGGCGATGTAGAGCTTATCCAGAGCGGTCCCGGCCCGGAGGGCCTCGGTGACCGCGTTGCGGCCCTCAATGTAAGTCCCGGCGAGGGACTGGTCCTGAAAATCACGCATATGTACTCCTTTTGCGGCGCGCCCTGCAGCGCCGGAGGGAGCGGAATACCCCTGCCTCCGGCGCGTATCGATAGTAAGATAAGCATATTATACCACAAGACAGGGGGCGGCGAAAGGGGTATTCACAGAAATTTCACAGAAAATCTACAGACAGTCCTTGTGGAGGAGGCGATTTTGTGATAGGATGCACAGTAGACGTCTCCGGGCATCGTGTGTGCGCCCGAAGGATAGAAGGAGAATGAGATGGACAACAATCAAAACAATAACCATAATAACAACAAAAACAAGAGAAACGGCCTGCTGATCCTGGTAGCCTGGGCCATCGTGCTGACGGTGGTGTTCAACTACCTCTCCGCCGCCAGCCGGCAGTCCAGCGCTGCGGCCTCCACCCATGAGATCCAGTACAGCGAATTTCAGCGGCTGGTGAAGGAGGGACTGGTGGAGTCGGTGGTGCTCACCGACGGGAAGATCGAGATCACCACGGAGGATGGGTACGTATACGTAGACGAGAGCGGCAACAGCTACGACAAGAACTTCACCCTCTTCACCATGCAGATGGGCATGTACGACCCGGACCTCCTGGACACTCTGGACGAATACGGCGTAGCCAACTACACCAACCCCTACGTGCCGGAGATGTCCCCCGTCCTGGAGTTCATGATCGCCTACATCCTGCCCATGGTGCTGTTCATCGGGGCCGTTATGCTGTTTATGAACCTCATGGCCCGGAAGGGCGGCGGCATCGGGGGCATCGGCAGCGTGGGCAAGTCCAACGCCAAGGTCTACATGGAGAAGACCACCGGCGTCACCTTCAACGACGTGGCCGGGCAGGACGAGGCCAAGGAGTCCCTGGTGGAGATCATCGACTTCCTCCACAACCCCGGCAAATACACCGCCATCGGCGCGAAGCTCCCCAAGGGCGCGCTGCTGGTGGGCTCCCCCGGTACCGGCAAG
>CAJTVO010000121.1 GCA_910579485.1 uncultured Oscillospiraceae bacterium | reverse complement strand
TAGGTCTCCGCCCCCAGCATATCGAAGAGTGCGTCATACAGAGGACGCAGATACGGGTCCACCTTGGACTGCAGATCCCCCGGCAGGAATCCCAGCCGCTCCCCGGCCTCCACGGCGGGCCGGGTGAGGATGATCCGGTTGACCTGCTTGTCCCGGAAAGCCGCCACGGCGGCGGCCACCGCCAGATAGGTCTTGCCCGTTCCGGCGGGGCCCACGCCGATGGTGACGGTGTTTTTCTGCACCGACTGGATATACTTCTTCTGCCCGATGGTCTTGGCCTTTACGGGCCGGCCCTTGGAGGTGATGCAGATCACGTCCGCCGTCAGCTCCGCCGCCTTGTCCGCCTGCCCCGCCCGGGCCAATCCGATAACATAGCGGACGGTCTGCTCCCCGATGTTTTCTCCCTTGCCCGCAAGGGTCAGGAGGGCGTGGACCGCCTTGTCCGCCAGCATGGTGTCCTCCGGCTCTCCGGCGATGCGCAGCTCGCCCTCCCGGTTGGTGACCACCACGTGAAATTCCGACTCGATAAGCCGGATGTTCTCATCGAAGGAGCCGAACAGGTTCGCGGCCTCCTCCAAACGCTCGATTTCTATCCTTTGTTCCATTGACTGATCTCTCCTTTGCGCCGTATCCTCTGGTAAAACGCCTCATAAAGGCGGAAATTGTTCAAGGCGACTGGATGAACCGCCCGATCTGCTCCTGACACTCAGCGGACAGGGTGACCACCAGGCACCCGTCCGCCACCTCGCTGCCGATCTCCCGGCTGAGGATCTCGCCCTCGTCCAGATATCCGGCCAGCCGGGCGTCCAGGACCTCTTCCGCCAGCGCCAGGGCCTCCTGCTCGCTCCGCTGGCGCTCCGCCAGCTCGAAGAAGCGCAGCGTCTCCGTCACCCCCGTCACCGGCAGGGCCACGCCCCCGGGCAGCTCCCACTTGTTCCAAGACGTTATTTTATCACAAGTATCCCCTAAAATGCTACTGCCAAAATAGAAATTCCACCGTTTTTTTCCAACAAGCACCGCCCGCCTGACCTTTTCCGTCCCGGTGTAAGCCTTTTCCAGGACCGTCAGCGGCACCCTGCATTGCAGATGATACCACGTCCGCCCATAGACCTTCCCCATGCCCCGCAGGTACCGGACCCCGGACACATGGTTCTGCATCACCCCGGAGATCAGCAGCTGTCCCTCCTTCACGGTGGTCCCCGGCAGGACCATCTTCTCCCCGTCCCATGGCTGGACGGCGGTGACCAGGGCGTCCTTGGCGGCCACGGTGTTCCCCGGCTCCCGCTTGCTGACGATCTCCGGCGCGGGGACCCGCTCCCGGACCTGGATATAAGCCCGGCACCCCCGGACGTTGACCGCGATGTAGCTCAATTCCGGTATCTCCAGCAGGATATCGTTGCGCAGCTGGGAGGAATCCACGGAAAACCCGTATGTTCCGAACCCCACCCCGAACTTGTCCAGCGCCCGCAGGATCTCCTGCTGGGACACCGTCTCATTCCCCTCGATCTCAAAATCCCATATAAAGAAGGACCCCATGAACAGCGCCGCCGTGCAGACCCCCAGCGTGACCCACAGCCCGTACCGGTGCCGGATGCGCCCCAGAAAAAAGGGTGTGCCCTTCCAGCGCACCGCCGCCATGTCGCAGTCGATGCGCCTGCTCAGCCGCCGCAGCCGCTTCCAGTCTCGCCGGGTCATGGTGAAGGTGAAGGCCACCTGGGACTCCCAGCTGAGATCCCAGAACACGATGCCGTATTCCGCGCAGAGGTTCAGCACCCGTTCCGGGAAGCCGCTCTCCACCCGCCCCGTGACCTCGCCCTTCAGCAGATTCACCAGATGCTTCAGCATATCACTTCACCCACTCCAGCCGGGAGATGCTCCCCTGTATCCGCAGCTGGTCCCCGGTCATGCTGGTCAGCTCCAGATCCTTCCCGAAGATCCGGACGATGCCCGCCTCTCCGTTGATGTCGATCTCCTCCCCGCTGTAGGAGAGGATGCCCTTGTGCCGCTCCATATAGAAATACCTGTCCCCCAGCATCTCCATGTGGGGCAGCCCCGCCACCAGATCCGGCGGCAGGTCGAACAGCTCCGCGGCCCCCAGCCAGATATTTTTGTCCCGTTTCAGAAAATCCATGCCAGCCTCCCACTGATTCTCGGGACGGAAAGCTCCATGCCCGTCCCACGTTTCTCCACATAAACTTATGCGCAGGAAAATATTTTTAGAAAGGCTCTTGACAAATCCGTCCGAATGTATTATTGTATTAATTGCTTAATACAGCGATACAAGCTGCGGGCTTGGAAAGGAGGACCATATGGATTGGCAATTTACGGAGGACCGCCCCATCTGGCAGCAGCTCACCGACCAGCTGGCCCTGCGCATCCTGAAGGGGGAGTATCCCCCCGGGGAGCGTCTGCCCGGTGTCCGGGAGCTGGCGGCTCAGGCGGGGGTCAACCCCAACACCATGCAGCGGGCCATGGCCCAGCTGGAGGCCGACGGCCTGGCGGTGGGCAGCCGCACGGCGGGGCGCACCGTCACACAGGACATCGCGGTCATCGAGGCGGCGGCCAAGGCCCGGGCCCGGACGGCGGTGCGCGTCTGTCTGGAAACGCTGGAGGAGCTGGGCTGCAGCGGAGAAGCCGCCCTTGTGTTAGTAAAGGAGGAATTAAACCATGAATGAGACACTCGTTGCCTGCGCCGCCCTTACCAAGCGGTACGGGAACAAGACCGCCCTTCGGGGCGTGGACCTGGAGCTGGGCCGGGGCCGGATCGTGGGCCTGCTGGGCCCCAACGGCAGCGGCAAGACCACCCTGATCAAGATCCTCTGCGGGCTGCTCCAGCCCATCGAGGGAGCCGTCCTGGTGGACGGCCAGCCCGTAGGCCCCTACACCAAGTCCATCATCAGCTACCTGCCGGACCGGATGTACTTCGCCGACTGGATGAAGGCCACCGACCTCTTCGACCTCTTCGCGGATTTCTACGGCGACTTCGACCGCACCCGCGCCATGACCATGTGCGCCAGCCTGGGCGTGACTCCCAGCGACCGTCTGAAGAGCATGTCCAAGGGCACCAAGGAGAAGGTCCAGCTGGTGCTGGTCATGGCCCGGAAGGCCCAGCTGTATCTCCTGGATGAGCCCATCGCCGGGGTGGACCCCGCCGCCCGGGACTTCATCCTCAATACCATCCTCACCAACTATAACGAGGAGGGCACGGTCCTGATCTCCACCCACCTCATCAGCGACATTGAGAAGGTCCTGGACGAGGCTGTTTTCCTCAAGGATGGCCAGATCACCCTTCACGACACCGTGGACAATATCCGGGAGCGGGAGGGCAAGAGCGTGGACGCCCTGTTCCGCGAGATATTCCGGGCCCCCAATTTTGAAGGAGGTGCCTTCTGATGTTTGGAAAGCTCTTAAAGTACGATTTCCGCTCCATGTGGAAGCAGTTTGCCTTCATCTGGCCCGCCGCCCTGGCGCTGGCCCTGGTGAACCACTTCACCATCAACGGCCTGGACAGCACCAGCACCGTGGGGGAGACCACCGCCGGAATCTCCATGCTGGTCTATGTGGCCATCCTCATGGCCATGTTCATCGTTGCCCTTGTGTTTGCCATCCAGCGGTTTTTCAAGGGTCTGCTGGGTGACGAGGGATATCTGATGCATACTCTCCCCGTGCGTCCCTGGCAGCTCATCGGCGCCAAGCTGGTCTGCGCCGTCGTGACGACCTTCCTCAGCGTCATGGTGGCGCTGCTGTCCATCCTGGTCATCTTTCCCTGGGACCGGGAGGTGGTCGGGGAACTGTTCCGGGGGCTGGGGTACATCTTTAGCCACTGGAACATCCAGGCCACCCACGGCGTCATCGGCATCCTGGAGTTCTGCCTGATGATGATGGTCTCCTTTGCCACGGGCTTCCTCCAGCTGTACCTGGCCATGAGCATCGGGCATCTGTTCAACAAGAACCGGGTGGCCCTCAGCGTCATTGCTTTCATCGCTATCAACGCCATCGTGAGTGCCCTGCTGGGCAACCTTCTGCTGCCCCTCTTCGATGTTCTCTCCGACATCATCAACAGCATGAAGGGTGCTGCCAGTTTCCACTCCGCCATGTGGATCACCATCGCCGGTGAACTGATCCTCTCCACGATCTACTTCGCGGGCACAGAGTTCATCCTGCGGAAGAAGCTGAATCTGGAGTAAGGAGGGTCTTGACATGAAAAAGCGCATTTTAGTCCCTCTGGCCGCCCTGCTGTGCCTGGCGATGCTGGGCGGGTGCAAATACCTGTCGCGGACAAATATCGACTTTGACGCGGACAGCATATCCAAGGCCCAGCAGATCGTAGTCCAGGACGCCGCCGGGAACGAAAAGTCCGTCCTGAAGGGGGAAGAGGAGATCGATGCTTTCATATCGGCCGTGAACGTGGAGGGCTGGCGGTTTGCCGAAGTGCCCGAGGGCCTGAAGGAGGCGGGGAGCTTCACCCTCTGGCAGCAGGAGACGGTCACCGCCTTCATCGGCTCGACGGAGACAGAGATGAAGGAGATATGCACCTTCCGCATATATGAGGACGGAGATTATCTGACCATCGAGACGGGGCTGATCGACGTTCCCTTCGCCATCCCCCAGAGCACGGCGGAGTACCTGCGCGGCCTGACCGCGTGATCGCTCGCCGAAAGTTCATATACAGACGTGCAGGGTGCGCCGGAAACGGCGCGCCCTGCACATTTAACAGAGATGTAATGTATAAAGGGTGGTTTCACCACCGAATATATTACATGGCTGGAGGTTCATTTGTGGCAAAATGACACAGGCCGGAAAGGCGGTGATCGACCAGCAGGAGTGCCTGGGGATGACTTGGGCGCCGTCGGTCACCAACAAGCGGCGCCGGGTGTATACCAGTGCATTGCCACTACTATCAGCGCCTATAAATGAGGGTTGAATGTCATTCCTATTGGTGGTATACTTGGCTCGTGACAAATCGACAAATCTCGATTTTGGGGGCACATAACTATGAAAAAAATAATTGCAGGAATAGGGTTTGAACTTACGGGAGTATCGATGCTGTTGTGCTCATCTTTAATTGCAAGTCTGGGCATGGAAAATACAACAGAGTGGCATACTGAGTTGGGACGATATTGGCAAACGGTATCTAATATGGGGTTACTTCCGGTGCTGATCATAGGTGCTGTTTTGCTTACAGCAGGTGTAATACTCTCTCTATGGGGAGCTTTTTCAAAATCAGATAATAAATCTATATGAATTTGCACTAAAGTAGGAGCAAACAATTTGTATGGATTATCAAATGGACAAGCGTTTTGGCGCGCGGCTGCGGACGATCCGGGAGCGGCTGCACCTGACCCAGGAGCAGCTGGCCGCCATGCTCCAAGTCCGGGGCGTGGATCTGACCCGCAGCGCCTTGGCCAAGATCGAGGTAGGGCAGCGCCACGTCTATCTGGACGAGCTGATCGCCTTTCAGCAGGTACTGCGGGTCTCCTTCGAGGAACTGCTGTCTTTGTAGGGATTTCTGCATAAAATCTTAAGATTCCGAGCATTGACAGTCCCAGGGGCCTCCGGTATAATATATTTACAGGCCGCCGGAATGCGTCTCCGGCGGCTTTCCCATTCACAAAGGAGGAAGCATATGTCATTAATGGAAAACCTGCTGGGCCGCACCTTGATCCAGCCGGACGATACCTGGGGCCTGCTGGGCGTGATGTGCGTGTCCGTAGCCCTGGCGATCTTTTTAGAGCAGAAGTACCGCTGGGCCGCCAGAATATCCGGCTCGGTCATCGCGCTGATCCTTGCCATGGTCATGGCCAATATCGGCATTCTCCCCATCCAGAGCGTGCTGTACGACGACATCGTCTGGGGGGTCATCGTCCCCATGGGCATCCCCCTGCTGCTGCTCCAGTGCAACCTGAAGAAGATATGGCGCGAGGCGGGCAAGATGCTGACCATTTTCCTCATCGGCGCGGCGGGCACCATCACCGGCGCCCTGCTGGCCTATTTCGCCCTTCGCGGTGCTTATACCGCCACCGGCGGACAGGCGGAGGACCTGGCGGCGGTGGCCTCCATGATGACCGGGTCCTATATCGGCGGCAGCGTGAACTTCTCCGCCATGGCCATGCAGCACGGCCTGAAGGGCACCCCCGTCGCCGCCGCGGCCACCGTGGCGGATAACCTCCTGATGGCCCTCTATTTCTTCGTCCTCATCGCCTTTGCCGGGATGCGCTTCTTCCGCAGCCGCTTCGCCCATCCCCATATTGACGAGGTGGAGAAGGGTTCCGCCGGCCGGGAGGACGCCAAGACCCAAGCCGCCGCCTTCTGGAGCCGCAAGGACATCTCCCTGAAGGACGTGGCCATGAATATCGCCTTCGCCGTGGTGGTGGTGTGGGTCTCCAATCTGATCGCCGGACTGTTCAGCCCCTTCGCGGTGGACGGCGTGGTAAATAACTTCCAGGAGGGCCTCCTGGACTTCGTAGGCAAATTCCTGGGAAGCCAGTACGTGTGGATCACCACTCTCTCCGTCATAGCCGCTACCTTCTTCTCCGGCACGGTGGAGAAGCTCCACGGCTCCCAGGAGATCGGCACCTATCTGATCTATCTGTTCCTGTTCGTCATCGGCGTCCCTGCCAATATCTACACCGTCCTCACGGAAGCGCCCCTGTTCCTGGTGCTGACCTTCCTGATGGTGGTGGTGAACATGCTCTTCTGCTTCACCGGCGCGCGGCTGCTGAAATTCGACCTGGAGGACGCCATCATCGCCTCCAACGCCAATATCGGCGGCCCCACCACCGCCGCCGGGATGGCGGTCTCCCAGGGCTGGAGCCGCCTGGTAGGCCCCGCCATGCTGGTGGGCGTGCTGGGCTACGTCATCGGCAACTACGCGGGCACGGTGGTAGGCATCATCCTGGGAGCCTGATACGGACGCTGCGGTATATGGTGATCGGCAAAACTGGAAATCATGAAGTACAGGGAAAGAAATCATACTGATCTCAAGCTAAAAGCTTTAATTTTAAGCAGGTAATCAAAACAGAAAAATCCTATTCTGCCAACAGATTCCGTGTTTTTGCTGTTCTGCAAAAATAAAGCTTTTAATCAGATTTTAGTATAAATATCTCGTGTTCCAGCTTCTAGTGAATTAAAATAAGGAGATAATCCTATGAAATTAAGTATGCAAAAAGTAGACACAATTGCAATATTTCTATTCTTGTTGCTGAGTTTCACATCGTGCAGCAACCAGCAGGATCACTCAATGCTGCCTATGTCATCCGTTGAGAAAACAAGCCAACGGGTATACATATCAGAATTTCTTCCAGTAGAATTTGAGTCCGATTACATTTTTAATGGATGTATCACGAATGACAATGTTTATCTGATAGGAGAAACAAGTAAAGAGGTTGGAACAAACGGAGGAAGTGGATCTGCGGAAGGAGATTCTACCCCAGCCAGCCCTGACTCTGAGGTGTTTCCCCTATACATGTATGGTGCTTCTCTTTTCCGTTGCGCCTTAGACGGTGGACAGTGTCAGCAAATAGAGGGCTATCAGTCTTTTGATCTTATGGAAGGAACAGATGGAAGTCTATATTCGCGTGGCATTTATCCAGGGAAAGATGGTACGCTTTGGATTTCAACAGATGTGGCCTATTGGGACTGGAATATAGGTTCTGTTGTGTTTTTGCAGCAATTTGATACATCAGGAAATGAGTTAGCAAATATCAACCTAAATGAGCTGGTTGGTGAAATTCCAAACGAAGATATTTGTAATACTATGGTAGACCTGGAGGAACGTTTATATATCAGCACTACAAATAGTATTATGGTGTTCAGTAATGACCAGGATATTCTATTTACTATAAAAACTGAAGCGCAAATGACCCCAAACGATAAGCTGTTTTTACTCGCAGATGGCCAAGTTGGGATGCTCATGCAAACAGCGGCCTACAGTGATTCTTCGGATTATATTTTGCAAACTATAGATGCTGCGACACATGATTGGGGAGCATCCTATATATTACCTGAAAATTGTGCGGAGATTTATTCTGGTAATGGGAAATACCTGTTTTTCTGCAATGCTGGAGACTCGTTGTACGGGTATGATACAGAGACACAGGAATTTGAGCGCCTGCTGATCTGGACTGGCGTAAATATTGACAGCAGCCAGATTCTTTGTCTCTCAATGCTGGATAATGAACAAATTGTAGCCGTTATCTCTTCTAATGGCGAAGTTGAAGTTGCTTCTTTGAAAAAAGTCAACCAGGCTGATTTGCCGGAGACTACGATTCTTAATTATGCTACATTGGGACTCCGTAGCGATGTTCGATCAGAGATTGTCGAATTTAATAAGGCGCACCAAGACTGCAGGATAGAAGTTCATGACTATTCGGAATATAATATTGGGGGGGATCGGTCGCAGGGAATTAGCAAATTGAATACTGAATTGTTGGCGGGTAAGATTGATATTTTGGATACGGCAGACTTACCGATCCAGCAGTACGGAAACAAAGAAATTTTAGAAGACTTATTGCCTTTCCTTGACAATGACCCAGAAATCAGTAGGAACTGTCTCATTGAAAACGTTCTAAATACTGCTATGCGGGATGGAAAATTGTACCAGGCATTCCCTTCCTTTTCCATTCTGACTGTTGTAGGAAATGCAGACATAGTAGGAGAACGTTTGAGCTGGACATTTGAGGATTTAGCCGCTGCCCTTGAAGCCATGCCAGAGAACTGTACGATTTTTGGCGCAGGAGAAACAAAAGAAACCCTCTTTGAAGTGCTTTTACCAATGGAATTGGACAGTTTTGTAGACTGGAATACCGGTAAATGCAGCTTTGATGATGAAGGGTTTATAAGTTTTCTAAAATTCTGCAATGGCATTTCTCCTGTTTACGAAGAAGAAGTGATGGAATATGACTGGGTGACAGAAGGCCGGCAACTATTGCTCCAGGCAGAACTTAGTACACTGTATCGAGAAGATTATCTGCTCTATCCAACTGCTTTTGGAGGAAAGATCAGCTTTGTTGGGTATCCGCAGCAGGATGGTTCCATCGGGAGCTACTTCAAACTGGGGGATGGCATGTCGATAACAACGTCTTGCAAGGACAAGGAGGCGGCCTGGTCCTTTGTTCGAGAAATGTTTTTGCCAAGGTATCCTACTGGCATGTACTTTGGCAATATGCTTCCAATCAATCAAACCGACTTTAATAGGTTAGTTGAAGTAGTGACAACGCCATCATATGAACGTGATGGCAATGGCAACATACTTGTCGGTGAGGATGGGCAACCCGTAGAAATGGTTGGTTTTGGGGTTCCACCAAATAGCAATTTGGAAGTACCTCTTCGTGCTATTACACGGGATGAACTTGAGTATTTTATGGAGCTGTTAGATTCAATAGATACAATTTATTCGTTTGATAAAAATATGTTCTCCATTATCAAAGAAGAATCAGGGGCATATTTCAATGGCGACAAAACAGCGGAGGATGTTACCAACCTTGTTCAACGCCGGGTAAGCCTATATCTTAGCGAAATGGGGTAATTTGCAACCATACTCTGCAACCACATCATTCGTCGGACCAAGAAGCGGGGCGGTGCCTGATATGCTCCCCCTATGAGAGACAGTGAAATAAAAACTGTCATTCATAGGGGGAGTATTGCTATGCCACAGAGACAAAAGATAAGCGTAGAGGAAAAAGCTAAGAATGTCCAGGCATATCTCAGCAGGAGATCAGCATAAGCGAAGCAGCGCGAAGAAGTGCAGTGGCACGGCCAAAGGTAGAAGAATGGGCGCGTAACTATCAAGCAGTATATTACAGTGGATGTTTATAGCAAGCTTCAGAATTCATGACAAAAAAGGAGGGGAGGACAAAGCGTGCAGGGCAAGGCGAAGGACGCAGGCGGGCTGACGCCCGCCAAGGACGACAACGCAGCCCACGCCCCATT
>CAJTVO010000120.1 GCA_910579485.1 uncultured Oscillospiraceae bacterium | reverse complement strand
TCTCTAAACCTGCTGATACTGAATTTATTAACCTGAAACTTATTATACGAGGAGGATCTTTTAAATGGCAGATGAAAAAACTGCGTATCGGTATCTTAAGGAAAGCGGCCTTGAACCGATCGAGCACAAGGCGATCATTGTGAAATACGCGCCGGAAAGTGATGATCTCGGCAGCAAGGTGAAAAACTTCTTCAGCTCCGAGTATTATGTTTTGCAGATGTGCAAAGATGAGCTGGTCCTCATGCGGGTACTGGTTAACGCGGTCTGTACCCTGGAAAAAAAGATCGCTTTGCGGCTGCCCTATTCTTCCGTTCGCTCCGTAGAAATTACAGACATAGGGATGAGTTATAGGATCACGATCGGGACCGATACCGGTACGATCTGTCTGCTTGCGCAGATAAAGGAGTTAAGCGAGCTCCGTTCTTCCGGAGTATGCGCCGGGTTAATGGGCGTACCCGGAACCTGGCACAAAAACAATCTGGATGACACCCTGCAAATGCTGAAAAGCCTGCAAACCGCCTGCTGATCGCGGCATAGAGCCATAAAGCTGTGTGAACTGGCCGGCAGACAGAAGGAGCGATATATGATCCGGGGACTGCCGGGATACCCGGCAGTCCCCGGATGCTTCAGGTCGGGTCCGCAGGCCTGACAATTTCTCTTGCGTTTTCCCCCAATACATGGTATACTCTGTTCATCTTTATACTTAGGAGGACCTCCCATGCGAACTTCAAGAAAGCTCCTCTCCATCCTGCTGGCTCTGGTGATGGCAGTCTCCCTGCTGCCCGCCGCGATGGCCGCGGAAGGCGAGGCCCCCACCGCGGAAGGCGAAACCCATATCACGATCCTTGGCACCTCCGATCTCCACGCAAGCATCTGGGGCTATAGCTACGAGGATAACAAGGAGACCGACAACAACGGCATGGCCCGCCTCTATACCTACATCCAGCAGGTACGGGAAGAGAATCCCAATACCTTCCTCATCGATGCCGGAGACGACATCGAGGGGACCATCATGGTCAACCAGATCTACAACAAAACCCCCGACCAGCCCCATCCTGTCCTGGCCGCCATGAACTACATGAAGTTCGACGCCATGACCCTGGGCAACCACGAGTTCAACTACGGCATCCCCAACATGCTCAAGATCATGGGACAGGCGGAGTTCCCCGTCCTGGCCGCCAACGTCCTTGACGCCGAGGGCAAGTATGTTACCGGCGAGGGCTGGACCATCATCGAGCGCGGCGGCGTCAAGCTGGCCGTCATCGGCGTCACCTCCCCCAACGTCCCCACCTGGGACGGCGGCAAGGAAGGCATTGAGGACTGCACCTATACCTCCGTCAGCGACGGCGTGAAGAAGGCCATCGCCGAGATCGGCGATCAGGCCGACATCATCATGGTCTCCGCCCACGTGGGCATGGTAGGCGAGTTTGACGAAGAGGGCGGCACGGACGCCGCCGCGAAGATCCTGGAGGACAACCCCGAGGTGGACGTGCTCCAGGTGGCCCACGTTCATATCACCGTCAACGACAAGCAGGGCGAAGTGCCCATTGCCGGCGTGCGCAACGCCGCACGGGAGATCGCCCGCTATGACCTGACCCTGGATAAGGACGGCAACATCACCGGCAGCACCGTCACCATCGTTGATATGGCCGATTACGAGCCCAGCAAGGAGATCCGGGAGATCCCCCTGGTGGCCGAGGCCCATCAGAAGACCATCGAGCTCATCGCCGGCGGCGCCGGTGACGACGGTCAGGGCGGCGCCGCCCTGGGCACGACGACCGCCAAGTTCCAGCCCGAGGATGAGATCAAGGGCATCCCCGAGGGCAAGCTCCGCGACACCGCCGTCATGGACCTGATCAACAAGATCCAGCTGGAGGCCTCCGGCGCGGACGTCTCCGCCGCCGCCCTCTTCAAGGATACCAGCGATCTGCCCCAGGGCGATATCAACTACGGCAACATCTTCGACATCTACAAGTTTGACAACACCCTCTACCGCGTCAAGGTCACCGGCGCGGAGCTGAAGGCCTACATGGAGTGGTCCGCCAGCCATTACAACACCTGGAAGCCCGGCGACATCAATATCTCCTTTGACCCCGAGGTCCCCGGCTACCTCTACGACATGTTCGAGGGCGTGGACTATGAGATCGACCTGAGCCAGGAGGCCGGACAGCGCATCAAGAACGTCATGTTCAAGGGCGAGCCCCTGAAGGACGATCAGGAGCTGACCCTGGCGGTGAACAACTACCGCTATTCCTCCGGCCTGAAGACCCTGAAGCTGGTGGCCGGCACCAAGGAGTGGGAGTCCTCCGAGCCCATCCGCGACATGATCGTCAACTACTTCGCCGAGCACTCCCCCGTGGAGCCCACCGTCAATAACAACTGGAAGATCGTCGGCGTGGACCTCCAGCTGGACAACCCCGAGCGGGCCGAGATCATCAAGAAGATCAACGCCGGCGAGATCGAGACCCCCTACGCCAAGAGCTATAACCTGAACGGCGTTGAAGGCAACATGATCTTTGACGGCAAGGGCGCGGATATCACCACCGTCACCGGCGCGGACGGCGAGACCTACTACCGCCTGCGCGAGGTAGCCGCTCTGGCCGCCGGTACCAAGGGCGCGTTTGACGTGACCTGGACCCCGGAGACCGGCGTCGCCATCGTCAAGGGCACCGATTACACCGCCGAGACCGCTCCCGCCGCCAAGGGCGAGGCCGTGACCGGCACCCTCACCGTCACCGTCGGCGAGGAGACCGAGGAGATCGCCGTGGTGAACGTGGGCGACAGCAACTACGTCTCTGCAAAGGGTCTGACCACCCTCCTGGGCGTCCTCACCGTGGAGGCCAACGGCGTGCTGACCGTGAGCGTCCCTGTGAACACCGGCATCGGCGGCTAAGACCCGCCAGTTAATAGAACCGCATAGGAAACCGCAAGGCCCCCGGTACGATGTATACCGGGGGCCTTGGTTTATTATTTTTCAGGATTTACAGCGTCACGTCCAGCTTCCGGACCACTCCGGCGCAGCGGGCGCAGAGGGCGGGATGCTCGCCGTCCTTGCCCACGGAGGGCAGGATCTTCCAGCAGCGCTCGCACTTGGCGCCCTGGGCGGGCTCCACATTGACCTTGATCTCCGTCCCGGTGGACACGCGCACCTGGGAGACGATCAGCAGATCCGCCAGCTCGTCCGCGTCCATGAACTTCTGGTTCGCCAGCTCCTGGGGAACCGTCAGATCCACCTTGGCCTCCAGACTCTTGCCGATCTTCTTCTCGTTCCGGGCGGTCTCCAGAGCGCCGTTGACGGTGTCGCGGACCTTCACGAGCTTATCCCAAGCAGCCATGGCGTCCTCGCCCAAGGCGTACTCCGCGAAGGGCTTGTTCATCTCGTTGAGCAGCACGTTCCGGGGATCGTCGCCGTCGCGATGGGGCATGGCCTGCCAGATCTCGTCGCAGGTGAAAGCCAGGATAGGAGCGAAAATCTTAGTCATGGTGTCCAGGATCAGCCACAGGGCCGTCTGGGCACTGCGGCGGGGCAGGCCGTTGGTCTCCTCGCAGTAGAGCCGGTCCTTGATGATGTCCAGATAGAAGCTGGACAGCTCCACCACGCAGAAGTCGTTGACGGCATGACTGACCACGTGGAACTCGTAGTTCTGGTAAGCGGCCTCGCACCGCTGGATCAGGGCGTTGAGCCGGGTCACCGCCCAGCGGTCCAGCTCCAGCATCTCCTGGGGCTTCACCAAATCGTTGGCGTTGAAGCCGTCCAGGTTGCCCAGGCAGTACCGGGCGGTGTTGCGGAACTTCAGATAGCTCTGGCTGAGCTGCTTGAAGATGTTATCGGAGCAGCGCACATCCGCGTGGTAGTCAGCGGAACCGGCCCACAGACGGATCATGTCCGCGCCGAACTTCTTGAAGATGTCGGCGGGGTCCACGCCGTTGCCCAGAGACTTGTGCATGGCCTTGCCCTCGCCGTCCACGGTCCAGCCGTGGGTGACGCACTCCTGGAAGGGCGCGCCCTGGCCCATCGCGCCAACGGCGGTGAGCAGGGAGGACTGGAACCATCCACGGTACTGATCCAGGCCCTCCATATACACGGTGGCAGGCCAGAAGCCCTGATCCTTCTTCATGGAGGCGAAATGGGTGGAGCCGGAATCGAACCAGCCGTCCAGAGTGTCCTCCTCTTTGGTGAAGTGGACGCCGCCGCAGTGGGGGCACTTGTACCCGGCAGGCAGGATGTCCACGGCTTCCTTCTCATACCAGGCGTTGGAGCCCTCGGCGGCAAAGAGCCTGGAGACAGCCTCAATGGTCGCATCGTCGCAGACCGGCTTGCCGCAGTCCTCGCAATAGAACACGGGGATGGGCAGGCCCCACCGGCGCTGCCGGGAGATGCACCAGTCGGCGCGCTCCTGGATCATGGAGATCATCCGGTCCTTACCCCAGCCGGGGATCCACCGCACGTTCTCCGTAGCCGCCACCGCGTCGTCCTTGAAGGCGTCCACGGAGCAGAACCACTGGGGCGTCGCCCGGAAGATGATGGGGTGCTTGCACCGCCAGCAGTGGGGATAGGAGTGAACAATGTCCTCGCTGGCAAACAGCGCCCCGCTCTCCTTCATGTCGGCCAGAATGACGGGGTTGCTCTCATCGGTAGACATCCCGGCGTACTTTCCGGCGTAGTCGGTGTGGCGGCCCCGGTCATCCACGGGCACCACCATCTCCATGCCGTAGCGCTTGCAGGTCTGATAGTCGTCCGCGCCAAAGCCAGGAGCGGTGTGAACGCAGCCCGTACCGGAATCCATGGTAACGTACTCCGCGTTCACCAGCCGGCTGGTCTTGGGCAGGAAGGGGTGGTCCGCCAGCATGTTCTCGAAGAAGCTGCCGGGGTGGGTCTCCACGATCTCGTAGTTCTCCACACCGCCCACCTTCATGACCTTCTCTACCAGAGCCTCGGCCACGATGTAGACCTCGCCGCCGTCCGCCTTCACCAAGGCGTAGCTGTCCCGGGGATGGAGCGCGATGGCCAGGTTGCCGGGCAGGGTCCAGATGGTCGTCGTCCAAATGACAAAGAACAGCTTGTCCTTATCATAGGCCCCCAGCTTCCCCTGATCGTCGTGCATGGGGAACTTCACGTATACGGTGGTAACGGGATCGTCCTGATACTCGATCTCCGCCTCCGCCAGAGCCGTCTCATCGTGGGGGCACCAGTAAACAGGCTTGAGGCCCTTGTAAATGACCCCCTTCTTGTACATAGCCCCAAAAACCTTGACCTCCTCGGCCTCAAACCCGGGGTCCATGGTCAGATAGGGATGCTCCCAGTCGCCGATGACGCCCAAACGCTTAAAGCCCTCCATCTGTACGTCCACATAGTGCTGGGCGAACTCATGGCAGGCGGAGCGAAACTCCGGCACGCTCATCTTCTTCCGGTTGAGCTTGTTCTTCTTGATGATGGCGGACTCAATGGGCATCCCGTGGTTGTCCCAGCCAGGGATGTAGGGGGTGTAGTACCCCCGCATGGCGGCGGAGCGCACCATGAAGTCCTTGATGGACTTGTTGAGGGCGTGTCCCATATGGAGTGCGCCGTTGGAGAAGGGAGGGCCGTCATGGAGGGCATAGCGGGGCTTCCCCTCGTTTTTCTTAAGGAGCTCATGATAGAGGTCCATTTCCTGCCAGCGCTCCAGCATAGCGGGTTCCCTTGCCGGCAGTCCCGCCCGCATGGGAAACTCTGTCTTCGGCAGGTTGATGGTCTTGTTATAATCCATTTGCCTGTATTCCTCCTATGTGAATGATAGTTCTTCTTAATATTCCACAACTACCTTCCGGCAGTCCTTGCAGATATGGGCGGCAGGGAAACCGGTCATGCAGGTGACCACAAAATCGTCCTCCAGCAGGGACACGTCTCCCTTCCGTTTCCACAGGAGGGAGCGGCCCTTCTCCGGGCTCCAGACCAGCGGCTGCCTGCCGCTGAGCCACCCAGGCTCCATTTCCTTCCCGCACGATGGACAATTCACAAAAAGCGCCCCCCTCCTCACAAAACGGGACCCGCTCCCGCTCCGCACCCCGTCTCTCAAACGCGAGCCCAGCAGGTGTTGGCGGCCCAGCCGCCAACTTCGTTCGCCATCAGGGCGAACGAACTGCGGGTCGTGTTTGAAAGCGAAGAAAAAGCCCGTCCGGCGTATGGAAAAAGCCCTAAAGGCTTTTTCCATCGCCTTCAGGGCTTTTTCAGAGCTGGCGCGGAAGGAGGGATTTGAACCCTCGCACGTTGTTTGGACGTCTACTCCCTTAGCAGGGGAGCCCCTTCGGCCACTTGGGTACTTCCGCATGGGTCGAAAAACAGCATGTCCGGTTTTGAAAAATGGCGGAGAGAGTGGGATTCGAACCCACGGATGCTTGCGCATCGCCGGTTTTCAAGACCGGTTCCTTAAACCGCTCGGACATCTCTCCCAATCGGTTTCAGGCGCAGGTCTAATAGTACCATGATTTTTCCCGTTTGTCAACGATTATTTTTCCGATCTCAAGTGATTTTTCCGCCTCCGGGCGGGCCGTCAAAACAATTCCTCAATAAAGGGATTGTTTTTCCCTCGATTATGTGATATGCTGTCCTAGGTATGGGGCAAAACGGCCCCGCCATGGTACAATAAACGATATACGACAGACAATTTGGGGGACAAAACAACATGCTAACTGCAATCGTGGGCGTCAACTGGGGCGACGAGGGCAAGGGCCGTATGGTGGACCTGCTCAGCGAACGCTGCGACGTGGTGGTCCGCTACCAGGGCGGCAACAACGCCGGCCACACCGTCGTCAACGACCGGGGCCGCTTCATCCTGAACCTGATGCCCTCCGGCATCCTCCGGGAGGGCACCGTCAACGTGCTGGGTCCCGGCATGGTCATCGACCTGGAGCACCTGTGCGGCGAGGTACAGCGCCTCCGGGATGGCGGCATCTCCGTCACGCCGGAAAACCTGAAGATCAGCGACCGGGCCACCATCTGTATGCCCTACCACAAGCTGCTGGACGAGCTGGAGGAGGACCGCCTGGCGGGCAAGAAGTTCGGCTCCACCCGCCGGGGCATCGCCCCCGTCTACGCGGACAAATATATGAAGAAGACCCTGCGCATGGGCGACCTCCTGGACCTGGAGGCCCACGGGGAGCACCTGGCCGACATCGTGGAATGGAAGAACCTGACCGTAGAAAAGGGCTACGGCCACGCCCCCATCCAGGCGGAGGACATGATGGCCTGGCTGCGGGAGTTCGGCCTGCCCTGGAAGGACTATATCTGCAATGTCAGCAGCTACCTGAACGGGGCCATCGACCAGGGGAAGGACGTCATCTTCGAGGCCCAGCTGGGAGCCCTGCGGGACATTGACTTCGGCATCTTCCCCTACACCTCCAGCTCCTCCTCCATCGCGGCCTACGCCCCCGTGGGCGCGGGCATCCCGGGCCGCCATCTGGACCGCTCCATCGGCATCATGAAGGCCTACTCCAGCTGCGTGGGCGAGGGTCCCTTCACCTGCGAGTTCTTCGGCGAGGAGGCCCACGCCCTCCGGGAGGCCGGAGGCGAGTACGGCGCGGCTACAGGCCGTCCCCGCCGGGTGGGAGGCTTCGACGTGGTGGCCAGCCGCTACGGTGTGATGGCCCAGGGCGCCACCGAGATTGCCCTGACCAAGCTGGACGTACTCTCCGGCATGGAGAAGATCCCCGTGTGCGTGGCCTACGAGGTGGACGGACAGCGGGTGGAGGACTTCCCCACCGGGGCCCGCCTTAACCGGGCCAAGCCCGTTTATGAGTACCTCCCCGGCTTCGGCGACGTGTCCAAGTGCCGGAAAAAGGAGGACCTGCCCCAGACGGCGCTGGATTACATCGCCTACCTGGAAAAGGCGGTGAACTGTCCCATTAAATACGTCTCCGTTGGCGCGGAGCGGGACGCTTATATTGAGATGTTCTAACCGTATACGCAGAGAGGCGCCGTCCTGATAGGACGGCGCCTCCTCTGTTTCGGCGGTGGTACTGTTATGTTTATGTATTAAGGAGAAGGCTTCTGTTGGAATGGAAGTCAGGCTTAGTCATAGACATACTCATCTCGACTGGTCATCTGTAGATAGCCGTCTCTCAGTTCCCAAATCTCCGTGAAGTAGGAGAAAGTGTTGTCTGCTTGAACTTCATAAACAGGAATTTCCCGGCGGATCAAAACCAGTTGGTCCTTGTTTTGCTCAGTGGATCGAGGCCGAATCACAGCGTCTTCTCGAGGGACCCAAGTCTCCAGGGCGCAGCCGCGGTCGTAGTCCAGGTTTGGGAAGTCAAAACACTCTCGCTCCTGCCGAACCAAATAGAGATTTCCCTCTCCATCAGGCCGGTAGAAGTCCCGCTGGTACTGAACCCCGCCCGAGCCCACCTTATACTCGGAGGACACCTCCCCGGTCTCCGGGTGGACCTCGGCACCCTGGATGGTGCAGGCGAATCGATACCGCTCACCATCCCATTGCCAATAATAGTAGGGAATGGTATTGTTGGGGACCCAGCCGAAAAGGCCGAAGTCTGTATTCCCGTCAAAATTCAGGTCCAGAACCTCCATGGTTTTCTCCGGGGACCAGCATACGGTATAGTTGTAGAAATCTTCGGCCAGAACGCCGTCGCCAAATTCCCACTCCAGTTCGATAGCCTCCCTAGCAGAAACCGTTTGCAGCAGGTCCGCCCCGTCGTAGACTCGCACTTCCCGGACGCCGCAGTTGCCCTCGCCGCTCCGCTTGCCGAATGCCTCCAGCGTCAGCGTCCGCCCGTCCGCCAGGGGAGCCTCCAGGGTCAAGAGGAGGTGGTCCTCCGTCTCTGGAACAGCTGGCGCTTGTTCTGTTACATCGGGCACTGGTCCCAGAGGAGGTTCTTCCAAAATTGTAGAAGCCTGACTACATGCCGTACAGAGCAGCACAACAAACAAAAGCGTTGCTTTTTTCAAAGCCGTTCTCTCTCTCATAGACGCAGTTTATACATCCCTGTTTTCGCCCTTTTTCTGCGCCTTCATCTGGTCGATCATCCCCTGCAGTTCCTCGCCTGTAAACCGGTAAACCTTGTCACAGAACTGGCACCCCAGCTCGCAGCCGCCCTGCTCTGCCAGCAGGTCTTCCAGCTCCGCCACGCCCATGCTGATGAGGGCGCGCTCCACCCGGTCGCGGCTGCAATAGCATTTATACTCAATGGGCGAGGTCTCCAGAATCTCCACCTCGAAATCGCTGAGGACCGTGCGCAGCAGGGCTTCCGGGTCGGGGTCCCGGTCCAGCAGGGATGTCACCGGCCCGGAGGCCATAACGCCGCCCTCCACCTTGGCGATAACGTCCTCCCCCGCGCCGGGGAGGAGCTGGACGATATAGCCCCCCGCCGCCTTCACGCTCTGGTCCCGGTCCACCAGGACCCCCAGGGCGCAGGCGGTGGGGATCTGCTCGCTCTCCACAAAGTAGGCCGCCAGGTCCTCGGCGATCTCGCCGCCCAGCAGGCCCACGGAGCCGATATAGGGCTCCTTCAGTCCGATGTCCTTGATGACGGTCAGGGTGCCGTCCGCGCCTACGGCGCGGCCTACGTCCAGTTTGCCGTCCTCCCGGAGGGGGACGTCCACCTGGGGGTTCTGGACGTAGCCCCGGACATTGCCTAAATGGTCGGAGACCGCCAGGACGGTCCCCAGGGGACCGCCGCCCTTGATCTGTAACGTCAGGGAGGCATTTTCCTCCTTCAGGGCGTTGCCCATCATGGACGCCGCCGCCAGGGCGCGGCCCAGGGCGGCCGTGGCCACGGGGAGGGTCTTGTGGATGTTTCTCACCCGCTCGGTGAGGTCTTTTGTTACTACCGCGACGGCTTTGACGGAGCCGTCTTTCGTTATTGCTCGGACTAATTTATCCATTGTCGGGTCCTTTCTTTGCCGCTTTCAGCGGCAAGGGGAGTTTTTTCTTTTCGATGGCCCGGGACCTGCGCGGCCCCGGACTCCGCGCCTACTTTTGCCCCCCGGCAAA
>CAJTVO010000119.1 GCA_910579485.1 uncultured Oscillospiraceae bacterium | reverse complement strand
TGATGCCGGGCCGCGTCTCTTGTCAAGATTCACCTTCTGGAGAGCGGTAAGCAGTACGGCAAACAGACATATCCCCCGCAAGCTCCCGCCCGCCAGCAGCCACAGAGACGTATCTCTTGCGGTCCATGCCCCCAGCTGTCCACAAAATAAAACAGCGCAAAAGGCCATTGTGCAAATCAGATAAAAACAGACATAGAATCATAAGTTTTGCTATGTACTTTGTGGGCAGTTCACAAGTATAATATTGCCAAAGAGAAGGGGGCGATATACAATGACGTTCAAAAACACGAAAAGCGATGCGGCACCGGCTTGCCGGAAGGCCTGGTGGCATCTTTTCAAAACCGACCAGTTTCAGATGCAGACTATGATCTGGCCCGGACTGATCCTGTGCTTCATTTTCTGCTACATCCCCATGTATGGCATCATCATTGCCTTCAAGGACTACAACATCCTCTCCACCGTCACCGGAGCCGATTGGGTCGGACTGAAATATTTCAGAGAATTTTTCAACGACCCCGCCCTCTCCAATGTCCTGCGCAACACGCTGATGCTCAACGGTCTGGCCCTCGTCTTTTCCTTCCCCGCGCCCATCCTGCTGGCGCTGTTTATCAATGAAATACGAAACGTCAAATTCAAGAAGACCGTCCAGACCATCTCCTATCTGCCCCACTTTCTCTCATGGGTCATCTTCGGCGGCATCGTTCTGGAGATGCTCATGCCCAACGGGGTCATCAGCGTGACCCTCTATAAGCTGGGTGTGATTCCCGAGCCCATCAACTTCATGGCCAAGGGCGAGTATTTCTACGCCATCTATACCATCATCAGCGTAATAAAGTCCGTAGGCTTCGGGTCGATCCTCTATGTGGCCGCCATCACGGGCATCGATCAGGAGCTGTATGAAGCCGCCACGGTGGACGGCTGCGGACGGTTCCAGAAAATGTGGTACATCACGCTCCCCTGCATCTCCGGCACCATCGTTATCATGCTGATCTTCCAGATCAGCTCCATTCTGAATACGGGGTACGAGCAGATCATCCTGTTACAGAACTCCCTGAATCTCGCTTTCAGCGAAACCCTGGATACCTACGTTTACAAGATCGGTATCGCCCAGTCCCGGTATTCCTACGCAGCGGCGGTGGGCCTTCTGAAGTCCATTCTGTCGGTGACGTTGATGCTGCTCGCAAACCATACGTCCAAAAAGGCCCTTGGGCGCGGGCTGTTCTGAAAGGAGGAACGCAGGCATGTTAAAACGGAAAGCCAGACCGGGGCTGAACCGCAGCACGGCGTTCGACTGGATCAACTACACCGTCATGGTCCTTCTGGCGTTCATCATGATCTACCCCCTCTGGTACTGCGTGGCAGGCAGCCTCAACGAGGGCATGGACTATCTCCGGGGCGGCGTATTCCTGTGGCCACGGAAGTGGACCCTCGCCAATTACAAGGCGGTATTTCTGGACAGCGCCATCCTGAACGCCTTCTGGGTGACCATCTGGAAGTGTCTGGTGGGAACGGTCACCAGCGTCCTCTGCACCGCCATGGTGGCCTACGCCATCACAAGGCCGAAGCTGCGGCTGAAAAAGCTCTACATCCCCTTTATCATGCTGACCATGTTTTTCAGCGGCGGACTGATCCCCTACTTTATCCTGATCGTAGATCTGGGCCTCTACGACTCCTTCTGGGTGTACGTCATCCCCACCATGTTCAGCGCCTACAATATGATTATCATTCAGTCCTTCATGCGGGAGCTGCCCTCGGAGCTGATCGAATCGGCAAAGCTGGACGGCGCCAGCGAATACCGGATATTCTTCCAGATGATCCTGCCCCTGTCCAAGCCGGTGCTGGCTACCATCGCCCTGTTTACGGTGGTCACACACTGGAATTCCTATTTTGATTCCATGATGTACACCTCGTCCCAGGAGCTGCAGACCATTCAGCTGTTTCTGAAAAAGGTCATCACCGACCCGTCCGTATCCAGAGGGCTGGGCTCCGCAGCCACCATCGCGATCCCGGATCAGGCGGCGACGCTGACGCCGCAGGTGGTCAAGCTGGCAACTATGGTGGTCACCGCTCTGCCGGTGGTCTGCATCTATCCGTTTTTGCAGCGGTACTTTGTCAAGGGCGTAACCGTGGGAGCGGTCAAGGGCTGATCCCCGCGGCACCATAAAACAGACACGAAAGAGGAGGAAAAAAGAATGAAAACGAAGAAATGGCTTGCACTGGTACTGGCAATGGTGATGGCTCTCTCCCTGCTGGCCGGCTGCGGCGGCAAGGGCGATACGCCGCCCGAGCCCGCGCCTGCCCCCGCCCCGGCGGCTCCGGAGAACAGCGATCCCGCCGCACCTGAGACGCCCGCGCCTGCGGACGGCCCCAGCTGGAAGCAGGACACATCCGACTGCACGGTCACCTGGTTCATGGCCTACGACTGGTACGGCAAGAAGTTTGATGAGACAAACAATCTCTTCGACAAGAAGCTGTACGAGGAGACCGGCGTGAAGATCGATATCCAGACCGGCGACACGGACAAGCTCAACATGCTCATCCAGACCGGCAAGCTGCCCGACATCATCACTCTGGACGCCAACTCCACCCAGCGCAAGCTGCTGGAGGACAACGGCATGGTGCAGCCCCTGGGCCCCCTGATGGAGCAGTACGCGCCGGACCTGGCGGTCCCCCAGTCCATGAGGGACTGGTATACCGCCAAGGACGGACAGTGGTACGCCATCGCCAGCTACTACTACGGTGATGACAACATCGCGGACAACAAGGGCTTCTATGAAACCCACAACCAGAACTACGTCCGGGAGGACATCCTCAGCGAGATCGGCATGAGCATCGACGATCTGCAGACCAAAGAGGGCTTCCTGAACGCCCTGCGGGCTGTGAAGGAGAAGAACATCCAGTACAACGGGCAAAACGTGGTCCCCTACATGGTTCTGTTCTCCGACATCGCCGATATTCAGATTGCACAGCAGCTGGGGGCCAGCGAGGAGGACGCACAGGGCAACTTCCAGTCTCTCTATACCACACCGGAATACCGGGAGGCCATGCTCCTGTTCAACCAGATGTACCGTGAGGGCCTGCTGACCGATGACAGCTTCACCGTGGACAAGAGCCAGCTGGAGCAGGAGGTCGCCGCGGGCCGGGTATTTGCCTCCACCGCCAAGACCAACGTCTCCAACTCCAAGCTGAGCCTGTACGCCAGCGACAACAGCGCGATCATGCGGTATGCGGGACAGTTTACCGGCGACAACAACGACCGGCCCATCATTCCCGCCCAGAACAACATGGGCTGGACCGCCACCCTGGTCAACAAGGACGCCAAAAATCCTGACCGGATCATCCGGCTGTTCGCCTACCTGAATTCCACGGAAGCCACCCTGGACAACGAGTGGGGCGTAGGCGGCTGGACCCTGGGCAGCGACGGGCTGGTGGTCCGCAACCCCGATATCATGGCCCTGCGGGAGGCGAATCCCACGGAGTTCACCGCCAAATACGCCGGTGACATGGGCTGGACCAGCGACTATACCATCGTTCAGGGCACCTATCCCCAGGGGGACGACATCTGGTCGGCGGACACCTACCTGATGACCCACGACGAGCGGATGACGCTTTACGATGACAAGTGCTTCGCGGACGTGGCTCCGGAGGCCGGCAGCGACGAGGCCGCCATCCAGGCCCGCATCAAGGAGTACCGCCAGCAGGCCCTGGGCCGGATCATCACCGCTCCTTCCGCCGAACAGTGCGAGGCGGAGCTGGACGCCGCTCTGGCAGAGATGGAGAACCTGGGCCTGAGCAAGCTGATTACTTACCAAAACACCCTGTTCCAGGCCAACAAGGCAAAGCTGGGACTGACATACGCCTATCCCGGCAACCAGTGAGCGCGGCTCCTTTACGTGAACACTGCCTGACGAAAGGGAGCGCCCGCTATAAGGGCGCTCCCTTTTCGGCCTGCGGCGGAAGGGCGCGCCGCTCTACGCGGAAGCGGAAGGCTGTGATCCCGCCGCCGCTGCTGGCCTGAATATAGTGGCCCTCTCCGTAAAACAGCTTCAGACGGGAATTGATGTTGGTCAGGCCAACGCGGCTGCCCGGGCTTTTGACGGAGACTGGCTCGCTGCGGAAGCGCTCGTTCAGCTCCGCTAGGCGGTCCGGTGAAATGGACTCTCCGTTATTTTCAATGGTGATCTCCATCTGCCGCCCCAAGCTTTGCACTGCGATGCGGATATACAGCGGCGAGACGGCCCCGCGGTATTTGAAGCTGTTCTCCACAAAGGGCTCCAGCAGGAAGCGGATGACCGGTTCCTCCATCAGCTCAGGCGGGATGTCGAAAGCGATCTCAAAGGGAATCTTTCGGATCTTCTGAATGGCAAGGTAGTCCTTCACCTGACGGATCTCCTGCTTCATGGCCACCGTCATATCTTTCGTATTCATGTTATAGCGCAGCATCCGGCAGAACGCCGAAATCGCGCCGCTCTCCTCGTATAATCCCGCCAGCTCCATCCGGGCGGAAAACACCTCCATGGTGTTGTATAGAAAATGGGGGTTGATCTGGTGCTGGAGCGCCAGGAGGACCGCCTCCTTCGCGGCGGTCTCCTTCTGGATCTTCTGGTCCAGAAGGGAGCGTATCTGTCCCAGAAGGTAGGTAATGCGCTGGGCCAGCACGGAAATTTCATCCCGGCGTCTTGATATTTCAGTGATCGACGAGCCGGGCGGTCCGGCTTGGGGGTTGAAGTCGTTTTCAATGGCAACGGCCATCTCGTCCAGGCAGTGATGGATGTCCTGGATCATGCGGCGGTTGTAGAGGAAGAACCCGGCGAGCATGACCGCGACGGCCGCCAGCAGCAGCAAAACCGCCAGCACAGCCAAAAAGGTGATCCGGGTCCGGGGTGAGATCACAATGACGCCGAACGGGCCCTTGGGCAACTCGTGGCGGGAATATACCAGCGACTTGGTATGACCGTTCTCTCCGCTTCCGGCAAAGGCGCGGAGCTGGTCTTCCGTCAGAGGCGCATCGGTGTAGTTATAAAAGTAGCAGCCATCTACCACCACCGGCCCCGGCTGCGTCAGGACGTCATGGACCGCCAGCACCCGCTTGGGGACCATGGCCTCCACAACGCCCAGCAGGCGGGAGCCCTCCTCGATTTTATGGAGGTAGTGGTAGGTGTCGCCGGACCCGAGGCGCTGGTTTTCGGGAAGCTCTCCGTCAAAATTCCCGTCCAGCCAGACGCTCTCCTGGCCGGAGCCGTAGAATGTCTGAAAAACCTCGCCGCGGTCGATGTACCGCATGGGATAGAAAACGCCGAAGCCCATGGGAATGGAATCGTTTTCCAGATAGACCCGGAGCTTGATATCGGACATGCCGTTGGTGGTCTTCACAAATTCATATATGGTGGTGCGGTAGTACAGCAGGTCTGAGGACGAGCTGTATTCCTTATCAAAAAAGTTCAGGATGCTCTGGTTCTGCAGCACGGACTTGCACATGTTCTGCGCCAGTTCCGTCTGCTGGGAGACGGCGTTCACCACCTGGGCGGCAAGATTTTCGTTCTGCGCCATATCGTTTTTCAGCTGCAGCCGGTTGGCGTATACCGTGACTCCCGCCAGAATGACGCAGAAGGGCAGCAGGACAAACCAGAAAAAGGATCGCAGAAATTTTGTAAACAGACGGTTTTCTCCCATAACATGCCTCCCGATAGTGATTTTTTCAGGTATCTTGACGTAAAGCCGGTTTGTCCGCCGCCAAACGCGGCATACGGCACTTCCGCTTTCCTAATGCGGCTGCGTGTGGTATACTCAGGATACCGGAACAAAGAAGGAGTGACAACAGCATGAAAATTCTTGTTGTAGACGATGACTGCCTGATTTGTGAAAACGTAAAATCAAAGCTCCATCGAATCGTGAGCGGCGGGGACCTGTCCTGTCAGACGGCCGTCAGCGTCGTTGAGGCGAAGCTGCTGGTTCAGGACCAGCCTCCTGACATCCTTATCACTGATCTGAATATGCCCGGGATATCAGGGATCTCCCTGATAAAATATGTAAAGCAGCACTGTCCCGGCACGGCTGTCTACGTGCTCAGCGGTTACGATGACTACCACTTGGTCCGTCAGGCCTTCCTCAGCGGGGCGGACGATTACCTGCTCAAGCCGGTAGACCTGGAGGAGCTGCGGGAAAAGCTGTTCCGCACAGAAGACGCCGCAAGACCGGAGGCCGCCGCCGGGGATTTTCAGTTCGAGTCCGTCCTGGCGTTTATCGATGAAAACATCTGCCGGGATCTCACCATGGACGAAGCCGCCGCCAATATCGCCATGAGCTACAACTATTTCAGCAAACGGTTCCGGGAGGTCACCGGCTACAGCTTTCCGGAGTATGTCAACCGCAGGCGGATCGAACTCTCCAAGGCCTATCTGCGGGACCCCAGCCTGAGGATCGCCGATATCGCGTATAAGATCGGTTACCATTCGCCCTCCAGTTTTTCACGGGCGTTCAGGAAATACGAGGGGTGCTATCCGTCGGACTACCGGAACGCGCTGGGCATCACGGCTGAATAAATTATACACTGTGCCGGACGGAAATGCAACGAGGATGACGCTCCGCCCTAGACCTGCCATGAGCTGACAATGCGTCCGTCCCCGCGAGGCGTTTCGCATTCAGCGATCCTCTATATTTTTCCTTCATCCGATCATCCAAGGAAGCAGGCTGTTCAGATAAATTTATACGGAATAGATAAAACAGGCGCCGGCAGGCAGACAGGTTTCTACAATTGAACCAATAACCAGACAACTTTCTAAAATTTCTTCGAAAAGTTGTTGAATCAAAAAAGTCTTTATGTTACATTCCAATTATACAGATGCTGGAAAATAACTAGGCCGCATCTGACATTATGGAAAAGGAGCGAGATCATGAAAAGAAGAATTCTTAGCATTGCACTGCTTGCCGCCATGTGCGCGGCCCTGCTGGCGGGCTGCGGCCAGAAGTCCGCAACCTGGAAGGTCACCTGCCCCTGGGCACCCTCCGGCGTAGCCGCCATGGTGAGCCAGCAGGCGGCAACCAAGTCCACCAGCTATTCCGACTCCATCACCCTGGTAGCCGAGGCCATCAAGGGCGACGCCGCCACCGTAAATACCTGGGTGGCCGACACCAAGGCCAACGATACCGAGCTGGTCTTCGTAGGCGAGGGCCTGCTGTCCATCACCTCCATCCTGGACCCGGCCAAGATGCAGTTCGGGTATGAGGACTTTGTGTTTGTGGAGAACCTGTACTCCTCCATCTTCGTCCTCTCCGCCGACGCCAAGCTGAACATCAGCAGCGTGGCCGATCTGGAAGCCTATGTCCAGCAGGGAACGGAGATCAGCGTGGCCGTCAACGGCGCCACCGGCTCCGAGGCGTTCCTGGCCGCCTCCCTGTTCGGCGCCATGGGCGCGGGCGACAAGCTGAAGCTGACGCCCTATCAGTCCGCCGCCGAGGCCGCCCAGGCCGTGGCCCGGGGCGAGACTCAGTTCGCCGTCTCCCACCAGTCCCAGATCCTGGAGACCTACCAGCAGAACGGCGTGACCATTGTGTGCGCCTTTGACGAGGGCAATATTGAAAGCGGTCCCTTCGCTGGCGTAGAGGGCGTGGGCCAGCATGGCTACCCCTACTTCCGCAACCGCTGCTTCATCATGGCCCGGGCCGGCACCGACGAGAAGAAGGTCGCCGAGCTGAAGGAGCTCTACGGCAAGATCCTGGCGGACGCGGAAGTCGTGGATTGGCTCCAGAACACCATGCTGCTGGAGGTTGACACCATGTCCGTGGCGGACGTGGAGGCCCATGTGGAAAACGTGAAGGGCATCGTCAACGAGTACAAGGACGTCGTCGCGGGCTGATCGCGGACGTACATATGAGGAATGGGATAGGGCGGAAGTCCCGCCCATTCCTCTTTTTATTTTCTGAATTTTGAAAGGAGGTTCCCTATGAAGCAATGGATAGAGCAGTTCAACGGCCGCATGGATGCCTGGGGCCGGAAGCTGCGCGGCAAGGAAATCCGCATCCCCGTTGACCTGGTGACCGGCGTGGTGTTCGCGCTCTTCGCCCTGGTCATTCTGCTGGTCATGCCGGACCAGGTGGCGGTCTCTGAGAAAGACGTGGTCAACGGCCGGGCGTTCCCCACGCTGCTGATGGCGGTCATGCTTCTTTGCTGCGCCATGCTGATTGGCAAGGAGCTCTATAAGCTGGCAACGAAGCAGCCCCTGAATTGGAAGGTCATCAACATCCAGGTGGAGGCCAAGGCGCTGGTGATCCTGGGCATTTTGCTGGGCACCTATTTCCTCAGCAAGTGGACCGGCCTGTTCGTGGTGGGAGCGGTCTTCTGCTGCCTGGGTTTCCTGCTCTATTTCCGATGCCGTAAGAAACCCTACTATTCCATTACCCTGGCGATCGCGGTGGCCATCTGGGCGGCCTTCCGCTTTGTCCTGGGCGTGGGCTTTTAAGGAGGGAGGCGGCTTATGTTACAATACATTGCTCCGGCCACCGGCCTGCTGTTTACTCTGGAGAACATCCTGTGGATCAACCTGGGTGTGTTTATCGGCTCGGTTTTCGCGGCCATCCCCGGACTGAGCGTCATCCTGTGCGTGATCCTGTTTCTTCCCGTCACCTACTCCATGACCGCCATTCCCGGCATGATGTTCCTGCTGGGCATCTACTGCGCCGGGGGCTATGGCGGCAGCGTGTCCGCCATCCTCATCAACACCCCCGGCACTCCCCACGCGGCGGCCACCATGCTGGACGGGCATCCCCTGTCAGAAAAAGGCCGGACCAAGGCCGCGCTGAAGATCGCCTTGTACGCCTCCACCTTCGGCGGCATCTTCTCCGCCCTGATGCTGCTGTTTCTGGGGCCCCAGGTGGCCCGGGTGGCGGCCCAGCTGGGCACTGCGGAGTACTTCATGGTCTGCGTCTTCGGCCTGACCATCATCGCCGGCGTGTCGGGCAAGAGCATGATCAAGGGCCTGATCTCCGCGTGCCTGGGACTGCTCATCTCCTGCGTGGGCTCTGACCCCATGACCAGCTACGACCGCTTCACTTTCGGCGTTTCCCGGCTTTACCTGGGCCTGGATCTGGCGGTCTGCCTCATTGGCCTTTTCGCCCTGGTGGAGATCATGTCCAAGGCGGAGAAGCGGCTGGACCGTCTGAATCTGGATACCACCCAGATCAAGGACGACGGCGTCATCACCAAGGCGGAATACAAGCGCATGGCACGGTCGGTGCTGCTGTCGTCCATCATCGGCGTGATGGTGGGCATCATCCCCGGCACCGGAGCCTCGGAGGCCTCCTGGTTCAGCTATAACACCGCCAAAAACATGTCCAAGCACCCGGAGGAGTTCGGACACGGCTCCGTGGAGGGCATTGCCGCCGCCGAGTCGGCGAACAACGCCGTCACCGGCGCGACCCTGATCCCCCTGCTCACCCTGGGCATTCCCGGAGACGGCACCGTGGCGATCATGCTTTCCGCCCTGATGATCAACGGCCTGAATCCCGGCCTCAGCCTCTTTACCACCCAGGGCGACATTATGTACGCCATTATGCTGGGACTGATCCTGGTCAACATCTTCATGCTTCTCCAGGGCAAGTTCCTCACCTCCCTTTTTGCCAAGGTGGTATCCATTCCCCAGGAGATCCTCACCCCCATCATCGTCATCTTCTGCTTTGCCGGGGCCTACTCCGTGAATGAGAACTACTTTGACGTGGGCATAGCCCTGATTTTCGGTATGCTGGCCTGGATCCTGCGGAAGCTGGAGCTCCCCCCGGTGCCCATTCTCCTGGGGCTGGTGCTGGGCAGCATGACGGAGACGAATTTCCGCCGGGCCCTGCTGATCTCCAACGGAAGCCCCAAGATCTTTTTCAGCAGTGTGTACTGCATCATTTTCCTGGTCCTGATCTTGCTGGCGGTGGGTGCCATCGTCCGGGGTAAAATGAAGGAACGAAACGCGCAGAAGGAGGCGTGACCATGCCCAACAACATTATTTTTTATTTCACCGACCAGCAGCGCTGGGATACCTGCGGCTGCTTCGGCCAGCCCCTGGATATCACGCCCAATCTGGATGCCCTGGCCCGGGAGGGCGTGAAGTTTGACAACGCCTTCTCTCCCCAACCGGTGTGCGGCCCCTGCCGTGCCCTGTTCCAGACCGGTAAGTATCCCACGGAGACCGGCTGTTTCCGCAATAACATCATGCTGCCCGCCGGAGTCAAGACCCTGGGCCAGTACATCGAGGAGGCGGGCTATGAGACCGC
>CAJTVO010000118.1 GCA_910579485.1 uncultured Oscillospiraceae bacterium | reverse complement strand
CCGCCGGGCTGGCGGCGGTGGCCGGCGGACTGATGGCCTGGCTTTTGTAGCGCGCGGCGCGTCCCCCGAGGTGCGGACCTCGGGGGATTTTTTATATGGGTCCCGTTGACTGTTGCATTTGCGGGCGGGATGTGATATGCTGGAGGGCATCAAAAGGAAAGAGGACCGCCGCGATGCACCTTCGAGAATGGCTCATGGACGTTTCCCTGGGCAATAACCTGCGCCTCTACTGGCGCTTCTTCCGGCTGCGGGAGCGGACGGGGAGCCGTCTTCTGGGCGACGTCCTGACCTTCCTCCTCAACCGCATGGCCCACAAGCGGGGCGGCTACATCGGGCGGGGCGCGCGGATCGCCGGCGTGCCCTCCCTGCCCCACGGGCTCCACGGGATATACATTTCCCGGTACGCCTCCATCGGCGCCGGCTGCCGGATCTATCAGAATGTCACCATCGGCGAGGTGGATGGCAGGGCGCCCCAAATAGGGGACGGCTGTCTCATCGGCGCGGGAGCGGTCCTGATCGGCGGCATCCGCGTGGGGGACGGCGCGCGCGTGGGCGCGGGGGCGGTAGTCTGTACGGACGTGCCGGAGGGCTGCACCGTGGTCGCACAGCCCTCCAGGGTGATTGTCCGGACGGCCTCGGTCTCCTGACGGGGGCATCCGGACGAAAAATTTGCATTTTATCGCAGAATTAGGACGGAAAATTCATTGACTTTATCCGTTGAAAGTGGTAAAGTAAAAGTGATCGTACCAAAGCGTGTACATGTATACAGAAACCACCAAGGAGACCATTTATGGAGCGTTACTATCAACCAGAGATCGAGACTGCCTCCCGGGAGCAGCTCCTGGACTGGCAGAACGAGCGCCTGGTGAGCCAGGTGCGGCACGTGTGGGACAACGTGCCCTACTACCGTCAAAAAATGGAGGAGAAGGGCCTCACGCCCGATGACGTCCAAAGCGTGGAGGACCTCCACAAGCTGCCCTTCCTCACCAAGGACGACCTGCGGGACGCCTATCCCTACGGCCTGCTGGGCGCGCCGCTGAAGGACTGCATCCGCATTCAGTCCACCTCCGGCACCACCGGGCGGCGGGTGGTGGCTTTTTATACCCAGCACGACGTGGACCTGTGGGAGGACTGCTGCGCCCGGGCCATCACGGCGGCGGGTGGCACCAGCGAGGACGTGTGCCACGTCTGCTACGGCTACGGCCTTTTCACCGGCGGCCCGGGACTCAACGGCGGCAGCCACAAGGTGGGGTGCCTGACCCTGCCCATGTCCTCCGGCAACACGGACCGGCAGCTGCAGTTCATGGTGGACCTGGGTTCCACCATCCTGTGCTGCACGCCCTCCTACGCCGCCTACCTGGCGGAGAGCATCCACGAGCGGGGCCTGCGGGACCAGATCAAGCTGAAGGCGGGCATCTTCGGCGCGGAGGCCTGGAGCGAGGAGATGCGCCGGGATATCCAGGACAAGCTGGGCATCAAGGCCTACGACATCTACGGTCTCACGGAGACCAGCGGCCCCGGCGTGGCCTTCGAGTGCTCCGAGCAGACAGGGATGCACATCAACGAGGACCACTTCATCGCCGAGATTATCGACCCGGATACCGGGGAGGTCCTGCCCGAGGGCAGCAAGGGCGAACTGGTGTTCACCTCCATCACCAAAGAGGCGTTCCCCCTCCTGCGCTACCGGACCCGCGACATCTGCGTCCTCACCCGGAAGCCCTGCTCCTGCGGACGCACCCACGTAAAGATGTCGAAGCCCATGGGCCGCAGCGACGACATGCTGATCGTCAAGGGCGTGAACGTGTTCCCGTCCCAGATCGAGACGGTGCTGCTGGAGCAGGGGTATCCCGCTAACTACCAGATCATCGTGGACCGGGTGAACAACTCCGACACCCTGGAGGTCATGGTGGAGATGACCCCGGAGAACTTCTCCGACTCCCTGGGCAAGATCACCGATATGGAGAAGAGCCTGGTGGCTGCCCTGAAGGCCATGCTGGGCATCTACGCCCGCGTGCGCCTGGTGGCCCCCAAGACCATCACCCGCAGCGAGGGCAAGGCGGTCCGCATCATCGACAAGAGAAAGATCTGACCCTTTTTCTTGGAAGGGTCAGCGAACAACAGCGCCTGAGCGAGAATAATAATGGAAAAGTGAGGAACCAGCGCTATGATGATCCAACAATTATCGGTCTTTCTGGAGAACCGGGCGGGACAGCTGTCCGCGGTAACGGAGCTGCTGGCCCAGAATCATGTAGATATGCAGGCCCTGAACATTGCGGAGACGGCGGACTACGGCGTGCTGCGCCTCATCGTGGACATGCCCCAGCGCGCGGCCAGACTGCTGCGTGATAACGGCTTCATCGTCCGGGAGACGCCGGTGGTCCAGGCTCCCGTGTCCGACAAGCCCGGCGGGCTCAACGCGGTGCTGAGCAGCATCGCGGCGGCGGACATCGACATTGAGTATATGTACTCCGGCATGAGCCAGAAAAACGGCCTGGCCTATATGATCTTCCGCGTGTCCGAGCCGGAGAAGCTGGACCGCGTCCTGACCGGACTGGTCTGATATCACCCCGGCCGCCGGAGCGTGACGGGCGGCCAACAAGGAAAGAAGGAAGAATTTGCCATGCAGGAAATGAGCAGAAAGAACAAGCTTTTCACCGATTCCGTCATCCGCCGGATGACCCGGATCGCCATTGACGCGGGGGCCATCAACCTGGCCCAGGGGTTCCCGGACTTCGATCCCCCCAAGGCCATGATGGACCGTCTGGCGGAGGTGAGCCATCTTGGTCCCCACCAGTACCCCATCACCATGGGCGCGCCCAACTTCCGCCAGGCCCTGGCCCGGAAGTGCGGCCGGTTCATGGGCCGCACCCTGGACCCGGATACGGAGATCGTGGTGACCATCGGCTCCACCGAGGCCATGGTGGACACCATCTTCGCCCTGACCAACCCGGGGGATAAGATCATCCTGTTCTCCCCCTACTTCGAGAACTACCACGCCCAGGCCATCCTGGCGGACTGCGAGCCCATCTACGTGCCCCTGGTACCCCCGGCCTTCGGGTTCGACGCCAACGTTCTGGAGGACGCCTTCAAGCAGGGGGCCAAGGCCATTCTGATCTGCAATCCCTCCAACCCCAGCGGCAAGGTGTTCACCTGCGACGAGCTGAAGCTCATTGCGGACCTGTGCGTCAAGTACGACGTGTACGCCATCATGGACGAGGTGTACGAGCATATCATCTATGACGGCCACAAGCACACCTATATGAACTCCCTCCCGGGCATGTGGGAGCGCACCGTCAGCTGCTCCAGCCTCTCCAAGACCTACTCCGTCACCGGCTGGCGTCTTGGCTACGCCATCGCCCCCAAGGAGATCATGGACCGTATCAAGCAGTACCACGATTTCAATACCGTAGGCGCGCCCTCTCCCCTGATGGAGGCCGCCGTAGTGGGCCTGGATATGCCGGACAGCTACTACGAGGAGTTTGGGGCCCACTACGCCCATATGAAGAAGCTGTTCACCGACGGCCTGAAGAACATCGGCATTCCCTTTACCGATCCCCAGGGCGCGTATTTCGTCCTGGCGAACATCGGTCCCTACCTGAAGAAGGGCCAGACCGACGTGGAGTTCTGCGAGGAAATGGCCCGGAAGGTAGGCGTAGCCTGCGTCCCCGGCACGTCCTTCTTCAAGGAGAACGTCCAGGACATCGTCCGCGTCCATTTCGCCAAGAAGGACGAGACCCTTAACGAGGCTCTGGACCGTCTCAGCCACATCAAAGAGAAGATGGCGTAAAATTCAAAGAAAATTTTTGCGCCTTCCTCTTGCATAGTGGGTCATACCTGTGCTATAATGACAGTATCAAGAAACTTAAAACTCGTTCAAGGAAATCACCGCAAAAAAGGAACCCCCGGAGAGCTCCTATCTCTCCGGGGGTTCTTGCTGGGATTACCGGTCCTTACGGTATCTGTCGAGTAATTTGCAGACATAGAAGCTGACTATGCCTGCTACGACAGAAATCACGAAACTTTTGATCTCGTTCATAGGAAATCACCTCCTTTCCCTTATCAGGAACGGAGAAGGACCGGTGCCCCCATTATACCAGAATACGACAGATTTTGCAACATTTCCGTCCGGCATACTCCGCCGGACGGAAAACCTTATCGCCAGACTGTAAAATATACTTGACAAACTATCCTGTTTGTTTTACAATAGCGGCAGAAAGGGGCGATAGAAATGAGCGAGGAGACTAAGACCGTCATTACCGCAGCTTTGCTGATATTCGCGGCGGCGGCATGGATATGGCCGCTGGCCTTGGGCATCCACCTGGAACAGGAAGCGCGGAAGAAGCGGAACGAGCCGCCGGAGTACGACGAGCGCCAGCGCATCGCCCGGCTGCGGGCGGGGAATCATGCGCTGTATGCGTTGCTGAGCTTTCTGCTGGTCTGGACGATCGCGGATCAGTTCGGGCGGTTCGACTGGACCGGCTCCATGCTGGATATGACCTTGTGCGCGCTGCTGCTTTCCTGGAGCGTCTGGGCGGGAGACTGTATTCTGCATGACGGGTTTGTCAGCTGGAAAGACAAGCGTAAGGATGCAAACGCATCGGTGCTGGTGTATTGCATCTCCATGCTTTCCTTCGTTCGAGCGTTCTGTGCCTCCGAAGTCTGTGCGTCATGGGTGCCGTTTCTGTTTGCCTGCGGGAACGCGGCAGCAATGACGGCCGTAGTCATTTGGAAGGTACGAAAGGAAAAGCGGGCCACAGCAGAGGAAGCGCCATGAAGAACCTCCGACTTCGCTCTGCCCGCGCGGCAAAGGGACTGAGCCAGCAGGCACTTGCCGATCTGGTAGGCGCGTCCCGCCAGACCATCAATGCCATCGAGCAGGGAGATTATAACCCCACTATCAATCTGTGCATCGCCATCTGCCTGGCCCTGGATAAGACCCTGGACGATCTGTTCTGGGAAGAGCCCCAGTGAACCGTCAATAATGGCAGTGTCTCGGTGGGGCCCCCCAGCACGGCTTACGCCGTGCGGCCGAATTTAGACTCCTAAAATGAAGGGCGAAGCGGATGCTTCGCCCTTTGCCGCGTTCGCAAAAACAGCGGGCCGTGGGAAGGAGCAGGCACTCCATCCCACGGCCCGCAGGGCAATTAAAAAGTTTTTCTTTTGATCCTTTTCTTTGTTCACAAAGAAAAGGATGTCTGCCGTATTATTTCCCGAAGTTTTCGATGATCTCAACGATCTCCGCGCCGATCCTCTGCTGGGCCTCCTTGGTTGCGGCTCCGATGTGAGGCGTGCAGGAGACGTTGGGGTGGGAGTACAGCGCCGCATTGGTGGCGGGCTCGTCAGCGTAAACGTCCAGTCCAGCGGCACGGACCTTGCCGGAGTTCAGGGCCTCCAGCAGGTCGTCCTCGTTGACGTTGTCGCCCCGGGAGGTGTTGACGAACACCACGCCGTCCTTCATCTTCTCTATGTTCTCCTTGCAGATGAGCTTCACGCCGTTCAGAGAAGGCGTGTGCAGGGAGATGAAGTCCGACCGCTCCAGCAGCACGTCCAGCTCCACGTACTTCATGCCGAGCTGTTCCTCAATGCCGGGAACATGGAAGATGTCCTGGGCGATGACCTCCATGCCGATGCCCTTGGCCATGCGGCCCAGAGCCTGGCCGATGCGGCCGAAGCCGATGATGCCCAGAGTCTTGCCGCCCAGCTCGATGCCCTTGCCGTAGGCCTTCTTCTCCCATTTGCCCTCCCGCATGGTGTGGCCCGCCACGGAGAGGAAGCGGGCGCAGGAGAACATGTGCCCCATAGCCAGCTCCGCCACAGAGTTGGAGGAGGCGCGGGGCGTATTCTTCACCGTGATCCCCGCTTCCTCGGCGTATTTCACGTCGATGTTGTCCACACCCACGCCGCCGCGGATGATGAGCTTCAATCTCCCGGTCTTGGCCTCGTCAATGTGAGGGGCTCTCACCTTCGTTGCGCTGCGGACGATCACCGCGTCAAAATCCTTCAAAGCCGCGCCCAGCTCCTCAGGGGGGAAAAACTGTTCCGTTACTTCATGGCCGTTCTTTTTCAACTGCTCGAGGGCGGTCTTGTCCATGCCATCAGTTACAAGTATCTTCATGGTTTTCTTCTCCATTCAAAAATTTTCGGGCATTTACCGGTCAGCCGTTTTCTTCCTCAAATTTCTTTAAGAACTCCACCAGCGCCTCCACGCCTTCCTTGGGCATGGCGTTATACACGGAAGCTCGGAGCCCTCCGACGCTCTTGTGGCCCTTCAGGTTGTCGTACCCCGCCGCCTTGGTGGCGGCGACCACCTTGGCGTCCAGCTCCTTGTCGCCGGTGACGAAAGGAATGTTCATCAAAGAGCGGAACTCTTTGTCCACCGTGCCGGTGAACATCTTCGAGGAATCCAAAAAATCATACATGACCTGGGCCTTGGCAATGTTCCGCTTCTCCATTTCCTCCAGCCCGCCGATGCTCTTGAGATACTTGAACACCTTGCCGCAGCAGTAGATGGCCCAGCAATTGGGCGTATTGTACATGGACCCGTTGTCCGCATGGGTCTTGTAGCTCATGTAGACCGGCGTCCTGGGGTCCAGATCCTCCCGGATCAGGTCCTCACGGATAATGACCACCACCATGCCGGCGGGGCCCACGTTCTTCTGGACACCGGCGTAAATGAGCCCGTAATCGCTGACGTTGCAGGGCTTGGACAGGAACATGCTGCTCTGGTCGCTGACCAGCACGCGACCCTTGGTATCGGGCAGCTTGGGCCAGGTCACGCCATGGATGGTCTCGTTTTCGCAGATGTACACATAGTCCGCGTTCTCCGGGATATCCAGATCGTCACAATCCGGGATATAACAGAAATTGCGGTCCTTGCTGGAGGCGGCCACGTGGACTTCGCCATACTTTTTGGCCTCGGAGATGGCCTTCTTGGACCAGGCTCCGGTCTCCACGTAGCAGGCCACACCGTTCTTCATCAGGTTCATGGGGATCATGGCGAACTGGAGGGTCGCGCCGCCCTGGATGAACAGGACCTTGTAGTTGTCGGGGATGTGCATCAGGTCACGCAGGTCCTGCTCGGCTTCGTCGATGATCTGCTGGTACACCGGGGAGCGGTGGCTCATCTCCATGACGGACATGCCGGAGCCCCGGTAGTTCATTACCTCGTCCCGGATCTCTTCCAGGACCGGCTCGGGCATGGTGGCGGGTCCGGCGGAAAAGTTATAGCTGCGATCGTAATTCATTGATCTCATCCTCCTTATTTACTTTCGAGAGGCGTCCTCTCCAACTACCCTCAGTATAATACAGTAAAGGGAAATAATCAACAAAAAAACTTGAAAAATAAGAAACGCCCTCTCCGTCTCCCAACGGCGGGAGGGGGAGGCGCGCGGCATTGCCTCTTGTTTTTTTGCGTCTGAAATGATAGAATGGAAAACAATAAAACAAAGGAGCGTTTCCATGCGGATCATAGGCATCGACCCCGGCGTGGCTACCATCGGCTTCGGCCTCATCGAGGCGGACCGGGCCAAGGTGCAGTTGCTGCGCTACGGTGTGATCACCACCCCTGCGGGACTGCCGCTCTCCGTCCGGCTGCGGCAGATCTCCGAGGATATGGTGGAGCTGCTGGGCCAGTTCAAGCCGGAGGAGATGGCGGTGGAGGAGCTGTTTTTCTCCAAGAACATCACCACCGGCATCGCCGTGGCCCACGGGCGGGGGGTCATCCTGCTGGAGGCGGAGCGGGCCGGCATCCCGGCCTTCGAGTACACCCCCATGCAGGTCAAGCAGGCCGTGGCCGGATACGGTGGCGCGGATAAAAAACAGGTCATGCTCATGACCCAGCGGCTGCTGAAAATGAAGGAGATCCCCCGGCCGGATGACGCGGCGGACGCTTTGGCCATCGCCATCTGCCACGGCCGCAGCGCTACCAGCCTCCTGAACACCGAGCGGAGGTTCGACCCCAAACGGTACGACACGCGGTAATACTTTTTTCTTTTTGAAAAAAGAAAAAAGTACCAAAAAAGAAAAACTTTTTGCCGCAAAACTACGTTTTGCTAGGCGGCGCTTGTCGCCGCTTGAGTAAGGGAGTATATTATGTACTACTACGTTTCGGGCCAGGTGGCCCATGTGGAGCCCTATCTGGCGGTCATAGACTGCGGCGGGGTGGGGTATGCCTGCCGGACGACGGCTTATACCATTTCACAGATCAAGAAGGGGGACAGGGCGAAGCTGTTCACCTATCTCAGCGTCCGTGAGGACGCCATGGACCTCTATGGATTTTTCAGTCAGGAGGAGCTGAAATTATTTCAGCAGCTCATTTCGGTCTCCGGCGTGGGACCTAAGGCGGCGCTGGCGATCTTGTCCTCCAGCACCCCGGCCAATCTGGCGATGAGCATCATCACCGGGGACGAGAAGACGCTGACCAGAGCCCCCGGGGTGGGGAAGAAGATCGCGCAGCGGGTGATCCTGGAGCTGAAGGACAAGCTGGCGAAAGGTCAGACTGTTTCCGCTTCCGGGGAGAGCGTTCCGATGGACGTGGTGACCATCATCCCGCAGAACAAGCTCAGCGAGGCGTCCGCCGCGCTGGCGGTGCTGGGGTACTCTCAGGCGGAGATCAACGTGGCGCTGAAGGGCGTTGACGTTGATGGCCAGCCGTTGGAGCAGATCATCCGGCTGGCCTTGAAGAACATGGTGAAAGGATAAGCTATGTCCATTGATTTTTCCGGGAACGCGCCCTATGTTGAGGAAGAGCCCCTGGTGACGACCAGCTTCACCAGGGAGGACGAGAGCGAGTACTCCCTCCGCCCAAAGACCCTCAGGGAATACATCGGCCAGGAGAAGGCCAAGGGCAACCTGGAGGTCTTCATCCAGGCCGCCAAGATGCGTCAGGAGCCTTTGGACCATGTATTGCTCCATGGCCCTCCGGGGCTGGGAAAGACCACTTTGTCGGGCATTATTGCCAACGAGATGGGAGTCAACGTGCGCATTACCTCTGGGCCCGCTATCGAAAAGGCAGGTGATCTGGCGGCGCTGTTGACCAACCTCAACGAGAACGACATCCTTTTTGTAGACGAGATCCACCGGCTCAACCGCTCCGTGGAGGAGGTCCTGTATCCCGCCATGGAGGATTTTGCCATCGACATCATCATTGGCAAGGGGCCCTCCGCCAACTCCATCCGGCTGGACCTGCCGAAATTCACGCTCATCGGTGCAACTACCCGGGCGGGACAGTTGTCGGCCCCTCTGCGGGACCGGTTCGGCGTGACATTGCGGCTGGAGCTGTATACTCCGGAGGAGCTGGCGCTGATCGTCACCCGCTCGGCGGGGATCTTGGACGCGCCTATCGAGCAGGACGGTGCCATGGAGATCGCCCGGCGGAGCCGGGGCACCCCGCGGATCGCTAACCGGATGCTTCGGCGGGTCCGGGACTTCGCCCAGGTGGTGGGGGATGGCGTTATCAATAAGGAGCTGGCGGACAAGGCGCTGACCGCCCTGGAGGTAGACTATCTGGGATTGGACCAGATCGACCGCAGGATGCTCCGGGCCGTTATTGAGTACTATAACGGGGGACCCGTGGGTCTGGAGACGCTGGCGGCTACCATCAATGAGGAATCCGTAACGCTGGAGGATGTTTATGAGCCGTATCTGCTACAGATCGGCTTTTTGACCCGGACGCCCAGAGGGCGGTGCGTCACGCCAAAGGCGTATCAGCATTTGGGGCTGACCATCCCTGGCGGGATGCCGCCTGCTATGGAGCAGTTGACCTTTTAGGCGCAGTGTGAGAGGGCCAGTGCTTTGCACTGGTCGAAGGAGGCCAGAAACATGGCTTCCATTTCCTCCATCTGGGCGTAGTCGTAGGCTCGCTGGAGCTCTTCCAGCAGCTCGCGCTGCTCCGGCGGAAGCTGGGACCAGAGTTTGCGTCCGATCTCATCGCGGACCTTGCAGCAGTGGGCAAAGTTGGTTTGGGGGTAGTATTTTTCCAGTAGACGGTCTGTAATATCGTTAAATAGGGCTTGCATTGGTTCATCCATTGGGGTATACTCCTTTCTAGTAATGGGCTAATTATACACCTAAACTTGTGTGATGTCAACACAAAAAAAGGTGTGAATAATTCTTTTCGGGAGTTTAATATGTTAAGGTATAAGATCAACATCTTGCCTGAATTGAAAAAAGCAGGTTACTCCAGCGCACGTCTGCGCAATGAGAAAGTCATGGGTGAAAGCACGATTCAGAGGTTGCGTACAGGAAGTACTGCGATTAATTTGAGTAGTTTGGGAGTCATTTGCGGCATCCTCCACTGTCAGCCGGGCGATTTGGTGGAATGGGTGGAGGAATGAATATCTATAAAAATGTTTCTATTCGCAAGCCCGTGGGCTGTCCGCCCCCCGTGGGCCGCCTGCGGCGGCCTTAGCGCTAAAAGCGCCGCCTTGCGGC
>CAJTVO010000117.1 GCA_910579485.1 uncultured Oscillospiraceae bacterium | reverse complement strand
GGGCGTGCGGCCCATCAACAACATCGTGGACATCACCAACTACGTCATGCTGGAGTACGGCCAGCCCATGCACGCCTTTGACTACCGCTACGTCAAGGGCGGGAAGATCATCGTCCGCCGGGCCCAGGAGGGCGAGGAGCTGACCACTCTGGACGGAAACGTGCGGAAGCTGACGGCCAACATGCTGGTCATCGCCGACGAGACCCGGGCCGTGGGCCTTGCGGGCATCATGGGCGGCGAGAACAGCGAGATCGTGGACGACACCGTGGACGTGGTCTTCGAGTCCGCCAACTTTGACGGCACCTGCATCCGCAAGGCCGCTCTGGCCCTGGGGATGCGCACCGAGGCCAGCGCCAAATTCGAGAAGGGCCTCGATCCCTTGAACACCCTCCCCGCAGTCAACCGGGCCTGCGAGCTGGTGGAGCTGCTGGGGGCCGGAGAGGTGATCGACGGCGTCATCGACGTCCTCAACCACGTGCCCCAGCCCCGGACCATCACCATGGACCCCGCCCGGGTCAACGCCCTGTTGGGCACGGATATCCACGCGACAGACATGTACTGCTATCTTGAGCGGGTGGAGATCCATACCGAGAAGCGGAATTTCCCCAACGGTCCCGCTCAGGTGTCCATCCCCTCCTGGCGCGGCGACGTGGAGGGCATTGCCGATCTGGCGGAGGAGGTTGCCCGGTTCCACGGCTACAACAACATCCCCGTCACCCTCCAGCGGGGAGAGACCACCCAGGGCGGCTACAGCCCCGTCCAGCAGGCGGAGCGCCGTCTGGGCAGTCTGTGCCGGTCCTGCGGGTACAGTGAGATCATCACCTACTCTTTCATCTCCCCCGCCTGCTACGACAAGATCGGCTGGGCTCCCGACGAGCCCCTGCGCGATTCTTTGAAGATCCTCAACCCCCTGGGGGAGGACACCTCCATCATGCGTACCACCACCCTGCCCTCCATGCTGGACATCCTGGCCCGGAACTACAGCTACCGCAGCAAGGACGTCCGGCTCTATGAGATCGGCCGGGTGTACCTCCCCGGCGGCCCCGACGGCCTGGCCAACGAGCCCCGGATGCTGACCCTGGGCGCTTACGGCGAGGGGTATGACTTCTTCACCATGAAGGGCGCCGTGGAGTCCATCCTCCGGGATCTGCGCATTGCGGGCGCGGCCTTCAGGGCCTGCCAGGACGATCCCTCCTACCATCCGGGCCGCTGCGCCGGGGTGTACGCCGGGGAGAAGCTCCTGGGCGTGGTGGGCCAGATCCATCCCGCCGTAGCCGCCAACTACGATGTGGACTGCGAGCTCTACTGCGCGGAACTGAGCTTCGAGGCGCTGCTGGAGGCCCAGGGCCCCGGCGCGGAGTATCATCCCCTGCCCCGCTTCCCGGCGGTGAGCCGGGACATCGCGGTGGTGTGCGGGGAGGAAGTCACCGTGGGCGCGCTGGAGGCCTGCATCCGCAAGGCCGGAGGCAGGCTCCTGCGGGACGTGGCCCTCTTCGACATCTACCGCGGCCAGGGCGTGGCCGAGGGCAGCAAGAGCGTGGCCTTCAGCATGACTCTCCGTGCGGACGACCGCTCCATCACCGCCTCCGAGGCGGACGGCGAGGTCAAGGACATCCTGACCGCCCTGGAGCAGGAGCTGGGCGCAACGCTGCGGTGATCCTTTTTCTTGAAAGAAAAAGGACCAAAAAGAACTTTAAGTTCGAGTCTTGGCTTGCTGCTGTTCCAGCATGTACGCCCGGTGACGGCAGGACGGTCTTGATCGGAAGAAGGAGGGCGGAGACATGGTGAAGAGAGGAGCCGGAGGGACCGGCATGACCTCCGGGGAGAAGCTGCTGGGGGGAATGGCGCTGGCGGTATATGTGTTCGTCCTCCCTCTGACGGCGGAATGGCTGTTCAACGGGGCGGAGAAGGTCTTTGGGGTCTCCCTGGACCGGGGAGCGCGCGATCTGGCGTACTACGCCGTCCTTTTTGGACTTGTGCTGATCGCCTTCTGGGGCTTCTTCGGGAGGAACGCGCGGGCGTTTTTCGACCGGACCTGGCAGGTGCTGGGCGCCGCCGGGGTGGGCCTGGTTGCCTTTTATGGGCTCAATGAAGTGACCGGCCGGGTGCTGGGGCTCCTGCGCGCGGGACAGGTGAATCTGAACGACCAGGCCATCCTGGCCCGGCTGGGTGCCGCGCCCCGGAGTACGATCCTGATGGTGGTTTTTCTGGCCCCCGTGGTGGAGGAGGCCCTGTTTCGCGGGTATGTGTTCGGGAATCTCCGGGAGTACAGCCGGGGAGCGGCGTATCTGGTCTCCTGCCTGTTTTTTGCCATGGTCCATGTATGGCCCTTTTTTGCGGAGAGCTGGGATGTGGGCTGTTTGATGGTCATGGTGCAGTATTTGGTCCCCGGGGCGGTGATGGCCTGGACCTATGAGCGGTCCGGATGCCTGTGGGGAAGCGTTTTGCTGCACTGCGCGGTGAACGCCCTGGCGGTGTGGCAGCCGTAAGGCTGGCCGGGCATAGAATGATTTAATAACGTTAAAAAGTGCATCAGACACTACATCTGTAATGTCTGATGCACTTTTTGGCCGTTTTTTAGCTGCTCATTCAGGAGTAAATAGAGAGCATACCATAATACTTTGAGACTGTGGACTTATCTCTTACAAACTGTCCTACGTCTATCGGTCCATATCGCAGCAAAAAGTAATCCATATCATGGAGCATCTTATATGCGTTGTTAGCGTGTTCCATGATATGTCCTTCTTTGGCCAACTGGGTCTCATCTGCGATGTACTGCAAATCCGCATGCAGGTATTCGTTTTGCACTCCCGCGATAATGTCTTCAAGCCAGGAAATAAAATCATCTGCGTTATAGGGATTGTTTGCTACAATTCGCTTTCCATATTTGGCATAAAATTCATCTTTCGTTATATTTTCTTCCGCACAAGCAGTGTCTGGGTCCAAATCTGCGTCTATTGCCCATCCGATATGAATCTCTCCTGTTTGATCAAAATAATTCCAAGTCAACGCATCCGGATCTTCAAGTTGTGAAAAAATGTTTTCATAGAGGTATCCATATTCCCACCACATGTTGGCCTCAATAATAAATTTGGTCAGTCTCTCGATCTGCTCCGAAGTCATTCCCTCCAGAGCCTGTTCCCGAGCGGCAAGGACCTCCTCCTTTGAAGGAACGAAGGGTACCTCCTCCTCGACAGGTATATCTGCTGGATTATGCAGATCATTCGCCGGAAGGTCATTAGGATCGGGTTCTACAGGAGCAAGAGATTTAAAGACTCCATTCCACGACACAAATACCCCTATCACTAATACGGCAAGCAGGATCACAACAGCGCGGCGTTTCACCATAAGTACTTCTCCTTTGTAACCATCAATACACTTCTATGACACTAAGGGCAGCTTCGATCTCAAAAATTTATGCTCTGCTTCGCAAAATAAAACCTTCAGAATATTCTTCTTCATTTGCTATTTTACCATGATAACTGCCAGGAGTCAAATGATCGATCCGCTGAAATTATTTTTTATGATAAAAAAGCTTAGAATTATCGCATTTCCGCTGCGCTGCCGAAGAATATCCTGATGGACCCGACTGGATGGTCCGGCTGAGAGAGGCTTTATGGGAAGATCATGCTTTTAGAAAACCGTGTAACGGGCTGATCGTGGGGGACCTGTATGCACCGCGCCGCCATGTTTTTCTTGCATTATTCCGCGTTCTGTGATATAACAGCCCCAATACCTGATTTCTTCAAAAGACAACTATCGAAAAGCCAGGAGATCGAAATGGAAGACCACCCTTACCACTTTTTCTCCCCGGACGAGCTGGACCAGCTGGAGCGCATTGAGGCCGCCGGACGGGCAAACGAATATCTGTACCGTATTTTGGACATCGGACAGTACATGCTCCAGTGCGGCGGCGAGGTCAGCCGGGTGGAGGACAGCATCCGCCGGTTATGCCTGTCCTTCGGGGCCGAGCGCGCCGACGTGTTTACCATTACGTCCTCCATCGTCGTCACCATCTACGCCAGCCGGTTCGGGGCGGTGACCCAGACCCGACGGATCACCGGCAGCGCCTACGACCTCCACCGGCTGGAGCAGCTCAACCAGCTCAGCCGGAAGATCTGCGCCGAACACTGGTCCCTGGAGCAGACCGCGGAGGCCCTGGAGGCCATCCGGTCCACGCCGCAGTACGGCTTCGGGATCCAGCTGTTTACTTACGCCCTGGTCTCCTCCTCCTTCGCCCTGTTTTTCGGGGGGAGCTGGCTGGACGCGGCGGCGTCGGGCGTCATCGGCGTGATGCTCAAATTCCTGGACCGGGCCATCCGGAGGACGGAGGCCAACGCCTTTTTGTCCTCCCTGCTGTGCGCCTGCCTGGGGGGCCTGCTGGCGGGGCTGGCGGTGAAGCTCCGTCTGGGGGACGACGCGGGCATGATTTCCATCGGGAACATCATGCTCCTCATCCCCGGCGTGGCCCTGACCAACTCCCTGCGGGACATGTTCAGCGGCAACACCATCTCCGGCCTCATGCGCTTTATCGAATCCATCCTGCTGGCCCTGACCATCGCCTTCGGCTTCGCCCTGGCGGCGGGGCTGCTGTAAGGAGGCGCGCCTATGGACATGCTGATACAGCTGGTCACGGCCTTTACCGGGTCGCTGGGATTTGCCCTCCTGTTCCACGTGCGGAAGGAGAAGCTGCTGCTGGCCAGCCTGGGGGGCCTGCTGGCCTGGGGAGTCTATCTGCTGATGGGCCTGGTCTCGGACCAGGAGGTGGTGCGCTACTTCGCCGCCTCGGTGGTGCTGACGGTATACGCCGAGTGCCTGGCCCGGGTGGTGAAGTGCCCCGCCACCCTGTTTCTGGTCACCGCCTCCATCCCCCTGATCCCCGGCGGGTCCCTCTACCGGACCATGGAATGCTTTATGGCCAGCGACCTGGAGGCGTTCTCCGCCCAGGCTCTGACCACCGTGCTGCTGGCAGTGGCCATCGCCGTGGGGATGCTGTTCCCCACCGCCATCTTCCAGCTGGTGCGCCGCGCGCGTATCAAAAAGGCCCCGGAAATGCCGGGGCAGGAAAGGAGCCCCCTGTCATGAAATGGCTTGCCGTGCATATCGACGCCTCCCCCTCCGGCCTGGAGCCGGTGGAGGCCGCCCTCAGCGCCCTGGGCATCGACGGGCTGGTCATCGAGGATGAGACCGACTTCCGCCGGTTCCTGGAGCAGAACAAACAGTACTGGGATTACGTGGACGAGGAGCTGGACCGCTCCATGACCGGCAAGTGCCGGGTCACCTTCTATGTGGAGGACACGGAGGCGGGATTCGGCCAGGTGGCCGCCGCCCGGATCGCCATGGCCGGGCTGAAGGAGAAGCACCCGGAGTACGCGCCCCTGCTCATGACCATGGAGGGCGTCGAGGACGCGGACTGGGAGAACAACTGGAAGGCCTTCTACAAGCCCATGGAGATCGGGGAGCGGCTGATGGTCATCCCCGACTGGGAGGAGGCGGACCCCAAGGGCCGCGCCGCCCTGCGGCTGAATCCCGGACTGGCCTTCGGCACCGGGGGCCACGCCACCACCCGGCTGTGCCTCACTGCCCTGGAGAGGATCGTTGCGCCCGGGATGAAGGTGCTGGACCTGGGGTGCGGCAGCGGCATCCTGTCCATCGCCGCCCTGCTGCTGGGGGCGGAGAGGGCCTTCGCCTGCGACATCGACGACAAGGCGGTGGACGTGGCCTATGAGAACGCCGCCCTCAACGGCGTGGACCGGGACCGGTATACCGTCCGGGCCGGGGACGTGCTCAGCGACGCCGGGCTGCGGAAGGAAATGGGGACGGGCTACGACGTGGTCGTGGCCAACATCGTCTCGGACGTCATCATCGCCCTTGCTCCCTCGGCGCGGGGGCTGATGAAGGAGGGCGGGAGGTTCCTGGCCTCCGGCGTCATCGACAGCCGGGAGGAGGAGGTCCGCGCCGCGCTGGAGGCGGCGGGACTGGCCGTAGAGGAGGCCCGGGCCAGCGAGGGCTGGGTCAGCTTCCTCTGCCGTTAAGCGGGGTAACGTACATGTCATATCAACGGGATTTTACCATAGGGCTCCGGGAGACCCAGGACTTCTATCTCTCCCTGGTGCTGGGACACTGGCGGAAGGGCATCGCCGGATTCGCCCTGGTGGGCGCGCTGGCGGCGCTGCTGTATACGATGAATACGGACCTGATGCTGCCTGTGAAGGCCGCGGTCGTGCTGGCCGGGGCCCTGGCGGGCGCGGCGGTCACCGTCATTGCGGTGTCGGTCTCCACCCTGCGGAAGGTCCGGGAGCAGGTCCGGCGCTCCGGACGGGAGCAGTACGTCCAGGAGACGGAGATCAACGGGTTCGGCGTCCACGTCACCGTGGGGAAGGACCGGGGGAAGATGGGCTTCGAGGACCTCCTGCGGGTGCGGGAGACCCGGAAGGCGTTTTACCTCTTCCTCTCGGAAAATCAGGCCTGGATCCTGCCCAAGGCGCAGATGGAGGACCGGGAAGGCGACTGCGCCCGGCTGCGGGAGCTGTTCTCGGCGGTGATCGAGAAGGGGAAGCTGAAGCTCAAGGGGTGATCCGGCATTTTTCCGTTACAATTCCATTACGAATGGACGGGGACCCTTGCAATATTCTCCGGCATCGGGTAAAATTGGAGCAGAATAGATAGAGAATGGCCGGAGTGCCGGTCTGACGGATAAACCCATGCTGGAAAGGAACTTGATGATGAAAAGAAAGCTGCTTGCCCTGGCGCTGGCCGGGCTGCTGTGCCTGGGCTTCGCCCCGCCCGCTCACGCGGCGGTGGAGGAGCTGGTCAGCCTGCGGGTAGACGAGGTAGTCGCCTACAGCAGTCAGGAAAATATCTACACCGTCCGCCGGGACGGCCTCTACGGCTTCTACCGGACGGACGGCAGCCCGCTGCTGGAGCCCAACTACGCCGCCGTGGGCCCCTACAGCGGCGGGATGGCCGCCGTCTCCCTGACGGGGGAGGAGACCGGCAGCGGAAAGACGGCCCGCCTCCAGGGCGGCCGGTTCGGCTATGTGGACGCTGATGGCGTGCTGACGGTCGCCATGCAGTACCGGCAGGCGTTCCCCTTTTCCGAGGGACGCGCCTTCGCCGTGGACGCCTCCGGGACGCTGGTGCTCCTGGACCGGACGGGACAGGAGCTGGCCTCCTTCCCCCAGGCGGAGCTCTGGGAAGGCGAGAGCGTCCAGTTCAGCGAGGGACTGGCCGTGATCCCCGTGACGGGCGCGGCGGATGAGGCCCCCGAAGAGGGAGAGGCCGTGGCGTCCGTGGCGGCAATGAAGCCCCTGGAGGCGCCGGAGGGCGAAGAGGATCTGCCCCGGACCTATCTGGTGGTGGACTCCGGCGGACGGGAGGTCTGTACCATTGCCGACGCCTGGGTGGACCTGGCCAACGGCTATCACGGCGGCCGCGTCGCCGCGGCGGAGTCCGGCGAATGGGTCCGGGACGAGGACGGGGCGCTTTCCTTTGCCGCCGCCCCCGGGAGCCTGGGCTACCGGGACGAGCGGGGCGGACTGGCCGTGGAGTTTCAATTTGACGGGGCGGAGCCCTTCTCCGACGGGCTGGCCGCCGTGTGTTTCCGGGACGGGGACGGCGCGGAAGCCTGGGGCTTCGTCTCCCCGGAGGGGGAGATGATCGTCCCGGCGGAGTATGACGGCGCGCGCGCCTTTGACGAGGGTGTCGGGATGCTCCTGTCCGAGGGCCTGTGGGCCTACGTGGACCAGGAGGGGCGGCTGCTCACCCGGTTCGAGTACGAGGAGGCGGGGCCCTTCCGGGAGGGAGTCGCCCTGGTCCGCCGCCGGGGACGGATCGAGGCCGTCGATCAGCGGGGCCGGACCGCGTTCACCACGGACGCTGGCGAGGCGCTGCCCTTCAGCGGCGGCGTGGCGGTGCTCCGGGAGGCCGGGAAGGACGGCGCCTGGGGCGTGTGCGACGCGGACGGGGATCTGCTGGTCCCCTACGAATACGAGGAGGCCTTCCACTGGGACGGCTACCTGTGGCTGAAGCGGGGCGAGCTGTGGCGGGTCTACCTGACGGAGGACGTGATCGACGCCAGCCTGGCCGCGCCGGAGGGCACGGCGGCAGGCGTGGGCGCGTTCCTGGACGTGGCGGAGGGCGCGTGGTACGCCGCGGCGGTCACCTGGGCCACGGACCACGACGTCATCACGGGCACCGGCGGAGGGCTGTTCTCTCCGGACCGGTCCTGCACCACGGGGGAGATCGTCACCTTCCTTTGGCGCGCCATGGGCTGTCCGGAGCCGGAGGGAGATAATCCCTTTACCGATGTGTCCGCCAACCACTACTACTATCAGGCCGCCCTGTGGGCCCATGAGAACGGCATCGTTTTCGGCGACGTGTTCGGCGCGGCGGAGCTGTGCTCCCGGGGGATGGCGGTGACCTACCTGTGGCGTCTGGCGGGCAGTCCTGGCGGATATCTCCCGGTGTTCGCGGACGTGGATATGGATGCGGTCTACGCCCAGGCGGTGTCCTGGGCCGTGTCCGAGAACGTGACCGGCGGCAACGGCGGCGGGGCCTTCTGCCCCGATGATATCTGCAACAGGGGACAGATCGTGACGTTCCTCTACCGGTATCTGGTGGAGGGCTGACGGATAATAACGGAGGGAGACGGCGTAGCCGTCTCCCTTTTTTGCGTGCCAGGCCCCGCCCTGGGTAGACAGGAGGGGAAATCTGTGTTACCATAAGATATATTTTCCTGAAAAGGAGGCGATGGCCGGGTATGGCGCGGCTGGAGGACAAAAAACTGTTCCTGCTGGACATGGACGGCACGATCTATATCGACGAGGACCTGTTTCCGGGGACCATTCCCTTCCTGGACGCCGTCCGGGAGAGGGGAGGACGGTATCTGTTCCTGACCAACAACTCCTCCCGTTCGGTGGACGCCTATATTGGCAAGCTGGCGCGCATGGGCATCCCCTCCGCCCGGGAGGACTTTCTGACCTCCGTGGACGCCCTCATCGCGGACCTGGCGGGGCGGCCGCCCTTCCGCAAGTGCTACGCCTTCGGCACCCGGACCTTCCGGCAGCAGCTGGCGGAGGCGGGGGTCCCCGTGACGGACAGGCTGGAGGACGATATTGACTGTCTGCTCATGGGCTTCGACACGGAGCTGGTGTTTCAGAAGCTGGAGGACGCCTGTATCCTGCTGAACCGGGGGGTGGAGTATATTGCTGCCAATCTGGACTGGGTGTGCCCCACCTGGTACGGGTCCGTGCCGGACGTGGGGTGCGTGTGCGAGATGCTGTTCAAGGCCACCGGCCGGCGGCCTCGAGGCATCGGGAAGCCGGAGCCTGCCATGCTCCGGCTGGCCCTGGAGCGGACCGGGTTTACCGCCGGGGAGGCGGTGATGGTGGGGGACCGGCTGTATACGGATATCGCCTCCGGCGTGAACGCGGGGATCGATACCGTCTTCGTTCTCTCCGGGGAGGGAACCGCCGCAGACGCGGCGGCGAGTTCTTTCCGGCCTACATGGGTTTTTGAGGATATCGCGGCGATGCACCGGGCATGGGCAGAGGGGTGATGCCGCTGCGCGGCGGCGGCTTTTTGGTTCTGCGGCCCGGAGGGCCGCCTCCGCTTGTTTCTATTCGTTGCCCCGGGACCTGCGCGGCCCCGGACTCCGCGCCTACTTTTGCCACGCGGCAAAAGTAGGCAAAAACGCGCTTAAACCTGGCGGTTTAAGAATCCCTTGATCACGGGGGAGTTTAGTTACGCTACGACCTTCGGATTGGTTGGTCTATCGTCCGTGCTTTGGGCCGATGCCGGTGCTTACTTCTGCGCACGGTTCTACCGATGGTGCTGGTTGCCTCGCGGCACTCGGCACGGGGGTCTGGCGTTTTGGGTGCTCTTTTTTGTAACATTTATTCCTACATGTCAAGATATAGTGGAGGAATTATGGCAGATTTTTCAGAAAGAATTAAAGAACTGCGTCTTGCCCGGGGGATGTCACAGGATGCGGTGGGAAAAGTCATCGGCGTCAAGCGGTATTCTGTGTGCGGCTATGAGAAGGGAAAGAACTTCCCGGAAGTACCGGGGCTCATGGGGTTAGCGGATTATTTCGGAGTATCTACCGATTACCTCCTCTGGGCCGGACGGATAACCCGGAGGTGAACCGGTAAGGCCGTAGAGACGTATGATACTCGTCGCGGAATGATGGAGATCAAGATATTAGGAGAGGTATATGGCAGACTTTTCAGAAAGAATCAAGGAACTGCGTCTTGCCCGGGGAATGTCGCAGGATGCGGTGGGGAAAGTCATCGGCGTCAAGCGGTATTCTGTATATGGTTATGAAAAGGGAAACAATTTCCCGGAAGTACCGGGACTCATGGGGTTAGCGGATTATTTCGGAGTATCTACCGATTATCTCCTGGGCCGGACGGACAATCCGGAGGTAAACCAGTAAGGAAAGAAGAAGGACCAGCCTACCATCCAGTACCCCGGCGAGTTAGCCGTGCTAAAACGGTAGGGACTATCGTCA
>CAJTVO010000116.1:8635-10547 GCA_910579485.1 uncultured Oscillospiraceae bacterium | reverse complement strand
CGGTCCCGGAGGCGTCCTTGAAGGTCAGCTCCGGATACCCTCCCGGCAGGCTGACCTTCAAGGTCTGGCTGCCGGACCAGCTCGCCGCCTTCACCTGGAGAACGGCCACGCCCCGGACGATGCGGGCCATGGAGCTGATATTTTCCGTCTCCAGCCAAGTGCAACCAAAGGCGCTACTGTTGTTGAAGTGGGTCATGCCGGTGAAGGGCGTCTCCGCCCAGTCCACACTGCCGCTCTCACCGCCCTCCAGCCGGCTCAGCCGCTCGTTGAAGATCTGGTTGACCACGGCCAGCCCCGCGCCGTTCAGGGGCTTATCCATCGCAGTTGACATGCTGCCTCCCTTCCCCTCAGGCCGTCACGCCCAGGATGGCCTTGATCTCCTCCTCCGACAGGGGGTCCAGCTGGAACATCTGCCCCAGGGCGTCCCATGCCGTACCGGTCCAGCCGTAGTTCATGCCGGTGTCCTCCACGTTGTATACGTCGCCCACGGCCGCGCCGGAAGCGGGAAGCGCGTCGAATCCGGCCACGCTTCCCCGGTAGATGTAGGCTCCGGCCACCTCGCTCTTCTTGGCGAAGCTGTCCGCCATGGACAGGGGGATGGCTCCCACCTCGGTCGCGGTGTAGGCGGGCTTCTCCGCCGCCTTGGCCCAGGTGGGCACGGTGGGGTCGGTCTCCGTGAAGGACTGGAGGGCACTGTCCGCCCTGGCCAGGGACGCCCGGACGGCCTCGTCCATATCCCCGGCGGCGACGGTCCCCTTGTACGCCAGCTCCCCCAGCCCGGCAAAGTTTTTCGCCAGCTTCCCCATGATGACCGCCAGGGTCTCGCCGCTGACAGGCGCGGCCTTCTCCGCGGCGGCGTTGAAGCTCACCGTCACGCCGGAGCCGTCCCCGTCGGACGCCAGCCGGGACGTATCGGTGGGATGGACGTGGTCTCCCCGGGCGAAGGCGGTCTCCGTACCGGCGGCGGCGGTACCGTCCATCTTGGGCATGGTGGAGGAGGCCGCCGCCCCCTCAGGCACGTCTCTGTTGGTGATGAAGCCGCTGTCATTGACCAGCTGGCTGGTCTTCGTGGGCAGCTCCGCGCGTTCGGCCTTTTTGCTCAGACGGTCGTTGATGACGCTGTTGACGACGGCAAGGCCCGCGCCGTCCAGCGGCTTGTTCATCGCAGTATCGTTTGCCATATCAAGATACCTCCATGATCTTCAAAATTTCCGCCACGGACAGGACGCTGTCCGTGGTGATGGTCTTCTCCAGCCTTCCCTCCAGGCCGGTGATGGCGCCGATGGGATGCTGGTCTGCTGCGTCCCGCTCCGCCAGCGTCCGGTGGTCGGCGGACACCGGCACGGAGGACAGCAGCTTTTCCCCGGCATAGAGCCCCAGCTCCCCCGCCTCCGTGTAGCCCAGCGCGTCCCCCTTTTTCTCCAGGGCCTGCTCCCACAGCTCCGGCGTGGAGGGCGCGGACGCATCCTCCGGCATCGCGCCCCTCTGGATGGTCCCCAGGTCCGCCCAGACGGTGGGCCGGACTTCCTCCTCCCCCCGTCTTCCGCAGACGCCGGTCATGAGCCGCACCCATGGCGTTTGCAGCACCTCTCTGGGAATCGTACACCGCCCGTCCCCATCCAGCGCGGCGGTACGGACCTCCGTCCCCGCCCGGAAGACCGCGGTGCAGACCGCCCCGTCCCAGTCCGGCGAGAATTGGAACTGCACAGTGTTGACGTTTACGCTTCCGCTGACGGCTGTTTCCCTCTGCCGGACCGTCAGCCTGTTTTTGCCGGCGTAAAGAATGAACATAGATGGATCACCTCCCGCATACAAGCCGGAAAGCCCTCCGCGTTGCCCCCGGTCGTGCAACGGCAGAATCGCCAAAAATGCAGCGGAATCTGAAAATGCACGCAGACGGCCCGCCGGGGTA
>CAJTVO010000116.1:0-8623 GCA_910579485.1 uncultured Oscillospiraceae bacterium | reverse complement strand
TTTTCATAGTCAAAAAGAAGAGACTGCCATCAAGCAAGGATATAGCGCCCCACCACGCCTAAAATAAGCAGATGCGCAGGATAGAGGACATAGAAGAACATAGGCGGGCACTTCATTTCTCGCTTGCCGTTGTAGAAGACCAGCGCAATGAACGACATAGGCGCAAGGGGGTATTGCAGACTGCAAACCAGCGCCAGGACCAGCTTTACGACCCAGTGGTCCCTGAGGCAGTAAAACACCGCCGTCATCAGCACCACCGGCAGTCCATGCTCCACCCGCAGCAGCAGGACCCAAAACAGGCCGCTCAACGCCAGAAGGATCTGGAGGATGACCCGATCTACCAGGGGCTGTTTCTCCACCCTACCCATGAAATACAGCATGATCAGACAGATGAGGAGCCCCAGCATCGGGCTCTGATGGGAAAGATCCAGGAACCTGCCCGTCAGAGCAAAGTCGTACGCCGCCTCGCCAACTACGGCGGTGACCGCCGTCCGCAGTAGATACCGCCGGAAGTCGGAGGTATGCAGCATCCCCTCCACCAGCAAAAACGCAAACAGAGGGACAGCCAGTCCGGCCAAAGCGTCAATGATGGATGCGGCTCCCACCCAGCCCATCAGCTGGCTGTCGGCATCCATCGCGGCCATCAGACTCTCCTGTGTGTAGGTGTCCAGCCGGATCACGGCGTTTTTCAGGATGACCGTATTGGCGGAGGAGAGCACCATCAGCAGCGCGGCGGCATATTTCAGCCACTGCGCCGGTATCTTCAGCCACCGCTGCGCCAGCCGCTCCCGGATGTTCTTTTCTCGGATCGTCTCCATAGGCAGATGTCCTTTCCTGCGGGCATATTGCCCGCAGGGCCCCCTAGGGGGCCCTGCATAAAGATTGGTTGGACAGGGTTCCATCCCGGCCTCAGAAGCCGTTATCCCTTGACAGCTCCGCTGACGCCCTCAGCATAGTACTTCTGGGTCGCCATGAACAGGGTGGCTATCGGGATGGAGATAATGACCGCCGCCGCGGCAAAAGAGCAGAACCATTGGTCCAGATATTCCCGTTCCAGCATCTGATACATACCGACCGCCACCGTGTAGTAGTCCTTGTTGGGACCGCACAGCACTTTCGCCAGCATGAAGTCCTTGAAGGGACCGGCAAAGGAGGTCAGGAGGGTATATACGACGATGGGCTTCGACAGGGGCATGATGATCTTGGTCAGCACGTTCCAGTTCGTGGCGCCGTCGATTCGCGCCGCCTCGTCCAAGGCGATCGGCACCGTGTCAAAGAAGCCCTTGGCGATGTGGTAGTCCACACCGGCGCCGCCGGCATACACGCAGATCATGGCCACCCGGAGCATGGGCCCGTCGGTCCAGCCCAGCATCTTGATGATGTAGTATACGGCGATCATAGACATGAACCCGGGAAACAGCTTGATGACCATGGCGGTGCTCATCAGGGGCTTTCTGGCCGGGAAACGCAGTCTGGAGAGGGTATAGGCCACCGATACCACGAAGAAGGTGGAGATCAGGCAGCTGACCACAGCGACCAGCAGGGTGTTCAACAGCATCTGGGGGAAGTTGAATACAGAGAAATCGGTGAACAGCTTCACGTAGTTGTCCAGGGAATATACCGTAGGGAAGAAGGTGGAGCTGTAGGACCCCTGGGTTCCCCGGAAGCTGGTCATGACGACCCAGAAAATGGGGATCAGCCAGATGAAGGCCAGCACGGCCAGCAGCACGTGGGCCAGCGCGATCATGATCCGCTTGCCCAGGGGCTTTTTGCTCCGCGTTGCGATCTCGTTATTCATCGGAAGCCCTCCTCGTTCTTATAGGAACCGCTGTACCGGAAGGTCACCAGGGACACGATGCTCAGCGAAACAAAGGTCATGATACCGATGACCGCTCCCACGTCATAGTACCGGTTGTCGATGGTCAGCTTGTAGAGCCAGGTGATCAGCAGGTCCGTACTGCCCGCCGTGGATTCCACCGCGCGGGGCAGGCCCTGGCTGGTCAGGAAAATGACGTTGAAGTTGTTGATGTTTCCGGTAAAGGTGGTGATGAGATACGGGGTGGTGACGAACAGAACATAGGGCAGGGTAATCTTGAAAAACATGACCACCGGATTGGCGCCGTCCACCCGGGCGGCTTCGTAAAGCTCCGGCGGGATGTTCTGCAAAATGCCCGTCATCTGCAAAAGAACATAGGGCACGCCCACCCAGATGTTGATGAGGATCACGGACGTCCGGGCCCATACGGTGTCGGTGAAGAAGGGCAGGGGCGCGTTGATGAGCCCCAGGTTCTGCAGCAGCACGTTCACCGCACCGGTGGGCTGGAGCATCTGCCGGATGATCAGCAGGGTGACAAAGTGGGGCACGGCCACCGTCAGCACGAAGCAGAAGCGCCAGAACTTTTTCGCCCGGATCTCCTTCCAGTTGATAAACAGCGTGAGGATGAGTCCGATAAAGTAGTTGGAGAAGGTGGCGATGACGGCCCAGCAGAAGGTCCATCCCAGCACCGGCCAGAAGGTCCGGCCCAGGTCGCCGCCCAGGTTCAGCATACGGGAGAAATTGCTCAGACCCACCCAATCGAAAAGCACCAGCTTGTCGTTGATGACGCTGTAGTTGGTGAAGGCCATACAGGTCATGAACAGCAGGGGCAGGATGGTGAACATCAGGATGCCCGCGACGGGCAGGAACAAAAGGGTCTTATGCAGATTGCCGTCGAACAGCGCCCGGACCTCCGCCCGGAAGGGCAGGGCCCTGCCCTTCCGGCGGCACGCCAGCTCGGCGGCGTAGGCGCTGCGAAGGGAGACGCGGACCATCAGCACCGCCGCCAGCAGCACCGCCAGGGTAATGATGCCGTAGAGCAGGATCACCAGGGACCGGTCGCCGTCTACGTACTCGAAGAGGCTCTTGGCCTCGTTCCAGATCTTCTGCTGCTCCACGTCGCCCAGGGTGACCAGCTTACCCAGGTTGTAGAAGCCGGACTCCACCATGTAAAGGATGATGGCGGCCTCCGCCAGGAGGAGGGCCAGTCCCTTGACGAACTGCTTCCTCACCAGGCAGCCCAGTCCCCAGACGGCGGCGGACAGCTTCACCGCCGCAGAGCCCTCCCGCAGGGCGTTCAGCGCGGTGACCTCCCGCCGGGGAATTCCTTTTTCTGTCATAATTTCGTCCCTCTTATTTGCCGGAGGCGGATCAGCTCACGCCGGAGGTGTTGGCGGCAGCGTGGAAAGCCTCTGTTTTCTCGGCGGCGTTCTCATGCGTTACGGCGCCGTCCCGGAGCTCGTTGCCCATGCTCTCGGCAGGGGTCCAGAAGAAGGACATCTCGGTGAAGGAGCCCCGGGGCACAGCGATCTGAGAGACGGTGGCGGAGTCGATGCGGCAGACGGGGTCGCTCTGTACTTCGGAGATCAGCTTGTTCTCGCAGGGCACGTAGCCGCGAGTCTCATAATGGTATTTCTGGGATTCATAGCCGGCCAGATACAGCGCGAGATTCAGCGCCGCCTCGGGGTAGGCGGTGCTGGATTTTACGCCGACTGCCTTGGAGGAGGTGAAGGGGCGGATCTGGGTGTCCACGCCGTTGATCCGGACAGAGGGCAGCATGGCCACGCCATAGTTCTCCCCCAGGATCTCCTCGGTCTGCGCGGCCTGCCAGGTGCCGCACACATAGGCGTTGCAGTTGCCTTCGCGCATCATGGCGATAGCGTCGGAGGGGGCGGCGGCAATGAAGTTTGGATTCGCTACCAGATCGACCAGGGTATTCGTGACGGCCACAGCCTTGTCGCCGCTCAGATCGATGCCGGCTTCGCGCTGATTACCCTTGGGACCAAAGAAATTGCACCCGTTGGCCAGATAAAAGGCGGCCAGATAGTAGCCGTCATTCAGCGGATAGGCCACCGTGCCCTTCTCCAGCATGGCGTCCAGGCTCTTTACATCCTCGTCGGAAAAGACGCTCTTGTCGTAGTACATAAAATAGGTGTTGGTAGTGATGGGCACGCCATACAGCCCGCCGTCATAGATCAGGGTATCCACCAGAGCGGAGGGGAAGTTCTCCTCGACGGCCTGCCTGTAGCTGCCGCCCCACTCGGTGAGGGCGTTGGCCTGGCATAGATTTTCCAGGCCGGTGGAACCCATCAGGAACACGTCGGCGGCCTTGTCCACGTCCTGGGGCACCAGCTTCTTGGCGTCGGACTCGGTACACACGCCGTACTCGAAGGTGATGTCCCACTCGGGGTGCTCCTCGTTGAACTTGTCGCACATGGTGACCACCCAGGCGCCCAGGTCCGGGTTCTGGTCCTCGGAGGGGGTCCACACGGTAAGGGCAACTTTTTCCGGCTCCGCATCGGTGTCGGGCGCGGGGGTCTGACCGCCGGCGGACGGGGTCTGGTCGGTGTTGGCAGGTTGATCGCTGTCGCTGCCGCCGCAGGCGGACAGTCCAACCAGCATACAGCAGGCCAGCAGCAGGGCTAAAATCTTCTTTTTCATGTCGTTTCTTCTCCTTGTCTCAATTTTACGAAACAGTTAATTATTATCGTTTCACTGTTTCGGGACAGATTATATCACCATATTTCTGCCATGTCAACCAGATTTTTTGTGAAAAACGCCTCTTGTCACCAAAATTTTGAGTTGACATCAGTGGCCCTTGCGACTATAATGGCAAATGCAGTAAATTGTTTCGCTCAGTTGTTTCTTTCGTGTTTTGCCGCCTGCGGGAGACCGGAAGCACCGGCGGAAGGGAGAGAGTTTATGAAAGCCAATTACCACACGCACACACAGCGATGCCGTCATGCCCAGGGGAGCGAGCGGGATTTCGTCCAGTCGGCGATTAACGCCGGGGTCGGTATCCTTGGATTTTCCGATCACGCCCCGTTCCCGGATTTTGACTTCGGCCTTCGGATGCCCTACGATGAGCTGCGCCCCTACCTGGACGCCATCGGCCAGTTGACGGAGGAGTTCCTTTCTGATATAATGCTGTATAAGGGGCTGGAGATCGAGTATATCCCCCAGTATCAGTCCTATTATGAGGGTCTGCTGGCCAAAGAGGGGATGGATTTTCTCCTGCTGGGGGAACACTTCTATCCGGATCAATACGGCATCGTCCGCAATATCTACCACGCCAGGAACACCGCCGATGCCGTGGATTATGCCAAAGCCGTGGTCCGGGGAATGGAGACCGGGCTCTTCTCCATGACGGCCCACCCAGACCTGTTCACCCTGGGGCGTTTCGCCTGGGACGATAACTGGGAGGAGGCCTCGGATCTGATGATCGACGCCGCCGTCCGTACCGGCACCGTCTTGGAATTTAACGCCAACGGCCTCCGCCGCGGGATACACGACTACCCGGACGGCCCCCGGCTCATGTATCCCCACCGCCGGTTCTGGGAAAAGGCCGCAGAGGCAGGGGCGGCCGTGATCATCGGCTCGGACTGCCATGAGCCCAAGCAGGTGTGGGATGAGCGAATGCCGGAAGCGCGCGGCATCCTGCTGGAGATGGGCATTGTCCCGCTGGACTATCTGGAGAAGCTGGGCCCCCAATCATAAACATCGGGAGACATAGATGAACATACGGGATATCGCCAGGCTGGCTAAGGTGACCCCAGGCACCGTATCCAAGGTGCTCAACAACTATCCGGAGATCAGTGAGGCCACGCGGCAGCACGTAATGAAGGTGATCGCCGCCAATCAGTACGACCCCAGCGCCAACCGGTCCGGACGGCCCGCGCCTGCCAATATTCGTGTGGGCATCTTCCTGGAGAGCGTATTCAACCCCCTCTACGCCTATATGGAGCATATCATCTCCCGGCACGTCTACAACGCCGGGTATACGATCTTCTCTTTTCATGACAATTTTTACCAGCAGGACAAATGGGAGAAGTACCAGGAGCTGGTCGCCTATACCTCCGCAAACAAGCTGTCAGCCCTGGTATACATCGGCGGCAACTTCAGCCGCCTGACAGGGGAACAGATGGATCTGCTGGGCTGTCCGGCGATTTTTGTCAACACGGTCCTGCCCATGCCCGCCGAGAACGGCCGGTACTCCAGCGTCCAGGTCAACCACTACGACGCGGCCTTCGCGCAGATGCGGTACCTCCTGGACCAGGGGCACAAGAAGATCTGCACGGTGATCTCCTCTGATATCGACAACAGCGTCTACGGCCTCCGGGCGGAGGCCTATCGGGCCGCCCTGCGCCAGTACGGCCTCGAGGAAGATCTGGAGTTCTTTTTGCAGACCGACTATGACCAGCATAAGGCCTACTGTGCTGTAAGCCGGCATCTGCGGGACCATCCAGACACCACGGCGGTGTGCAGCGTGGCGGACCAGATCGTCCCCCCCATTCTCCGCGCCATCCACGATGCCGGGAAGGAGCCTGGGAAAGAGGTGGCAGTCATCAGCTTTGACGGCGGCGAGGGCGCGGAATACTGCATCCCCTCCGTGACCACCTTCGAGCAGCCAAGGGAGGATATGCTGGAGTTTATCTCTGACCTCCTCTTTGACCTTCTCAGCGGAAAGCGGAAGCATCAGCACGTGATCTTTCAGGCGAAATTCATCAAAGGCGGGTCCTGCTGACAAGGCGTCCGGCATTTTTACATTACTCCTCAATTAGGCAGAAAACTTATCTGCGTTATATACCAAAGGCCCCAGGCCAGAAGCAGCTACTTCTGGCCTGGGGCCTTTATACCATTGTGTCAACCTACTCCTCCCACCAAGCGGCGATGACCGCCAGGAAAGCTGAACCGTACCGCCGGGCCTTGACCTGTCCCACTCCGGAGACCTCCAGAAATTCCTCCGGAGTGCGCGGGACCCTGGCCGCCATGTCCGCCAGGGCGGCGTTGGAGAAGATGATGTACGGCGGCACGCCTTCCTGCCGGGCCAGCCGGGTCCGTTCCGCCCGCAGAGCGGCCAGAAGGGACTGATCCGGCGGAGCGGCGGGTACACGTTCCGCCTTCTGCCGGACGGGAGCCTCTATCTGACGCTCCACGCGGGAGAGCATATGTACCCGTTCCCCATGAAAAAGCACCGCGTTCGCCTTGGCGCCGGGCCGAAGCGTCCCATGCTCTGTCTCCGTATAAACGCACTCCGTAGCCTCCAAGCAATCCAGATAAGCCCGGACCCGCTCCTGGGTCTCCTCCCGCATCAGGCCGTAGGTGGAGAGCTGATCCAGCCCCAGCTCCTTGATCCGCTGGCTGTGGCCGCCCCGGAGGACCTGGACGATGAGGGCCGCGCCCACATAATAGCCCAGCCGGTCCCGGACCCGCTTGATACAGGAGAGAATCATCTGGGCCTGGACAGTAACGTCCGCCTGGGAAAACATCCCCTGGCAGTTGCCGCAGCCCCCGCAGCGCTCCGGATGGGGCTGGCCGAAGTAGTCCAGGATCCGTCCCCGGAGGCAGTCGTTGGTCTTGCAGTAGTCCACCATGGCGTTCAGGCGCTCCAGCTCCCGAGGCTCGGGATCGCCGCCCTCGCCGTGGGTCAGGAGCACCCGGGCCGTGGCCACGTCCCCCGCGCCATAGAGGAGGACGCAGTCCGCCGCCTCGCCGTCCCGTCCCCCGCGCCCGGCCTCCTGGTAGTAGGATTCCAAGTTCTTGGGCATGTTGTAGTGGAGGACGAAGCTGACGTTGGACTTGTCGATGCCCATGCCGAAGGCGTTGGTGGCCACCATGATCTGCCGCCGGTCGTACTGGAAGTCCTCCTGACTGATCCGGCGCTCTTCCTCATCCAGCCCCGCGTGATAGCGGGCGGCGGAGAAACCCCGGCTCTCCAGCTCCGCCCAGACCTTTTCCACATTGGAGCGGGTGGCGCAGTAGACGATGCCGCTGCGGCCCCTGCGTTCCTCCAGCAGGGCCAGCAGCTCCGGGAGCTTCTTCCGGGGCCGCCGGACGTCGAAGAACAGATTGGGGCGGTCAAAGCCCGTCACGACCCGCACAGGCGTCCGGAGGTCCAGCTGCCGGACCACGTCCTCCTGGACCTGGGCGGTAGCCGTGGCGGTAAAAGCGGCCAGCACGGGCCGCCGGGGCAGAGCCGAAACAAAGGCGGCGATCTTCAAATAGCTGGGGCGGAAATCCTGCCCCCACTGGGAGATGCAGTGGGCTTCGTCCACCGCCACCAGGGGGATCTCCAGCGCCGCCGCCAGCTCCAGGAACCTCTGGTTTTCCAGGCGCTCCGGGGCGATGTACAGCAGACGGCATTCCCCCCGGCGGACCCTGCCCCAGACCTGGCGGGATTCCTCCAGGGTCTGGGAGCTGTTGAGGAAGCCTGCGGAGATGCCCGCCGCCTCCAGGGACGCGACCTGGTCCTTCATCAGGGAGATCAGCGGGGAAATGACCAGCGTCACCCCCGGCAACAGCAGGGCGGGGACCTGATAGCAGAGGGATTTCCCGCCGCCGGTGGGCATGATGCCCAGAGCGTCCCGCCCTGAGAGGATGCCGTCCACCAGGGCCTCCTGGCCCGGCCGGAAGGCATCGTGGCCGAAATATTGCTTCAATACGGCGTATTTATCCATTGCAGCCTCTTTTTCTTCAGATTCGCCCTACCAGGCGGGGGCGTACTTTTCGTGTGAACGAAAAGTACCAAAAGATCACTCAAGGAACTACGTTCCTTGAGAATCCTCCTTCATTACGGGGGTTATTATT
>CAJTVO010000115.1 GCA_910579485.1 uncultured Oscillospiraceae bacterium | reverse complement strand
ACGAGATCCCCATCTCCGCCCAGATCGTGGCCCTGGCCGACGTGTACGACGCCCTTACCAGCCCCCGGGTCTACAAGCCCGCCTTCCCCCACGAGAAGGCGGTGGAGATGATCCTGGGCAACCAGTGCGGCAACTTCAACCCCCTGCTCATGGAGATCCTCCAGGAGGTGGCCGCCGAGCTGCCCGAGCAGCTCCAGACCCGGGACGAGAGCCGCACCGCCCAGCTGGAGATGCGCTCCGTAGCCCAGGAGATGCACCACTACGAGGAGCTGTCCGCCTCCGAGCGGACATTGCAGCTGCTGGAGCACGAGCGGATGAAGTACAGCTTCTTCGCCGCCATGAGCCAGGAGATCCAGTTCGAGTACACCGTCGATCCCCCCATCGTGACATTGAACACCTGGGGCGCCGACAAGCTGGGGCTGAAGGAGACGGTGATGGACCCCCTGCACAACGACAACGTCCGGGGCATCATGAGCGAGGAGAGCGTGGAGGGCCTGGTGGCCGCCCTGCACAACACCACCCCGGCCCAGCCGGTGATCAAGTACCAGTGCAAGACCGTCATCGACGGGGAGGCCCGGTGGTGCCGGATCATCGCCCGGGCCACCTGGAGCGCCGACGAGCCCCCGGTCTACACCGGCGCCATCGGCAAGGCCGTGGACATCCACGACTCCCAGATGAAGCTGGCCGCCCTGGAGCGCCTGGCCTCCCACGACACGCTGACGGGGCTCCTCAACCACGCCAGCGCCAAGAAGCAGATCGTGGAGCGCATCGAGGACCGCCCCGGCAGCCAGTTCGCCATGGTGATCTTCGACCTGGACCACTTCAAGAACGCCAACAATACATACGGGCACATCTTCGGCGACAACGTGCTGAAGTTCCTGGCGGACCGCCTCCAGGAGAGCATCCGCGGCGCGGACATCGCCGCCCGGGTGGGCGGGGACGAGTTCCTGCTGTTCCTGGAGTACGGCGGGGAGCTGGACCCCATCGTCTCCCGTATCTACAGCAGCATCTCCGGCAGCATGTTTGAGGACTTCCCCATCTGCCTGAGCATGGGCATCGCCCCCACGGACGTGGTGGGCACCGATTACGACGCCCTGTTCCACGCGGCGGACCAGGCCCTCTACAAGGTCAAGCGGTCCGGACGGGGACGGTACGCCTTTTACGATGAGAGTATGCGGGATATGCTCTCTGTCATCTCGCCCATCGAGGGCAGTTCGGACGCCGGGGAGGAAGCCGGCGGGGAGAAAGGAGAAAGCGAGCCATGACTTTGCAGGAATGTTACGCCGCCCTGGAGGGCGATTATCAGGGTGTGCTGGGCCGTCTGACCAGCGAGCGCATGGTGCAGAAATTCGTTCTCAAGTTCCTGAACGACGGCAGCTTCGGCCTGCTGGTCCGCTCCATGGAGGAGGAGAACTATCAGGAGGCCTTCCGGGCCGCCCACACCATCAAGGGCGTGTGTCAGAACCTGGACTTCACCAGGCTCTACCGCTCCAGCTGCCAGCTGAGCGAGGCCCTGCGCAACGGCGTTACTCCCGAAGCCCCCTCCCTGCTGGAGCAGGTCAAGGCGGACTACGCCCAGACCGTGGCGGCCATCCGGGCCTTCCAGGAGTCCGTGGGCGCGTGACGCGCCTCCGGCAAATACAATAGGAAGGAGGCCCGGCGTCATGCGCGGGAAAGCGAAAATCAAGACGACCCAATTTCTGAAGACCAGCCTGATCCTGGTATTGACCCTCAGCCTGTCGATCTTCACCTTCCTGGCGCTCTTCATGAACCATCAGAGCGCCAGCACCATCCGGGAAGTCAGCCAGATGTATATGTCCAGCATGGGGGACCAGATCGCCATGCACTTCGAGACCACCATCGGCCTCCGGCTGGACCAGCTGGTGGCCATGGTGCAGACCGTCCTGCCCAAGGAGGCCCACGCCACCCCGGCCCAGGAGCAGGAGCTGATCACAAACGCCCAGGCCCGGGATTTCACCCACCTGGCCTTTTACCGCACCGACGGCAGCTTTGACATGATGTACGGCGCGGAGGTGGAGCTGACGGACCCGGAGCCCTTCATGGCCTCCGTCCTGGCCGGGGAGAAGAAGGTTGCCATCGGCAACGACGCCCAGGGCAACCGGGTGATCCTCCTGGGGGTCCCCTCCACCCACGCGCCCACGGAGGAGCACCCCTGCGCCGCTCTGGTGGCCGGGCTCCCCGCCCCCTACATCAGCGACACCCTGTCCCTGGAGGAGGACGGCAACCACGTCTACTCCTTCATCATCCGCAGGGACGGCAGCTTCGTCATCCGCACCGGGGACGCCTTCCGGAAGAGCTACTTCGAGCGGGTCCTCAGCCAGTACGCCCCGGTGGACGGCAAGACTCCCGAGCTCTACATTGAGGCCCTGTCCGACGCCATGGCCAAGGGGGAGAGCTACTCCGACGAGGTCCGGGTCAACGGCGAGGCCCGGCAGGTGTACTGCAACAAGCTGGCCCACTCCGAGTGGTTCCTGCTGACCTTCATGCCCTATGACGAGCTGGACACCATGGTCAACGGCTTCACCAGCCGGTGGACCTACATGGTGTTCGGGGCCTGCGCGCTGGTGCTGATGGTGCTGGTGCTGATCTTCCTGAAGTACTTCCAGATGGCCCGGCAGCAGATGGAGGAGCTGGACCAGGCCCGGAAGGAGGCCGTCCGGGCCAACAAGGCCAAGAGCGAGTTCCTCTCCAACATGTCCCACGACATCCGCACGCCCATGAACGCCATCGTGGGCATGACGGCCATCGCCACGGCCAACATCGATGACAAGCAGCAGGTGCAGAACAGCCTGAAAAAGATCTCCCTCTCCAGCCGCCACCTGCTGGGGCTCATCAACGACGTGCTGGACATGTCCAAGATTGAGAGCGGCAAGCTGACCCTCAGCGTGGACCAGGTCTCCCTGCGGGAGGTGCTGGACAGCATCGTCAGCATCGTCCAGCCCCAGGTCCGGGCAAAGCGCCAGCACTTCGACGTGTCCATCCACAACATCTCCACGGAGAACGTGTGCTGCGACAGCGTGCGGCTGAACCAGGTCCTGCTGAACATCCTGGGCAACGCCGTGAAGTTCACCCCCGACGGCGGCCGGATCGACGTGTCCATGTACGAGGCGCCCTCCGAGAAGGGGGAAAGCTTCATCCAGATCCACTTTATCATCAGCGACAACGGCATCGGCATGACCGAGGAGTTCCGGCAGCACATCTTCGAGTCCTTCGTCCGGGAGGACAGCACCCGGGTCCGGAAGACCGAGGGCTCCGGCCTGGGCATGGCCATCACCAAGTACATCGTGGACGCCATGGGCGGCGCCATCGACGTCACCAGCGAGCCCGGGCAGGGCACCTCCTTCCACGTGACCCTGGATATGGAGAAGGCGGAGATCATGGAGGCGGACATGGTCCTGCCCAGCTGGCCCATGCTGGTGGTGGACGACGACCGGCAGCTGTGCGAGAGCACGGCGGCGTCCCTGAAGTCCATCGGCATCCTGGCGGACTGGACCCTGGACGCGGAGAGCGCCCTGGAGAAGGTGGAAGCCGCCTGCCGGCGGGGAACCCCCTACCACATCATCCTCCTGGACTGGAAGCTGCCGGGCATGGACGGCCTGGCCGCCGCCCGGGAGCTGCGCCGCCGCTACGGGGAGAACATCCCCATCCTGCTGATCTCCGCCTACGACTGGAGCGAGATCGAGGAGGAGGCCAAGGCGGCGGGCGTCTCCGGGTTCATCTCCAAGCCCCTGTTCAAATCCACCCTGTTCTACGGGCTCAAGCCCTATATGCTCCAGGGCGGGGAGGAGGCCCCGGTCAAGAAGGAGGCCGACCACGCCGATCTCACCGGCCGCCGCATCCTGCTGGCGGAGGACAACGAGCTCAACTGGGAGATCGCGGAGGAGCTGCTCACCGCCGAAGGGCTGGAGCTGGATTGGGCCGAGAACGGCCAGATCTGCGTGGAGAAGTTCCGGGCCTCCCAGCCAGGGCACTACGACGCCATCCTGATGGACCTGCGGATGCCCGTCATGACGGGCTACCAGGCCACGGAGGCCATCCGGACCCTGGAGCGGCCGGACAGCCAGACCATCCCCATCATCGCCATGACCGCCGACGCCTTCGCGGAGGACGTGCAGAAGTGTCTGGACGCGGGGATGAACGCCCACGTGGCCAAGCCCATCGATGTGCGGGACGTGTGCAGGCTGCTGGCGAAGTTTATGGACGTGCAGTAAATTAACGGGCGCGGGACCCTTAAAAAGGTCCCGCGCCCGTTTGCGCGTTATGGCGGGGTCACAGCAGGGCTTCCGCGCCCTTGGAGAGGCGCTCCAGCCGGGCGGCGGCGTCCTCCTCGCCGCTGCCACGGACGGAGAGGTAGAGCTTCAGCTTCGGCTCCGTGCCGGAGGGGCGGACGATCACCTTCCCGGCGTCCTCCAGGCGGAACTCCAGCACGTCGGAGGGGATGAGGCCGGTGTTGCCGCTCAGGTAGTCCGTCATTCCGCTGACCTTCCAGCCGCCGATCTCCGCCGGGGGGGCGGTGCGGAGGGACTTCATGAGGGCGTCCATGGCGGCCATGCCGTCCTGTCCCTCGAAGGCCCTGCTCAGCAGGCCGTTGCGGTAGAAGCCGAATTTCTCATAGAGGGCGTTCATGGCGTCCAGCAGGGTCATGCCCTGCCCGGCATACCAGGCGGCGCACTCGCAGGCCAGCATGACGGCGTTCACCGCGTCCTTGTCCCGGACGTGGGCGCCGGAGAGGTAGCCGTAGCTCTCCTCGAAGCCGAAGAGGTACCGCTCGGGATGGCCCTCCTCCTCCAGCAGGCCGATCTGCTCGCCGATGTACTTGAAGCCCGTCAGGGTCCGGCGCAGCTCCACGCCGTAGGACTGTGCAACCGGCGTCGCCATATCCGTGGAGACGATGGTGGTGACGGCCACCGGGTTCGGGGGCATGGTGCTCCGGGCGATGCGGGTCCGGCACAGGTAGTCCAGCAGCAGCACCCCCATCTCGTTGCCGGTGATGAGGCGGTAGCCCCCCCGGCCGTCAGGCACCGCCGCGCCCATGCGGTCGCAGTCCGGGTCCGTGCCGATGAGCAGGTCCGGCTTCACCTCACCGCACAGCCGCAGGCCCTCCTCCATGGCCTCCCGGATCTCCGGATTGGGATAGGGGCAGGTGGGGAAGCGTCCGTCGGGAGCCTCCTGGGAGGGGACCACCGTCAACTCCGTTACGCCCATTTTTGCCAGCAGCTTTTTGACGCACTCCAGGCCGGAGCCGTTGAGGGGGGTGTAGACCAGCTTCAGCCTGCTCACGTCGTTGCCCGGACGCAGGGCCAGCACCGCGTCCACGAAGGCGTCCAGACACTCGTCGGGGATGATCTGGATTTTGCCCTCCGCCGCGGCGGCGTCGTAGTCCGCCAGCTTCACGCCGTCGAAGCAGTCCGTCTTCTCCATGGCGGCCAGGACCTTCTCCGCCGCCTCGGGGGTGATCTGGCAGCCGTCGGCGCCGTAGACCTTGTAGCCGTTGTACTGGGCGGGGTTGTGGCTGGCGGTGACGCAGATGCCCGCGCCGCAGTGGAGATACCGCACCGCCCAGCTCAGGGCGGGGGTGGGCTCCAGCCGGGGGTAGAGGTGGGCGGTGATGCCGTTGGCGGCCAGGACCCGGGCCGCCTCCCGGGCGAAGAGGTCCCCTTTGACGCGGCTGTCGTGGGCAATGGCCACGGACTTGGGCAGGTCCGTGGCGTTAAGGTAGTCCGCCAGTCCCTGGGTGGCCCGGCGGACGGTGTAGAGGTTCATGCGGTTGGTCCCCGCCCCCAGGACGCCCCGCAGGCCTCCGGTGCCGAAGGCCAGGTGGCGGTAGAAGCGGTCGGAGACGGCTTTCTCATCGTGCTGGACCTCCCGAAGCTCCGCGATCAGGTCCGGGTCCTCCCCGGCCCGGTCCAGCCAGAGGGCCAGCTGGTTTTCATAGGTCATGGTTCGTTCCTCCTTGGTTCGTTTTGGCAGCTGGGTCCAGCATAGCACAGGGCGGGGGAAATTGCAACCCGTACCTGGTGCGCCGCAGTCACTTCAGCTGTCGTAATGGCCCCTGCACCCGAGAATGACAAGCACATCATCCACCAGCTTATATGTCAACCGGTCCGTATCATTGATACGGCGGCTCCACAGGCCTGACAGGTCATGCTTCAAGGGTTCCGGTTTGCCGATACCGCCGAAGGGGTCCCGCCGCGCGTCTTTGATGAGGGCGTTGATTCGTTTGGCTGCAGCCTTATCGACCTTCTGCCAATCACAGTAATCCTCCCAGGCATCTCCGTCCCACAGTATTCCTCTTCCCATGTCAGTCTGCCTCGATCAAATCGTGTTCTTCCAGAGGCAGCGTGCCTGCATTGAGTGCATCCAGCTTAGCTTTCAGATACCGGATATTGCTCTCACTGTAAAACGGATCCGCATCGGCGGTGATCTCGAAGGGGATGCGGCGCTCCTGCTCGATCTTCTTGCAGCAGATGGTCAGGGCCGTGGTCAGAGTCATCCCCATGCGCTGACAGATGTCCTCCACGTTCTTTTTCAGCTGCTCATCCATACGAAAGTTTACGTTAACGCTTTGTGCCATAGTTCACACCTCCTTTTCACAGCCATTATAGCAAAATCGCAACGATTTGTAAAGCATTATCATTACGCTTTCTTCCCGGATTTATCCCATTGACGAACGGTGCATTTTCCCGTATAATCGGGACAGATGGAAAACACAGAAAAATTTTATTTGGGAAGGTGTTTACTATGCCTGCTTATCAGCTCATCCCCACCTGCAAGGACTATATCTGGGGCGGCCAGCGCCTGAAGACCGATTTCGGCATCCAGAGCGATCTGAATCCTCTCTCTGAGGCGTGGGTCCTCTCCTGCCACCCCGACGGCCCCTCCGTGCTGGCGGACGGACCCGACAGGGGGATGACCCTCCGCGCCTGGCTGGACAAGGCCGGGAAGGAGGCCCTGGGGACCGCCTGCGAACCCTTCGAGGACTTCCCCATGCTCATCAAGCTCATCGACGCCAAAAAGGACCTCTCCATCCAGGTCCACCCCTCCGACGCCTACGCCCTGGAGCATGAGGGCCAGTATGGCAAGACGGAGATGTGGGTGGTGCTGGACGCCGAGCCCGGCGCTTCCCTCTACTACGGCTTCGACCGGGAGGTCAGCCTGGAGGAGTTCTCCAGCCGCGTCTCCGACGGCACCCTGACGGAGGTGCTGCGGAAGGTGCCCGTGAAGCCGGGAGACGTGTTCTTCATCCCCTCCGGCACCCTCCACGCCATCGGCGCGGGGCTGGTGATCGCGGAGATCCAGCAGAACTCCAATGTCACCTACCGGGTCTTCGACTACGGCCGCCTGGGGGCGGACGGGAAGCCCCGGGCCCTCCACGTGGAGAAGGCCCTTGCGGTGACGGACCGCCGTCCCGCCCCGGCGCTGGACTTCGGGGAGCATCTGGGGGACTGCCGGTACTTCACCACCGACGGCCATCAGGGGGACTTCCGGGGCGACTGCGACGGGACCTCCTTCCACGCCCTGCTGTTCACCGACGGCCAGGGCTCCCTGACCTGCGGCGGCGAGACCCGGGAGGTCAGAAAGGGCCAGTGCTGGTTCCTCCCCGCCGGAAGCGGCGAGTACCAGGTGACCGGCGGCGTGCAGACCCTGGACGCCTACCTGACGCCCCAGTGACGGGGATCCCTCCGGGGGAAAAGCAGCGAATCAGCAAACGGCCCCCTATGCAGGAAACCGCCTGCATAGGGGGCCGTTATTGACGCTCTCCGCCGAAAGGCTCGTTCTCAGGGAAACGGCGTCACCTGTTTTCCGCCGCCGCGATCTTGTCGATCCGCCGCTGGTGCCGCCCGCCCTCGAACTGGAAGGACAGGAACGCCTCCACGATCTGCCGGGCCATCAGGGGCCCGGTGATCCCGGCCCCCAGGGCCAGCACGTTGGCGTCGTTGTGCCGCCGGGTCATCTGGGCGCTCCAGGGCTCGCTGCACAGGGCGCACCGGACCCCCTTCACCTTGTTGGCGGTGATGGAAGCCCCGATGCCGGTGGTGCAGATGACGATGCCCCGTTCGCACTTCCCCTCCGCCACCGCCCGGGCGGCGGGTTCGCAGAAGTCGGCGTAGTCGCAGCTCTCCAGCCCGTGGCAGCCGTGGTCCTCCACCTGGTGGCCCTGCTCCGCCAGCCAGGCGCGCAGGTCCTCCTTCAGCGCGTATCCGCCGTGGTCGGACGCGATAGAAATTTTCATACCGTTTTTCTCCTATTTCTTGAACATATCGAAGAAGCTTTTCCGCTCCTTGTAGTTGTGTTCCTTCAGCGTGTCGCTGAACTTCCGCAGGGCCTCCTTCTGCTCCCGGTTGAGGCCCCGGGGGGTCTCGATGTGTACGGTAACGAACTGGTCGCCCCTTCCCCGGCCGTTGACCACGGGGATGCCCTTGCCCTTGAGCCGGAAGGTGGTGCCGGTCTGGGTGCCCTCGGGCAGGGTGTAGGACACCTTGCCGTCGATGGTGGGGATCTCCAGCTCCCCGCCCAGCACCGCCTGGGTGAAGGTGATGGGCGCGTCGCAGTAGACATCGGCCCCGTCCCGCCGGAAGAGCTGGTGGGGCTGGACGGAGATGACGATCTGCAGGTCCCCGGCAGGCCCGCCGTTGCGCCCGGCGTTGCCCTGTCCCCGGAGGGAAATGATCTGCCCGTTGTCGATGCCCGCCGGAATGGAGACCTTCACGGTCTTCCGCTTCCTGGTCTGCCCGGAGCCGCCGCAGTTCTTGCAGGGGGAGGAGATGATCTTCCCCTTGCCGCCGCACTTGGGGCAGGGGCCGGTGGTGGCGAAGACCCCCATGGGGGTCTGCCGCCGCTGCTGGACGGTGCCGGAGCCGCCGCAGTTGGAGCAGGTCTCCGGGCTAGTGCCCGGGGCCGCGCCGGTGCCCTTACAGGTCTCGCACTGCTCCACCCGCTCCAGGGAGACCTCCTTCTCACAGCCGAAGGCGGCTTCCTCGAAGGAGATGGTCAGCCCCATGCGCAGGCTGTCCCCCCGCTGGGGGCCGGTCCGGGACCGGGTCCCGCCGCCGAAGCCCCCGCCGAAGAAGCTGCCGAAGATGTCCCCCAGGTCCCCGAAGTCGAAGCCCCCGTCGAACCCGCCGCCGAAGCCCCCGCCGTTCTGGGCGGCGTAGCTGGGGTCCACCCCGGCAAAGCCGAACTGGTCGTACCGGGAGCGCTTGTCGCTGTCGCTGAGGATCTCGTAGGCGTCGTTGGCCTCCTTGAACCGGGCCTCGGCCTCCTTGTCCCCGGGGTGGAGGTCCGGATGGTTCTCCTTGGCCAGCTTCCGGTAGGCCTTTTTGATCTCCGCGTCCGTGGCGGTCTTGGATACGCCCAGGACCTCGTAGTAGTCCCGTTTATTTTCTGCCATAGCCTCTCACATCCAATCTCTCAAAACACTCCAAACGGGGCGGGGAGCGCGTCCCCGTCCCATTTGCAGGTCATATACGTTACTTGTTCTGATCGTCCTCGTCCACGACCTTGTAGTCCGCGTCGTAGAACTGCTGGCCTCCGGCCTCCCCGCCGGGCTGGCCGCCCATGTCGGGCCCGGGACCGGCCTGGGGGCCGCCCGCCTGCTGGTAGAGCTTCTCGCTGACGGCGAAGAAGGCCTGCTGGAGGGCCTCGGTGTCCGCCTTGATGGCGGCGGTGTCCTCGCCCTTGAGGGTCTCCTTCAGCTTGTCGATGGCGGCCTGGACGGTGCTCTTATCGCCCTCGGGGATCTTGTCGCCCATCTCGCCCAGGGTCTTCTCCGCCTGATAGACCATCTGGTCGGCGTTGTTCCGGGTCTCCACGGACTCCTTGATCCGGGCGTCCTCGGCGGCGTACTGCTCCGCCTCCTTGACGGCCTTCTCGATGTCCTCCTTGCTCATGTTGGTGGAGGAGGTGATGGTGATGTGCTGCTCCTTGCCGGTGCCCAGGTCCTTGGCGGAGACGTTGACGATGCCGTTGGCGTCGATGTCGAAGGTGACCTCGATCTGGGGCACGCCCCGGCGGGCCGGCGCGATGCCGTCCAGGTGGAAGCGGCCCAGGCTCTTGTTGGCGGCGGCCATCTCCCGCTCGCCCTGGAGGACGTTGACCTCCACGCTGGTCTGGTTGTCGGCGGCGGTGGAGAAGATCTGGCTCTTGCGCACGGGGATGGTGGTGTTGCGCTCGATGAGCTTGGTACATACGCCGCCCATGGTCTCGATGCCCAGGGACAGGGGGGTGACGTCCAGCAGCAGCAGGCCCTCCACATCGCCGGTGAGCACGCCCGCCTGGATGGCGGCGCCCATGGCCACGCACTCGTCGGGGTTGATGCCCTTGAACCCGTCCTTGCCGGTGATCTTCTTCACGGCGTCCTGAACGGCGGGGATGCGGCTGGAGCCGCCCACCAGCAGAACCTTGGCGATATCGCTGCCGGAGAGGCCGGCGTCGCTCATGGCCTGGCGCACGGGGCCCATGGTGGCCTCCACCAGGTGGGCGGTGAGCTCGTTGAACTTGGCCCGGGTGAGGGTCACGTCCAGGTGCTTGGGCCCGGTAGCGTCGGCGGTGACATAGGGCAGGTTCACGTTGGAG
>CAJTVO010000114.1 GCA_910579485.1 uncultured Oscillospiraceae bacterium | reverse complement strand
GGATTGCTAGGGAAATCGACGCAGTATGGCGGGAAAAAGACCGGACAGACGGCGTGCTACGGTTGTGAATACAGGTTCTTAAACCAGTTTTCCAGGCGCAGCCCCGTTGGGGCGGCATTTCCAGCCGTCCCGGCGTAAAATATTCCTGAATCAACCATCAATTCAAAGGAGGCGCGTAAGGTATGGCCGAGTATGCGGTCGAGATGCTGAACATCACCAAACGGTTCCCCGGCATTATTGCCAACGACAACATCACGCTGCAATTGAAAAAAGGCGAGATCCACGCCCTTCTGGGTGAAAACGGCGCGGGAAAGTCCACGCTCATGAGCGTGCTTTTCGGCCTCTATCAGCCGGAGGAGGGCGAGATCCGCAAGGACGGGAAGAAGGTCGAGATCAACGACCCCAACGATGCCAACGATCTGGGCATCGGCATGGTCCACCAGCACTTCAAGCTGGTGGAGTGCTTCAGCGTCCTGGACAACATCATCCTGGGCGTGGAGACCACCAAGGGCGGCTTCCTCCAGAAGGACGAGGCCCGGAAGAAGGTCTTGGCCCTTTCTGAGAAGTACGGCCTGGCGGTGGACCCGGACGCTCTCATCGAGGACATCACCGTGGGTATGCAGCAGCGCACGGAGATCCTCAAAATGCTCTACCGGGACAACGAAATTTTGATCTTCGACGAACCCACCGCCGTTCTGACCCCTCAGGAGATCCATGAGCTCATGGGCATCATGAAGAACCTGGCGGCGGAGGGCAAGAGCATCCTGTTCATCACCCACAAGCTGGCGGAGATCATGGAGGTGGCGGACCGGTGCAGCGTCCTGCGCAAGGGCAAGTACATCGGCACCGTGGACATCAAGGACGCCACCCCGGAGAGCCTGTCCGCCATGATGGTGGGCCGCGACGTCAACTTCGTGGTGGAGAAGAAGCCCTCCCAGCCCGGGGACGTGGTGCTGGACATCAAGGGCATGACCGTGGCCTCCAAGCGCCACAAGAACAACGCCGTGAACGGCGTCTCCATGCAGGTCCGCCGGGGAGAGATCGTGTGCATCGCCGGCATCGACGGCAACGGCCAGACGGAGTTCGTCTACGGCCTCAGCGGCCTGGAGCCCCTCAAGGAGGGCGCCATCTCCATCAACGGCACCGACATCTCCACCATGCCCATCCGCAAGCGGCTGGCCCTCATGGGCATGAGCCACATCCCCGAGGACCGGCACAAGCACGGCCTGGTCCTGGACTACACCCTGGAGGACAACATCGTCCTGCAGCGGTACTTCGAGCCGGAGTTCACCAGCAAGGCCGGGTTCCTGAAGCGGAAGGCCATCCGGGACTATGCCAACCGGCTCATCGAGCAGTACGACGTCCGCTCCGGGCAGGGTCCCGCCACCAAGGCCCGGGCCATGTCCGGCGGCAACCAGCAGAAGGCCATCATCGCCCGGGAGATCGACAAGGACCCGGAGCTCCTGATCGCCGTCCAGCCCACCCGGGGCCTGGACGTGGGCGCCATCGAGTATATCCACAAGCAGCTGGTGGCCCAGCGGGACGCCGGGAAGGGCGTGCTGCTGGTGAGCCTGGAGCTGGACGAGGTCATGAACGTCTCCGACCGCATCCTGGTCATGTACGAGGGGGAGATCGTGGGCGAATTTGATCCCAAGACCGTCACGGTGGAGGAGCTGGGTCTCTACATGGCCGGCTCCAAGAGAAAGGAGGCGTCGGTATCGTGAGTCAGGATCTGAGAAAGAAGGAGAGCATTCTCCGCAACAGCGGCTTCCAGACCATCCTGGCCTCGCTGCTGTGCATCGTGCTGGGCCTGCTGGTGGGCTTCATCGTGCTGCTGGTGATCAATCCCGGCGGCGCGGCGGGCGCTATCGCGGCCATTTTGAAGAACTTCCTCTACTACCCCAGCGGCGCGGCCGCGATGAAATACTTCGGCACCACCCTGGTCAACGCCTCGGCGCTGCTGATGTGCTCCCTGTCGGTGCTGTTCGCCTATAAGGTGGGCCTCTTCAACATCGGCGCGGCGGGTCAGTACGTGGTGGGCGCGGGCGCTTGTCTCTACTGCGCCCTGGCGCTGAAAATGCCCTGGATCGTGTGCCTGATCGTGGCCGTCATCGCGGCGGCCCTGGTGGGCGGCATCTCCGGCGCGCTGAAGGCCTACTTCAACGTCAACGAGGTCATCTCCTGCATCATGCTCAACTGGATCTCCCTCTACTGCGTGAACATGCTCCTGGTGGGCGTCAAGGAGCAGTCCACTCCCTACACCACCCCCCTGTCCAGCGGCAACAAGAGCGCCCTGCTTCCCAACCTGGGCCTGGACAAGCTGTTCACCAACAACGAGTTCGTCACCATCGGCCTGCCCCTGGCGGTCGTCATGGCGGTCCTGGTGTGGGTGGTCCTGGAGAAGACCAAGTTCGGCTACGAGCTGAAGGCCACGGGCCTCAACAAGAACGCCGCCAAGTACTGCGGCATGAAGGAGCAGCGCAACGTGATCCTCACCATGATGATCGCGGGCGGCCTGGCCGGCTTCGCGGCTGGAATTTACTACCTCACCGGCATCGAGCAGTGGATGGTCCAGCAGACCAGCGTTCCCGCCATGGGCTTCAACGGCATCGCGGCGGCATTCCTGGGGGGCCTGAACCCCATCGGCACCATCTTCTCCTCCTACTTCATCCAGCACATCACCAGCGGCGGTACCTACGTGGACAAGAGTATGTACTGCTCCCAGATCTCCGATCTGATCTCTGCGTTCATCATTTACCTGTGCGGCTTCGTCCTCTTCTTCCGGCTCTGGTTCAACCGTTGGCTGGATAAGAGGGACGAGAAGGCGAAGAAAGGAGGCAAAGCGTAATGCTGCTGCTGATCCAATATACCCTGATCTTTGCGTCCGTCCTGGTGCTGGTGGCGCTGGGCGGGTGCTTCTCCGAGCACAGCGGCGTCATCAACATCGGTCTGGAGGGCATCATGGTCATGGGCGCCCTGGGCGGCGCGCTGATGATGAAGTTCCTCCCCGCTGGCACCCCCGCCCTTGTCATGATCCTGCTGGTCATTCTGGCGGCGGTAGCCATCGGGATGCTGTTCTCCCTGCTGCTGGGCGTGGCGGCCATCCGCTTCAACGCCGACCAGACCCTGGTGGGCACGGCCCTGAACCTGCTGGGCCCCGCCGCCGCCGTGGTCCTGGTCCGGGCCATCAACATGGCCGAGAGCACGGACAACGTGTCCTCCACGGTCATGTACGGCCAGGCGAAGAAGGCGTTCCTCATGAACATCGGCAAATTTGAGTTCAACTGGTTCATGCTCATCGCCCTGCTTGTGCTGATCGCCTCTTACATCGTGCTGTATAAGACCAAGTTCGGCCTGCGCCTCATGGCCTGCGGCGAACATCCCCAGGCGGCGGACTCCGTGGGCATCAACGTCTACAGGATGCGCTACGCGGGCGTGCTGATTTCCGGCGCCCTGGGCGGACTGGGCGGTCTGGTCTACATCACCGCCGGCGTCAGCGAGTGGAAATTCGAGAACGGCGTGGCGGGCTTCGGCTTCCTGGCCCTGGCGGTCATGATCTTCGGACAGTGGAAGCCGGTGAACATCGGCCTGGCGGCCCTGCTGTTCGCCCTGTTCCGTGCGCTGAGCAACGTGTATACCGGCATCGACCTGCTGGTCGCCCTGAATCTGCCCAGCACCGTATATAACATGTTCCCCTACATCATCTCCCTGGTGGTGCTGGTCTTCGTCTCCAAGAAGTCCAGAGCCCCCAAGGCGGAGGGCATCCCCTACGACAAGGGACAGCGATAAGCTTTTGAAGGAATGGTGAAAGACGATGAAAAATTATTCTGAAGACGCCAGCCGTCTCTATCACATCCAGGTGGCTCCCGGCGAGGTGGGCCGCTACGTGATCCTCCCCGGCGACCCCAAGCGCTCGGCAAAGATCGCCCAGTACTTTGACGGCCCCGCCCTGGTGGCCGACAACCGGGAGTACGTGACCTACACCGGCACCTTGGACGGGGTGAAGGTCAGCGTCACCTCCACCGGCATCGGCGGGCCCTCGGCCTCCATCGCCATGGAGGAGCTGGTCCGCTGCGGCGCGGACACCTTCGTCCGCATCGGCACCTGCGGCGGGATGCAGACCCCGGTGAAGAGCGGCGACATCGTGGTGGCCACCGGCGCCATCCGCATGGAGGGCACCAGCCGGGAGTACGCCCCCATCGAGTTCCCCGCCGTGGCGGACCTGGAGGTCACCAACGCTCTGGTAGCCGCCGCCAAGGGGAAGGGCTTCGATTTCCACACCGGCGTTGTCCAGTGCAAGGACTCCTTCTACGGCCAGCATGAGCCGGAAGTGAAGCCGGTGAGTTATGAACTTCTCAATAAGTGGGAAGCATGGAAGCGTCTGGGCTGTCTGGCCAGCGAGATGGAGTCGGCGGCCCTGTTCGTGGTGGCCAGCGCCCTGAAGGTGCGCTGCGGGTCCTGCTTCATGGTGGTCGCCAACCAGGAGCGGGAGCGGCTGGGCATGGAGAACCCCGTGGTCCACGACACCGACGGAGCCATCCAGGTTGCCGTGGAGGCCATCCGGAACATGATACGGGCGGACCAGAACAACAAGTAAGTTAGGAGAACGCAAGAACATGGATAACAAGGAAATCCTGAAGCATGTAGACCACACCCTGCTCCTTCAGCCCTCCACCTGGGCGGAGATCAAGCAGATCTGCGACGACGCGGTGGCGTATGGCACCGCCTCCGTGTGCATCCCCCCCTGCTATGTGAAGCAGGCCAGCGAGTATCTGGGGGATAAGATGGCCGTGTGTACCGTCATCGGCTTTCCCAACGGGAATGTGACCACCGCCGTCAAGGAGTTCGAGACCAAGGACGCCATCGCCAACGGCGCGGTGGAGATCGACATGGTCATCAACATCGGCTGGCTGCGGGACGGGAAGTACGACCTGGTGGAAAACGAGATCCGCACCCTGAAGGCTGCCTGCGGGGACAAGGTCCTGAAGGTCATCATTGAGACCTGCCTGCTCACCGATGAGGAAAAGATCAAGATGTGCGAGCTGGTGACCAACGCCGGGGCGGACTATATCAAGACCTCCACCGGTTTCTCCAAGGGCGGGGCCACCTTCGCCGACGTGGAGCTGTTCGCCAAGCACGTGGGCCCCAAGGTGAAGATCAAGGCCGCGGGCGGCATCTCCTCCCTGGACGACGCGGAGAAGTTCCTGGCCCTGGGCGCGGACCGTCTGGGCACCAGCCGGATCGTCAAGCTGGTGAAGAACGAAGCCGCTTCCGGCTATTAAGGAGGGCAGACCGCTATGGAAAAAGCGCTTGCGGAGAAAATGATCGATCTGGCTATCGAGCAGCTGAACTTTTCCTACACACCCTACTCCCACTTCAAGGTGGGCGCCGCCCTTTTGACCAAGGACGGAAAGCTCTACGGCGGCTGCAACATCGAGAACGCCGCCTACGGCCCTACCAACTGCGCCGAGCGCACCGCGTTTTTCAAGGCCGTCAGCGAGGGAGATCGGCGCTTTGACGCCATCTGCATCGTGGGCGGCAAGGAGGGCGTGCTCACCGAGTACGCCGCCCCCTGCGGCGTGTGCCGGCAGGTGATGATGGAGTTCTGCGACCCGGAGACCTTCCAGATCATTCTGGCCACCAGCCGGGAGCAGTACGAGGTCTTCACCCTCCGGGAGCTGCTGCCCCTGGGGTTCGGGCCGGGCAATTTGGCGTAACATCTAAAAAGAGGTAAGCGATATGAGCGAATATAAGCGGGTATTCGCCATCGTGCTGGATTCTCTGGGGATCGGGGCCATGCCCGATTCCCGGAGGTTCGGCGACGTGGGCGTGGATACCTTCGGACACATTCTGGAGCGCATGGGGACGCTGGACATCCCCAATCTGCAAAAGCTGGGGTTTCTGAACCTCCACTGCGGCGGCGGGATGTCCGGCGTGGAGCGCCCTCTGGGGCGCTACATGCGCATGGCCGAGGCCAGCAACGCCAAGGACACCATGGCCGGGCACTGGGAGATGATGGGCATCAAAACCGAGAGCCCCTTCCACACCTTCACCGACACCGGGTTCCCCCCGGAGCTGATCGCGGAGCTGGAGAAGCGGTGCGGCAAGCGGGTCATCGGCAACAAGAGCGCCAGCGGCACCGCCATCCTGGAGGAGCTGGCGGAGGAGGAGATCGAGACCGGGGCCATGATCGTCTACACCTCCGCCGACTCGGTCTTACAGATCTGCGGCAACGAGGAGACCTTCGATCTTCAAAATCTCTACCGATGCTGCGAGATCGCCCGGGAGATCACCCTGTCCCGGGAGGAGTGGCGGGTAGGCCGGGTCATCGCCCGGCCCTACGTGGGAAAGAAAAAGGGCGAGTTCAAGCGCACCAGCAACCGCCACGACTACGCCCTGAAGCCCACCGGGCTCACAGTGCTGAACGCCATGAAGGACGCGGGACTGGACGTCATCGGCGTGGGAAAGATCAACGACATCTTCTGCGGCGAGGGCATCACGGAGACCTATCACTCCGACAGCTCCGTCCACGGCATGGAGCAGACCATCGAGCTCTGCGGCAAGGATTTCCAAGGGCTGTGCTTCACCAACCTGGTGGACTTCGACGCCCTGTGGGGCCACCGGCGGAACGTGGAGGGCTACGGCCGGGAGATCGAGAAGTTCGACAGGAACCTGGGGGTCCTGCTGGAGCGGCTGCGTGAGGACGATCTGCTCATCCTCACGGCGGACCACGGCAACGATCCCACCTACACGGGCACCGACCACACCCGGGAGTACGTGCCCTTCCTGGCCTGGTCCAAGAGGATGGCGGAGGGCGGCCCCCTGCCGGAGGCGGACTCCTTCGCGGTCATCGGCGCTACCATCGCGGACAACTTCGGCGTGTCCATGCCGGAGGGGACCATCGGACATTCCCTGCTGAAGGAGCTGGTATAACAGCCCTTTCAGGGAGAGAGGAGGCCGGCGGATGATCAAGCACTTATACAGCGCACTGCCCTTCCTCAGGGACATCGACCGGGGACGGCAGGAGCAGTTCGAGACCTACTTCCGCAGCGCCCCGCTCTGGCTCATGGAAATGTTCCAGGTGGAGGAGCTGAAAAGCGGCGACGTGTTCATCCGGGAAGGCGACCCCGCGGACACCATCTTCTTTGTGGGCCGGGGCACCATCGAGGCCACGGACTACCGGGTGCTGGGGACCCTCTACGACTACATGCGCTTCGACAAGGTGTACGCCTTCGGCGGCATGGAGTTCATCATGGAGCTGGACTCCTATATGACCACCCTCCGGGCCGTCACGGACTGCACCCTGGTCAAGCTCCCCAGGCCCCAGTTCGAAAAGTGGATGTACGCCGACATGCAGGCCCTGCGGTACGAGGCCAAGCTGGTGTGCGAGTACTTGAACAAGGAGGCCCGGCACAACCGGGTGCTGCTGTTCCTGGAGGGCGCCGACCGGCTGGCCCTGCTGCTGGTGGGACGCTACGAGCAGTACAGCACCGACGGGGTCCTGCTGCTCCGGGAGAGCCGCCAGCGACTGGCCAACGAGAGCGGGCTGTGCGTGAAGAGCGTCAACCGGGGCATTCAGAAATTTCTGGACGAGGGCCTGATCTCCAAGGAGGGGACCCGTATCATCGTTGACCGCGCCCAGCATCAGGCGCTGCGGGACTTCCTTTCTCAGAAGGTCCATCTGGACCCCAGCGGAATGTCGTTCAAATAGAAAGGAGACTCACATATGAGCGAAGTATACAGGAAATTGCAGACGTGCCTGGAGAGCGTCCGGGCCAGGACCAGCTTCCAGCCGGAGATCGCCCTGATCCTCGGCTCCGGCCTGGGCGATTACGCCGACGAGATCGACATCGAGGAGACCCTTGAGTATACGGCCATCGAGGGCTTCCCCACCTCCACGGTGGCGGGGCACAAGGGCCGGTTCGTCTTCGGACGGGTCCAAGGCGTTCCCGTGGTCATCATGCAGGGCCGGGTCCACTTCTATGAGGGCTATCCCATGCAGGATGTGGTGCTGCCCACAAGGCTCATGGGGCTCATGGGCGCAAAAAAGCTGGTCCTCACCAACGCGGCCGGGGGCATCAACCCCGGCTTCCAGCCCGGATGCTTCATGCTCCTGACGGACCACATCACCACCGGCGTACCCAGCCCCCTCATCGGGCCCAACCTGGACGAGCTTGGGCCCCGGTTCCCGGATATGAGCGAGGTCTACAGCCGCCGGATGCGCTCTATTGTCAAGGAGACCGCGGCGGCGCTGGACATCCCCCTTCACGAGGGCGTGTACGTCCAGCTCACCGGCCCCGCCTATGAGACCCCCGCCGAGATCCGCATGTGCCGGGCCTGGGGCGGCGACGCGGTAGGCATGAGCACCGCCTGCGAGGCCCTGGCGGCAAAGCACATGGGTCTGGAGGTCTGCGGCATCTCCTGCATCACCAATCTGGCCGCCGGTATGTCCGGCAAGCCCCTGGATCACAAGGAAGTCCAGGAGACCGCCGACCGGGTGGCGGTACAGTTCAAACGGCTGATCGGAGAGATCATTGGCAGGCTCTAAGCCTGTCAGCCGCTGATTTATGGATACTATTGGTTTTTCAAGGTGCGACGCGACAGCCTTTTATGAGCCCGGCTGCGCTGGTCCGGTACCTGACCTAGGCATCGACTTGCTTCCGTACGTGACAACGCGGAGGTTTGTCTTCCCTCGAATAGGTTTCGAAAATGGGGGACAGTTTCCTTGGATCGGGCAACCGCGTAAAAATTTAATTCTCATTTTCAATAAGATTTTTCTATGGGGCCGCAGATTTCGAAAAAGTCTGCGGCCCTTTTTCATGTCCAGACACCAAAGGGGCGGGCGAATCATTGTCCGGCCCGTTTTAATAAATCGCTGAAATATTGCAAATCTATATTGACCGATTCGGTTATTCGTGATACAATGCAGATAGTGACCGATTCGGTTATCGAAAGGATGTGACCATATTGGAGAAATTTTTTGCGCTCAGTGAGCAAAAGCAAGTCCAGATCATCAACGCCGCCCTCCAATGCTTCGGCAAGCATGGGTATGACAAAGCCTCCATCAATGACGTCGCGGTGGCGGCGCATATCTCAAAGGCATCCGTTTTCCAATACTTCGGCAGCAAAAAGCAGCTGTATGGGTATCTGCTTGACTACGCTGGAAAAATCATCACGGATTCTTTCCAGCAAAGCGCGTTTGGAGAGGATTCGGACTTGTTTGACAGAGTTCTGGCATCCAGTCTTACGGAGGCGGAAATTTTGAAGAAGAACCCGTATATCTCTCAATTTATCGCAAGCGCATGGTCGGAGACGGCGGCAGAGGCCAGCGACACGCTTGCGGCCTTCCGGGAGGAAACAGGCAGATTCAGAAGTGACCTTATTTTGAAAAAGAACGATGCCGCGAAATTCAAAAATCCCAATGACGCTGAAACGGTGTTTCAAATCCTGATGCTGATGGCGGAGGGCTACGCCGCCCGCTGCCGCAGTGAGGAACGCACGGAATACGACTTGCTGGTAGAGGAGTTTCAAAAAATGATCGCGGCGATCCGCCGCAACTTTTACAAGGAGGAATATCTGTTATGAACGAGCAGATCATCGCTTTGAACGGGTTGACGAAAAGCTATGGAAAGCACCGGGGCATCAGCGATCTCACCTTTTCCGTCAACGCCGGGGAAATTTTCGGCTTTATCGGGCCCAACGGCGCGGGGAAATCTACGACCATCCGCACATTGATGGGACTGATCCGCCCCACCGGGGGCAGCGCCGCGATCTTTGGCCTGGACTGTCAGACCCAGGCCAGCGAGATCGCCAAAAACGTGGGCTATCTCCCCAGCGAGGACAGCTACTATGAGAACATGAAGGTCCACCAGCTCTTGCAGTACACCGCCGATCTTTACGGCATGGATTGCTGGTCAAGGGTGAATGATCTGGCGGCGCGGCTCGATCTGGATATATACCGCAGGATCTCCGACCTGTCCCTGGGGAACAGGAAGAAAGTCGGCATTGTTTCCGCTCTGATCACGCGCCCCAAGCTGGTTATCATGGACGAGCCGACCAGCGGCCTTGACCCTTTGATCCAGCAGGCGTTTTATGAACTGCTGGAGGAAGAAAACCGCCGGGGTAAGTTAGATACTCGTAAGACAGTATTAGATTTGTTTTTTGGAAACGGCGTAGCGTTGGCTATGCCGTTTCTCCGTTTTGTAAGTCGTTCAGCAGGGACGCGGGGAGTATTCCCACAAGGTCATAGGATATGTCAATCTGCTGTTCCCTGTGTCCGTTTGAAGTGTCCGGCATATGGACGTAAACTGCTTTCACCATGTCATTCAATACGGCGGGTGTCAGTTCGTCCATGTCAAGATACTCATGTACCTTACTAATGAACCGTTCAATGTTCTCTGCCTGTTCTTCCTGTCGGTTAATTTCTTCATTTAGTTGCAACAGCTTTTCCCGCAGTTCTTCCTGTTCCTGTTCGTAATCGTCAGAGAGCATTTGAAATCTGCTGTCAGAAAGTTTACCATTTGCGTTATCTTCAGAGAGCTTTTGTCAAGGGTAAATTATCACAAGAAATACTTGAAAATTTTGCAAAATAAGC
>CAJTVO010000113.1 GCA_910579485.1 uncultured Oscillospiraceae bacterium | reverse complement strand
GCAGGCCAAGGGGTTCATCGACATCAAAGGCAACGTACAAATGTTGAAGAATGGTAGCCACCGCCAGACCTGCAACCGCTACTACCTGCTGGATCGCAGCGAGTGGCAGCCGCCTCAGTGACAGGGGAAATGTATGAATCAAAAGGCAGTTGGGTTCGGAGGACGCTCCGGACCTGCCGCCCAGATACCCCACTGTTGCCCCTGTAAGGCCCCGTGTGCCGCTTCTCGGAGGAAGGTGGCAACCCACACCAGACGAGCCCAAAACGCCGTGTTGAGGCGTTTGTGACCGAAGTAGGGAAGGACGGTCATTCGGCAAAATGCCCAAAGCGGACAGGGAGTGCAGAAGAAGAAAAAAGTGCAGGATAAAGGCAGGTGGTCGCAAGCGCCCTCCCGCCGGACGAACATCGCCCCGCAGAGCGGGTCGGGGGCTTTTGGTAGGTGGTCGGAAATTTCCGATTTTGCTGCGAGAGGTGGTCGGGATAGTAACAAATTCAATAGTACCAGCAGTTACAGCCATTTTTTAGGTAGCTGTGGCAGGTGGTCTACACCAACGAAGGAGGTCAATATGGCAAAAAAGCAAGCTCAAACAGAGTTCCATAGAGAAACAAAAGAACGAATCCCGGTATGGATGTATCCGTCCACGTTGGCGATGATGGACGGCGCGATCCAGCAGGCGAACTGCAAAAGCAGGAGCGAATTTCTGGAGGAAGCCGCAAAATATTACGCCGGATATGTTTCCGCAGAAAATGCGGTCCAATATCTGCCGCCAATGCTGGTGTCCGCGTTCAAAGGCACGGTGCATAACAGCGAGAATCATATTAGCCGTCTGCTGTTCAAGCTGGCGGTGGAGATGGACATCGTGATGAACATCCTGGCGGCCGAAATCAATGCCAGTCCGGAGGTAGTAGAGAAAGTGCGCGGCAGGTGCATCCAAAATGTCAAAAAGACTTGCGGATACATCTCGTTCCGGGATGCGGCGGAGTATCAGTACAGGCCACCGGATGCAGAGGATAGTGATGATGAATAAATCCAGCTACAAAACCTACGATGATCTGCCCTTGATGCTTTCGGTACCAAACATAGCGAAGGTGCTGGGCATCAGCCGGGCCGGGGCTTATGAACTGGCACACAGCAGAGAATTTCCGTCCATGAAGGTAGGCAGCAGGATCATCATCCCGAAGGACAAATTCCTTCTCTGGGTTGAAAGGCAATGTGGGGAGGGCTAAACGCCCTCCCCATGGGATGGGAGAAATATGCAAATCAAACAGCTGATTTTGGGGGAATATCTTTTGGTGGCGTTGATTCCCATCCATCATAAACTAAAAATTTGTGACGCTTATGCCGTTCATCAAAGGCAATAAGTGTCAAGCGGCTGAATTGTATCTGTGGGTCGGAGCAGCCTATCTTCATCGAGAACTCATATAGTGTGCGAGGAAGAATATACTGCCGCCGCAACGCGATCTGTGCCGAAACCTTCAGCCCATTCTCCATAGTGCAACAGTCATCCTCAAACTCATAGACTGATAGTCGTATGGGTTCCTTGTTACGGTCAGCCTGCATTTCTATGCAAAAGCTCTCAAGGATAACCGGTATCTGTCGACTATTAACAGCAACACAATTCATAGAATACCTAGGACCACTCGGCTTAACCCTTGACACGTTCCCAGTTATGGAGACGGGTGGAATTGTTACTGTAGTCACAAGCGTTCCATATATTTTTGTCCGTCCGATTCGATACGATATGGAATTAAGTATCCAGCCTATTAAAGTACCCAGCAGAGTTCCACCTACGCCAATCAATGCAATCAGTATACTTTCCATTTTTAAGACCTCATAAAAATCGTGATGGCAATATTTTACCCCTAATGGCCACTGTATGGCAGCACCATTTTTTCCGTAGTGAATTTCTGTTAACAACGAAAACCTATGCCCTCCCCGTGCGACAGGGGAAATGTATAAATAGAAGGAAAATTTTCCCCACAGCCAAATGATAACAAACTGATAACTCTGCCGTCCCGCGCTGGATATTGAGGCCAGCTAATGGTATTGTGTGTCGCTGAAAGGAGGCGCTGCACAATGGCAAAACGCAGAGCAAACGGAGAAGGGAACATCCGTAAACGGAAGGATGGACGCTGGGAGGGTCGATACACGGCAGCCTACGACCCAGCTACCGGCAAGCGGATCACCAAGAGTGTCCTGGGCAAGACCCAGGCAGAGGTCAAGGAGAAATTGGCAAAGGCCATCGCTGACAGTCAGCAGCTGGACATCACCAAGACCAGCAATTATACGGTGGCAACCTGGCTCACCACATGGTACGAGGTCTACGCCGAACCCCGGCTCCGGCCCAACACAAAATTATACTACCAGAACTACATCAACAACCACATCATCCCCGGCATCGGCAGTATCAAACTGGAGAAACTGACGACTATCCAGATCCAGCGGTTCTACAACAAACTTCAGAAAAGCGGGCGTGTCCAGCGTGACAACCAAGTTGAGCTGAGGGACAAAAGCCTCAGTCCTCGAGTAGTATGCGGCGTCCACACCCTACTGAGCAACTGCCTGGAGCAGGCGGTAGCAGAGCGGCTGATCTTGGCAAACCCTGCAAAAGGTTGCAAACTACCAAAGCTGGAAAAGAAGGAGATGCATATCCTCCCACAGGAGAAAATCGGCCTCTATCTGGCAGAAGCAGACCGCCGCGGCCTCCTCGCCCTGTTCTACCTGGAGCTGACCACCGGGCTACGGCGAGGCGAACTGCTGGCTCTTCTCTGGACTGACCTAGACGCGACAGCCCGGACGATCTCCGTCACAAAACAGGTCAACCGGATCAACGGCGAACTGGTCGTCAGCCAGCCCAAGACACAGAACTCCATCCGGACACTAGCGATCCCGCAACAGGCGGTGGACCTGCTGATCGAGGAACACCGAAAACATCCCCAAAATCCGTATATGTTCCCCTCGCCCAAAACCGGCACCATGTACGACCCGGACGCCTTCCGGCGCATTCACGACAAAATACTGAAAGCCATTGGCGCGGAGCACATCCGCTTCCACGACATGAGGCACCTTTTCGCCACCCTGTCCCTCAAGAACGGCGTGGATGTGAAAACCCTCTCTGGAGCCCTGGGCCACTACTCCGCAGGCTTCACCCTCAACACCTACACCCACGCCACAGCCCAGATGAAGCAGGACGCGGCGGACACTATCGGCGCGGTCATCAGCCAAGCGATGTAACAAAAATATTTCCGAAAAAAGGCAGCGCCGGACGAGAAAATCCCGTTCGGTGCTGCCCCGTCCTATCCCAGTCTATCCCCGTATGGGTCAGCGCGTGGGTCACACCAGAAGCCGAAAAATAAACGCACCTGAAAAGTACTGAAAGCAGAAGAAACCCCGCCAAATCCGTTCGGATTTGACGGGGTTTGGTGGAGACTACTGGACTCGAACCAGTGGCCTCATGCGTGTGAAGCATGCGCTCTAACCAGCTGAGCTAAGCCTCCATATAGACGGGAGCGATTCCTCCCGTCCGTGGTGACGCGTACGGGAATCGAACCCGTGTTACCGCCGTGAAAGGGCGGTGTCTTAGCCGCTTGACCAACGCGCCAAGGGCTTGGCCCACAAAGGACCATGGTAGCGGCGACTGGATTCGAACCGGTGACACTTCGGGTATGAACCGAATGCTCTGGCCAACTGAGCTACGCCGCCATATCGACCGGCGGACCGATCAGGCAGGAATTAGTATACCCCAAAATCTCCCGCTTGTCAAGAGCTCTTTTTACATTTTTCTAATAACTTTTTTTGCTCTCCCAGCTTTTCTCCCTTTACACCGGGCGAATGGGATGGTAAGATAGTACAGATGGCGATATCGCCCCAATACCGAAAAGAAAGAGTGATCGCTTATGGACCGCAGCAGCGGCATCCTTTTGCCCATCTCCGCGCTCCCCTCCCCCCATGGCATCGGCACCCTGGGCCGTGAGGCCTACGCCTTCGCTGACTTCCTTCACGCCGCCGGACAAAAATACTGGCAGCTCCTTCCCCTGGGGCCCACCAGCTACGGTGACAGCCCCTATCAGAGCTTTTCCACCTTTGCCGGAAACCCCTATTTCATCGACCTGGACCTCCTGGCGGAGGACGGCCTGCTGGACCCTTCTGACCTGGAGGCGGCGGACTGGGGGACCCAGCCCCGCTATGTGGACTACGGGAAGATCTATGACGCCCGCTTCACCATCCTGCGCAAGGCCTTCCAGAAGGGTCACCCCAGGGACCGCGAGGCGGTGGACGCCTTCCGCAGGGAGAACAAGTGGCTGGAAAACTACGCCCTCTATATGGCCGTAAAGAGTCATTTCGGCATGAAGAGCTGGCTCGAATGGCCCGATGAGGACATCCGCCTGCGCAAGCCCGAAGCCCTCAGCCGCTACCGCCGGGAGCTGGCGGCTGACGTGGATTTTTACGCCTATCTGCAATATCTCTTCTTCCAGCAGTGGAACGCCCTGCGGGACTATATCCACTCCCTGGACATCCAGATCATCGGCGACATGCCCATCTATGTGGCCATGGACTCCGCCGACGTGTGGGCGGAACCGGAGTTCTTCCAGCTGGGGGAGGACCTGGTACCCACCGAGGTCTCCGGCGTCCCGCCGGATTACTTCACCGCCGACGGCCAGCTGTGGGGCAACCCCCTCTACGACTATGACCGGATGAAGAAGGACGGCTACGGCTGGTGGATCCGCCGGGTGGAGGGCGCGGGCCGCCTGTTCGACGTCATCCGGATCGACCACTTCCGCGGGATGGAGAGCTATTGGGCGGTGCCCTACGGCGAGACTACCGCCAAGAATGGCCGCTGGCGGAAGGGCCCCGGCATGGATCTGGTCGGCACCCTCACCTCCTGGTTCCACGACCTGCAATTCATCGCCGAGGACCTGGGCTTCCTGACTCCTGCGGTCCACGAGCTGCTGGAGCAGTCCGAGCTCCCCGGTATGAAGGTGCTGGAGTTCGCCTTCGACACCCGCGAGCCCAGCAACTACCTGCCCCATACATACGGCCGCCACTGCGTCTGCTATGTGGGCACCCATGACAACGAGACCGTCATGCAGTGGCGGGAGCAGGCTGACCGCTCCAGCGTCACCATGGCCCGGAAGTACCTGGGACTCAACGAGGCGGAGGGCTTCCACTGGGGGATGATCCGGGGCGGCATGTCCTCGGTGGCGGATACCTTCGTGGTGCAGATGCAGGACTGCCTGGGCCTGGGCGCCGAGGGCCGGATGAATACCCCCGGCACGCCATCCGGCAACTGGCAGTGGCGTCTGCTCCCCGGCGAGGCCAGCCCCGCGCTGGCAAAAAAACTGTTCCTGTATACCCGGATGTACGGACGTATCTAAGAACCTGTATTCATAACCGTTGCACGCCGTCTGGCCGGTCTTTTTCCCGCCATACTGCGTCGATTCCCCTTGCCATACGTCAGTATGGCTACGGAAAATCTCCTTGTCTGACAAGAAAAATCCTCGTCCATCCGGCATCCCCCGATTATGAATACAGGTTCTAACTTCAGATAAATCAGCACGGCGGCGGATCGAAAAGTGATCCGCCGCCGTATTTTTGTCAAAAACGCCGTTGTCCGTTCTGGGGCAACTATCCAGCCATTCCCCTGTCAATGCAGGGGCGGCCCTCATCGGAGAAGGGCGCCGGCCGTCTCTGCATCATATAAATAAAAGGGGGAGCTGATTTCTTGGATGCTATCATTGTATCGCTGATCGGGCTGGCTGGGTCGGCCATCGGGTCGATCCTGGGCGTGCTCGCATCGGCGCGGCTGACCAGCTACCGGCTGGAGCAGCTGGAAAAGCGGGTCCAGGCCCACAACAATCTCATCGAGCGGATGTACCAGGTGGAGGAACGGACGGAACTCCAGGAGGAGAAGATCAAGGCGGCAAATCGCCGGATCGAAAATTTGGAGAGGAGGGCTGATGCGTCATGAAGACATCCCACGCGGTCCCGCCCCTCATGGGCCTGCTCCTCCCGGCGAGGGCCAAAATGTTGAAAACTCGCGCAGCGAACAGGAGGTTCTGACATGAACGAAACCATTATCAAGCGGCTGGGGACCCTGCTGAGCGTCAAGTCCCTGGTGACGCTGGCTCTGACCGCCGTATTCGCGGTCATGGCCCTCAAGGGGGACATCTCACAGGATTTTATGACCATCTACGCGGTGATCATCTCATTCTATTTCGGCACCCAGTCTCAGAAGATGCGGGCTGCCATGGAGGGAAAAGATGGCTGAAGACGTATTGAAAATTGCCGCCGCAGAGCTGGGGAATACGGAGAGCCCTTCCGGGAGCAACCGGACGAAATACGGCGCGTGGTACGGGCTGGACGGAAATCCCTGGTGCATGATGTTCGTGCTGTGGTGCTTCGACCAGGCGGGGCAGCCGCTGCCCCACCGGACGGCCAGCTGCTCAAATATGCTCTCCTGGTACCAGAAGCACCATCCGGAGCAGGTGGTCTCCGTGCCGAAGCCCCGGGATATCATCATCTACAGCTTCGGCCATACCGGCATCGTGGAAAGCGTGACCGCAAACACCGTCACCGCTATTGAGGGCAACACCTCCGCCGGGGAGGCCGGGAGCCAGTCCAACGGCGGCGGCGTGTTCCGCAGGGAGCGCAGCAAGACGCTGGTAACAGCCTATATCAGAGCATTTGACGATCTGGACAAGGAGGAAGACATGACGGGAAAAGAGGTCTATGACGCATTGAACGACTATCTCAGCAAGCAGCCGGTCCCCGGCTGGGCGCAGAAGGAGCTGGAGGAGGCCGTCAAGCTGGGCATCACCGACGGCAAGGAGCCCATGGCGCTGATCCCCCGGTATCAAGCGGCCATCATGGCCAAGCGGATCAAGGAACAGTCATAATACCATTTCCTGATAAAACGAACGGGACCCTACGGTTTTCGTGGAGTCCCGTTCGTTTTGCACTTTTCGGCGCTGAGCCCCACGGCAGAGGGCTACTCGAACCACCCGTGGACGCGCTTCGCTACCAGCGTGATCGCGGGCCCCAGGAAAAAGCCCGTGATCAGCGTGGTCAGCCCGATGGTCGAGCCCAGCAGGAAGCCCATGGAGAGCATGGAGATGTCCCAGATCATCCGGACCGCGCGGTAGCTCAACTTTTTGGTATGGGCCGCGATCAGTTGGGGGATGGCGTCGTAGGGCGCAACGCCCAGATCGACCACCATATAAAAGGAGGCCGCCACCAAAAAGACCGCCATGCTGACCGCGAACATCAGGACCCGCTGTCCCATGGAGAGGCTGTCTGGAGGGATCCTCGCGTTGATCACGCGCATACAGAAATCCGCAATATACCCCACGCCCACCATATTGCCGATGGTCCCGATGCCGATCCGGGACAGGTCGCAGCGGATGACCGGGATGAACATCAGCAGATTGAACAGCAGCTGACAGGTCCCGAAGGTGACGCCCGTCCGGGCGGATACCCCCAGGGTAAAGGTGGAGCAGGGGTCCGTCCCAAAGCCCACCGTGTTGAACACCGCGATGCAGACGCCCATCGCGGTCAGACCGATCGCAAGCGCCAGCAGCCGGCGTCCCATGCGGGGACGCAGAAAGTGGCCGGCCAGTTTTTTTGCGTTCATATGGATGCAGTCTCTCCTGTTTGACACACAAGTTTTCCGCCCGTATCGGGCGGCAACCGACATTATAGCATCCGTCCGCCGGTCCGTCAACCAAAAATGTCCGGTCCTCTTCCCAACTCAGCGGGCCGCCATGAAGGCCTCGATCTCCTCGATACTCCGGGGGATGGCGGCGGAGAGATTCTCACAGCCATCCTCCGTCACCAGACAGTTATCCTCCAGCCGGAAGCCGATGCCCCACTCTTCCACGTAGATGCCCACGTCCACGCAGAAGACCATCCCCGCCGACACGGGCATGGTCATGTCCACCTGGTCGTGGACGTCCCAGCCCACATGGTGGGCGCCGCCGTGCCACATATACTTCTCCGGCGCCTCGTCCTCCCCCAGCAGCCCAATCTCCCGCAGGAGGCCGCCGCAGTACTGGTGGCAGAGCCGGTCCACATCCGCCATGGGCATCCCGGGACGGATGATCTCAAACATATGCTGGGAGGTGCGGTAGGCGCACTCATAGAGGGCCCGTTGTCTGGGGGAGAAGGTCCCGCTGCAGGGCCAGCTGCGGGACACGTCGGTACACATGCCGTCCCAGGCCGCGCCCACGTCGTTGAGGATCAGGTCGCCGTCCCGGGCCTGGCCGGTGTAACTGTAGTAGTGGATGCAGAAATTGTTCTCCCCCGCCGCGATGATGGAGGGGAAGGCGGGCGTCAGGACACCCCGGTCGGCCAGGGCGTGGTCGAAGACCGCCTTGTACTGATACTCGTACAGGCCCGGGCGGGAGGCGCGCATCATTGCCTCGATCCCCGCCCTGGTGATCTCTTCAGCCCTGCGCATAGCGGCGATCTCCTCCGGGCTCTTGATGGTGCGCTGGACGCAGAGCTGCCGGTGGCAGTTCTCGATCCCCAGCCAGGGATAGTCCCGGCCCACCCGGGCGGCAAAGCGGAAGGCCTCCGTGTCCGGGTCCCCCGGACTCTTCTTCCAGAGGTCCAGCACCACCGTCCGGCCGCGCCCCGCGGCGGCGTGGAAGACGGCAGGGAAGCGCTCCACCGGCAGGACCCGCTCCACACCGCTGCGGGAGCGGATCTCGTCCTCCTTCAACCGGCGGCCCGTCCAGCGCTCCGCCATGGCGTCCGGGGACAGTGCGAAGACGGTCTCTTCCACCGATTCCCCCTCTTTTCTCGCCAGGAAAATAAAGTCGTGGACCTCCGCCCCGTCCAGGCCGGTGAGGTAGGCAAAATTCCGGTTGGCGAAGAAGGGATACTCCGCGTCCGCCGACTGGGGGAGTATCCGCCCGGCAAAGCAGACGAAGAGGCTGTGGTCCGGCATGGCGCGGTACAGCTCCTGCCGGTTCCTCATGTGAAAGCTGCGTTCCATTGTTTGCAGGCTCCTTTTCAGCGTGATTTTTCGTGGAGAAAGCCGCTCCGAACACGATCCGGAGCGGCCTTCCCGCCGCAGGGATACGCCATGCGGCAAAAACGGAATTACTTGTTCAGATACTCGTCAATAGCGGACGCGGCGGTCTTGCCCGCGCCCATGGCCAGGATGACGGTAGCCGCGCCGGTGACGGCATCGCCGCCGGCGTACACCGCCTCGCGGCTGGTGAGGCCGTCCTCGTTGACGATGATGCCGCCCCGCTTGTTGATCTCCAGGCCCTTGGTGGTAGACTTGATCAGGGGGTTGGGGCTGGTGCCCAGTGCCATGATGACGCAGTCCATCTCCATCTCGAACTCGCTGCCTTCCTTCACGATGGGACGGCGGCGGCCAGAGGCATCAGGCTCGCCCAGCTCCATCTCCACGCACTTCAGGCCGCAGACGGAGCCGTTCTTGGGATCACGCTTATCCTCGGGGTTGTTGTAGCCCAGGATCTCGGTGGGGTTGTTGAGGGTCTTGAAGATGATGCCCTCTTCCTTGGCATGCTCCACCTCCTCGGCACGGGCGGGAAGCTCGGCCTCGGAACGGCGGTAAATGATGTACACATCGGCGCCCAGACGGCGGGAGCAGCGGGCGGCGTCCATGGCCACGTTGCCGCCGCCCACCACGGCCACCTTCTTGCCCTTCAGGGGCATGATGGGGGTGTCGGAGCCCTCCTTATAGGCCTTCATCAGGTTGATCCGGGTGAGGAACTCGTTGGCGGAGTAAACGCCCTTCAGGTTCTCGCCGGGGATGTGCATGAACATGGGCAGGCCCGCGCCGGAGCCGATGAACACGGCCTCGAAGCCCTCCTGCTCCATGAGCTCGTCAATGGTGATGGACCGGCCCACCACCACGTTGGTCTCGATCTTCACGCCCAGCTCCTTGAGCCCGTCCACTTCCTTCTGGACGATAGACTTGGGCAGACGGAACTCGGGGATGCCGTACACCAGCACGCCGCCGGCCAGATGCAGGGCTTCGTACACGGTGACCTCGTACCCCTTCCGGGCCAAGTCTCCGGCGCAGGTCAGGCCCGCGGGGCCGGAACCGATGACAGCCACCTTGTGGCCGTTGGAGGCGGGCTTCGCCGGCTTCTCGGTGGAGTTGGCATTGTGCCAGTCGGCCACGAACCGCTCCAGGCGGCCGATGCCCACGCTCTCATGCTTGATGCCCCGGACGCACTTGCTCTCGCACTGGGTCTCCTGGGGGCAGACGCGGCCGCACACGGCGGGCAGGGCGCTGTCGGCGGCAATGATCTGGTAGGCGGCCTCGAAGTCGCCCTCCGCCACCTTGGCGATGAACTCGGGGATGTGGATCTTCACCGGGCACCCGGCGACGCAGGGCATGTTCTTGCAGTTGAGGCACCGCTGGGCCTCGTCGATGGCCTGCTCCTTGGTGTAGCCCAGGGCCACCTCTTCAAAGTTGCCGGACCGGACCACGGGGTCCTGGTGGGGCATGGGGTTCTTATCCGGACGCATATTTGCCATCTTACTTTACCTCCTGCTTGAACAGATTGCACGTCTCTTCCCGGGCGTGCAGCTCAAAATCCCGGTACATGGCGCCCCGGGCCATGGACTCGTCGAAGTCCACCAGGTGCCCGTCAAACTCGGGGCCGTCCACG
>CAJTVO010000112.1 GCA_910579485.1 uncultured Oscillospiraceae bacterium | reverse complement strand
ACCACCAGCCGGCCCTCCTGGGCCTTGGCGGAGAGGACGCTCTTGAGGGCAAGGCGCTTGACCTTCTTATTGACCACGTAGCTGTAATCCCGGGGCTTGGGGGCAAACACAATGCCGCCGTGGGTCCACTGGGGGGCCCGGGTGCTGCCCTGACGGGCGTGGCCGGTGCCCTTCTGGCGCCAGGGCTTCCGACCGCCGCCGGAAACCTCGGCCCGAGTCAGGGCACTCTGGGTGCCCTGGCGGCAGTTGGCCAGGTGGTTCTTGACCACTTCATGCACAACGTGCATATTGGGCTCGATACCGAAGATGGAGGCGTTCAGCTCCACCTCGCCGACCTGGCTGCCGGACATATTCAAAACTTTTACCATTTCTCAGCACTCTCCCTTCCCTTAACGTCTTGCGGAGGCCTTCTGCGGGTTGACACGCGCGGAAGCCTTCTGCGGGTTGGCGCTGATGCCGGCATCACCCTTCTTGACGACGATGGTCTTGGCGGTGGAGCGGATGGTCACCAGGCCGCCCTTGGGGCCGGGAATCGCGCCGCGCACGACGATCATGTTCAGCTCGGGGTCAACCTTGACAACGTCCAGGTTCATGACGGTGACCTGCTCCACGCCCATGTGGCCGGGCATCTTCAGTCCCTTGAAGATGCGGCTGGGGTCGGTGCCGGAGCCCAGGGAGCCCTGGTGCCGGGCGACGGGGCCGGTGCCGTGGGTGGCCTTCAGGGAGTGGGCCCCGTGGCGCTTGATGACGCCGGCGTAGCCGTGGCCCTTGCTGATGCCGGTGACGTCCACGTGGTCGCCCTCGGCGAAGGTGCCGGCGTTGATGACGTCGCCGACGTTCATCTCGGCGGCCTTTTTGAGCTTGAACTCCTTCAGGTGCTTCTTGGGGGACACGCCGGCCTTGTCCAGGTGGCCCTTCTCAGGCTTGGTCAGCTTGCGCTCGGGGACGTCCTCGTAGCCCAGCTGCACGGCCTCGTAACCGTCCTTCTCGGCGGTCTTTTTCTGCACCACGACACAGGGACCGGCCTCGATAACGGTAACCGGGATCACCTTGCCGTCGGCGTCGAAGATCTGGCTCATGCCGACCTTCTTACCGATGATCGCTTTCTCCATTGTGATTCTCCTTTATGATAAGGTTATTGGTCGGCGCAGTTGGATGGGCATTGGCTCCCATGGCTGCGGCGACTTGACCCCGCCCGCCTCACGCAAGCCGGCAGGCTGATGGGTAACAAAGTTAGTCAAACGAAACGGCCGCGCCGTTCCATTTGAAGGGGCTTCTCCCCTTACAGCTTGATCTCGATCTCCACGCCCGCGGGCAGCTCCAGGCTCATCAGAGCTTCGACGGTCTTGGGGCTGGAATTGCTGATGTCGATCAGGCGCTTGTGGGTGCGGCGCTCGAACTGCTCACGGCTGTCCTTATACTTGTGGACGGCGCGAAGGATGGTGACGACCTCCTTCTTGGTGGGCAGGGGGATGGGACCGGAGACGGAAGCGCCGGTGCGCTTGGCGGTCTCGACGATCTTGAAAGCGGACTGATCGATGACCTGGTGGTCGTAGGCCTTCAGGCGAATGCGGATCGTTTCTTTTGCCATTGTTTTGTTCCTCCATGTGTTTGTACAGCAGTAGTTGGGTCGTTCCTTACTCTGTACGGCGAGAATTTTCTTTCCACTTACCCATGCGTATCATTCCGGCTCATAGAAAATACCGGCGCAAAAGGCCGGTACCTGTCCATGGCACAGCGATAGACGCTGTGGAAAGGACTTTCTCAGCCGCCCGATTATCGGACATACTCCCCGGAAGTTACCGGCTGACGCCGCAATCTCCCGCATCATCGCAGTTCCCGGCGGAGCACACCTGATGGCAGTCTCCGCGCAAGCTTGCTTATTGTACCGTATCCGGAGAAAATTGTCAAGTAGTTTTTTCTCCTTTTTTCATAAATTTTTTCTGTATCTTTGGTCGAATCTCCAAAGGAAGGCCCGGGCGTCTCCGCCCGGGCCAAAAGCGCTATTTCGTCAGCAGGAAGCAGTAGTCCACCGGCCTCTCCGTCACCGGGTCCTCCCGCCAGACCTCCAGCCGCTCCAACTCGCGGATGTCCTCCGCCGTCAGCTCGTCCGCGCCGATCCCGACCTTCCGGACCCGGTGGTCGAAGCTCCCGTCCAGCCAGACGTGCCAGAGCTCGATCTCGCCGGCTTCCTCCAGCTGCTCTCGCAGGTAGGCGGCTACCGCCTCCTCCCCGCCATAGATGTCCAGGTTGAACAAATACTCCTTCTCCGTGTGGATCTCAGGGAACAAGGGCAGCGCGGAAACCGCGAAGCCTCTTCCGGCGTTCCGGTATTCGGCCTCCTGCTTTCCGGGTTCCCGAGCGATCACCAAGCCGGGCGGAACGGGGACCTCCTCCAGCGGGATGTCGGAGGACAGAAGTATGTATACGCTCACACCGCGCCTCCCCCTCAATACGGAAGAAAAGCGATATTCATGTCCACCTTGCCCTCGATGCCCGGCACGCTGCCGCTGTCGGTGTACTGCCAGATGCGGTAATCGTAGTACATGTCCGGCTTGTTCTTGCTGGTGTACTGGGCGAACCACTTGTCGTAGGCCGTCAGACGGTCCAGCTGATAGTGGTTGTAGCCCACGGGGAGGTTGTAGTAGATCATGGGCTCATACCCAGACGCGGCCACCATCTCGCAGAAGGTGACGGCGCAGTCCGTCAGGATGGTGCTGTCCAGCCCCTTGGTCCGGGCCCCCGAGGAGCTGACCGTCTCCCAGTCGTAGACCACCGGGTAGGTCAGCGGGAAGCCACCCAGGGCGTTCAGCACGAACTGGGCCTCCTCCGCCGCCTCTACGGCGGTGATGGCCTGGGAGAAGAAATAGACGCCGATCTTCAGCCCCGCCTGGGAGGCCCCCAGGATGTTCTGCTGGAAATAGGGGTCCAGGTTCAGTGTCCCCTCGGCGCCGTAGCCCCGGTAGCCCACCCGGATCATCACGAACTCCACGCCGGACGCCGCCACCTTCTCCCAGTCGATCTCCTTCTGGTGGGAGGAGACGTCGATCCCGATGGCGGTGGTATAGGCGGGGTCGTTGTAATACATCCAGCTGCCGTCCTTGACGAACAGGTCCCTGTTGTAGGGAGCCGTCGGCACATCCCACAGCACGGGGATCTGCTTGCCGCCGTACTCGATATATCCGGACAGGCTGGGATCGTTGGGCAGCTCGTACCCCCTGATGCGGGAGACGATGGTACACATCTCCGCCCGGGTGATGCCGCTGCCGGGATGATAGAACCGCTGGCTTCCCTGGGTGTCGCCGGTGATGATCCCCGCCTCATAGAGGGCCAGCACGTACCCGTCGTCCACATCGGAGAAGGGCGTGATCCCCTCCGCCGGCTGGAGGTTCATGGCGATCGCTGCGATTCCGGCAATGGACAGCCGGTCGATGGGCGCGTCCAGGTCGGCGATCCCCCCCGGCGTCACGCACCCCAGGCTCTCCGCCAGCCCCAGATAGCCGGAGGCCCAGTGCCCGGACGCGGACGCGCCGGGATCCGTCTTGGTGGCGGCCACCAGCAGCAGCTTCAGCGCCTCACCGGCGGACAGCTCCTTGTTGGGCTGGAAGGTGCCGTCAGGATAGCCGCTCACGATGTTGTGATAGCTCAGCTCCCGAACGTAGGTATAATACCAGTCCCCTTCTTTCACGTCCTTATAGGGATTGACCCAGGTGGAATAGTCCGGCTTCGGCTCAGCGGGCGGCGTGACGGACGGCGTCACAGGGCCCGTGCCGTCCCCCTCGCCCCACCGGGCGTAGACGTACAGGGAGCCCATGGCCACTTCCTCCCCTGTCAGCTGCACGCCTCCGGCGGTGTACCACCCCTGGAAGGACCGCCCCGCCATCGCGGGGACCGGCAGAGCGCCGTAGACCGTCCCGATGGGATAAAAGACGGTCCGGCTGTCCTGGGCGGGATCGCTGGTCCCGCCGTTGGGCTCGTAATCTATGTAGCAGTAGCGCTGGGGCCCATCGTTCTCATACTGCCCGTAGAGGAACAGGAACGCCTCCCGCAGCCGCCGCTCCACCAGGTTCTCCAGAATGGTATTCCCGCCGGAGTGGCACCAGGTGGCGATGGCGTTGACCACCTCAGCCTCGGAATAGTTCTCGATGCCGTTGATGAGGTAAGCGCACAGCCGGTAGGAGGGATTGATCCACTGGGTCCCCAGGGTGTACGTGAAGCTGATCAGCGCGTCGAACTGGTACTGAGTGACGGAGATGCCGTACTGCATCAGGAACCCGTTGACCCACGCCTCGTCCTGGACCAGATGCTCCCGCAGAAGGCGCTCCCCCTCCTCGGGGCTGATGCCCTCCGGATAGTCCGCCGGGTCGCACTCCAGGCCGTAGCCCACATACCACTTGCCGTTGGTGCCCACATAGGGCATCTGTCGGAAGCCCTCCAGCTCCTCGATCATGGCCACCGCCTCGTCGCTGGTGGTGAAGGTCTCCACCGCCACGGCGTCCCCCACCAGCAGCGTCATTGCCAGCAGCAGGCACAGTCCCAGGGACAGCAGCTTTTTCAAGAACGTTTCGATCTTCATAAGATGTCTCGCTTTCTACAAGGATAGAGGAAATTCGGCAATAGTTTACCATAACCGGCTCCCGAAAGGAAGTCTTCCCCACAGAAATTAACACTTTTGTAATACTCTCGATTTCCCAGCAAAAGACCGCCCGGAGCGCTGCGCTCCGGGCGGTCCCTCACACATTATTATGTATGCGCTGAAACTTAGTAGGGCAGAGCCTGTCTCTGAGGCCCGTTCCCCTCGCCCTGGAGGCGGAAGCGGTTGGTCTGATCGGACAGCACCCGCACCTGGGTAAACAGCTCGGAGCTGACGGCCGCCGACTCCTCGCTGCTGGCGGAGTTGCTCTGGACCACGGCGGAGATCTGGGCGATGCCCTCCGCCACCTGGGCGATAGCCATGGCCTCGCCCTCCACGGCCCCGGCGATCACGCCGATGCCCTCGCTGGACTGGACCACCAGCTTGAGGGTCTTCTCCAGACTCTCGGACACGCCGCCCACGATCTGGCGGCCCCGCTGGGTGGCCTGGACAGAGTTCTCAATGAGCTCCTTGGTGGCCTTGGCGGCCTGATCGGACTGGGCGGCCAGGGAGCGGACCTCGTCGGCCACCACGGCGAAGCCCTTACCGGCGGCGCCCGCCCGGGCGGCCTCCACGGCGGCGTTCAAGGCCAGGATGTTGGTCTGGAAGGCGATGTTCTCGATGGTGGCGATGATCTTGTCGATCTGCTGGGAGGCGTGGGTGATGTCCTCCATGGCAGAGACCATCTGGGTCATCTGCTCGCTGGAGACCTCCACCTGCTGGGTGGTCAGCCGGGCGTTCTGCTGGGCCTCGGCGGCGGTGCGGACGTTGGACTGGGCGGTGTTGCGCAGCTCCTCCAGGGTAGCCTGGAGCTCCTCCACGGCGCTGGCCTGCTCGGTAGCGCCCTGGGCCAGGGTCTGGGCCCCGCCGGAGAGCTGCTCGGCATTGCTGGAGACCTGCTGCTCCGCCCTGCGGATCTTGGAGAAAGCCTGGGTCATGTTGGCCGTAAAGCTGTTGATGGAGGTCTCGATGGACTGGAAGTCGCCAATAAAGGCCGTGCTGGTGCGCACGTCGAAGTTGCCCTCGGAGAACTGGGCCATGATCCGGTTGATGTCCTCCACATACCCGTTGATCCGGGCCATGGACTGTTCCAGATCGCTGGCCAGGCGGCCCAGCTCGTTTTTGGACGTATAGTGCAGGTCTAGGTCGAGACGGCCCTCGTTCAGGGGCTTGCTGTTCTCGGTGATGATCAGGATGGGCTTGACCACGTAGTTCAGCACATACATCACCAGGCTGATCAGGGCGATCAGCGCCAGAGACAGGCCCACGATGGACGTGCCGTGCATGATGCTGATGATGCTCTGCATCTTGGCCTCGCTGGCGGTCTTGGCGTCGCCCAGCAGGGAGACCACCTGATCCAGCTTGCTCACCAGGACCGACAGATTGCTCTGGATCTCGTTCTGGTAGTAGTTTCTGGCCTGCTGGGGATCAGTCTTCAGCAGGTCCAGCACGTAGACGGCGGACTCATGGAGCTCCTTGTGCAGAGGCTCCATCTCGCTGCGCAGCTTCAGGATAGCGGCGTCGTCCGTGTCCGCCGGGCCGTAGATCCACTGGCCAAGCACGCAGGTATCCGGCGTCGTGCTGCCGGTGAACTCCGCGCCGGCGTACAGCGCGTTGCTGAGATTGCTGGCCCACTTGTAGTGGGCGGTCTCCGCCTGATGGCAGCGTGTCAGCAGGGTCGTAGCCTTCTCATTGGCAGTCTGCGCCCGGTCCATGCGGATGATGCTGATGGTGATCATCACGCTGAACAGCAGCACGGCGAGCAGCGCACAGGCCACCCGGATCCATACGCTTCTGTTGATACTCTTACCCATGGTTTTCCCCTCTTCTTTCTGATTCGTCCGGAACGGCGCCGCCCGTCCCGAGGCGGCGCGCCGCGGGCTGTTCCCAGACAGCGCCGGACGGAAAAATTATAGGACGTCGGGACGGTTAGATACGCATTATATCATATCCTAAATCCATCCCAGTTTCAACCATAAAATGCAGATTATTTTTACTAATTTTTTCCCGCCTGGGAGGCCCCTCAGTCTCTGGCCAGGGTGAAGCGGTCCACCAGCTGCTTCAGGCTGCCCGCCTCGGCGGAGAGCTCCTCGCTGGCGGCGGCGCTCTCCTGGGCGGTGGCGGAGTTGGTCTGGACCACGGCGGAGATCTGGTTGACCCCCTCGGTCACCTGGGCCAGGGACGCGGTCTGCTCCTCCACTGCCTTGACCACGATGTCCATCTGGGTGGTCACGCTCCCCGCGTAGACGCTGGTCTGCTCCAGGGACTCCGTCACCATGCTCACGGCACGGCTGCCCTCCTCGACGGCGGCGATGGAGCCGCCGATCAGCTCCTTGGTGGCCTTGGCGGCCTCGTCAGACTTGGAGGCCAGGTTGCGGACCTCGTCGGCCACCACGGCGAAGCCCTTCCCGGCGGTACCCGCCCGGGCGGCCTCCACGGCGGCGTTCAGCGCCAGGATGTTGGTCTGGAAGGCGATGTTCTCGATGGCGGCGATGATCTTGGAGATCTCCTCGGAGGATCTGGATATCTTCTCCATGGCCGCGTTCAGCTCCTTGACGTGCTCCACGCTGACCCCCAGCTGGCCGCCGGCCTGGCCCACGAACCGGACGGCCTCCTCGGCGGCGGTGGCCGTCCTCCCGGCGCTGTTGGAGATGTCGTTGATGGTGGCCGCCAGCTGCTCCACGGCGCTGGCCTGCTCCATGGCCCCCTGGCTCAGGGTCTGCGCGCCCATGGAGACCTGGCCGCTGGCGGAGGACACCTGCCCGGCGGCGCCCTCGATCTGGCGCATGGTGCCGCTCAGCTCCACCTTCAGCGTCCGCATGGACTGCAGGATGCTCTGGAATCCGCCCACGTAGGCCTCCCGGTGGGCGGACTGGATATCAAGGTTCTGGTTGGCCATCTCCGTGAGGAGGTAGCCGATGTCGTTGATGATGGTGTTCAGCCCCGCCACCATCTCCGCCGTGGTGCGGGTCAGCTCCGCCGTCTCGTCCTGTCCCGTGGCCTGAGGCACGGGGGAGGTCAGGTCGCCCTCCACCAGCAGCCTCATCCGCCGGACGCAGGCCCGCATGGGATCGCTGATGCTGCTGGACAGCTTCAGGGCCACCACGACGGAGGCCAGCACGGAGGCCACGATGGCCAGCACATTGATCAGCATCCCGGCGTAGGTATCGGCCAGGTAGTCCTTCTTCATGGCGGTCACGGCCACGCTCCACCCGTCGGTGCCGCCCACCGGCGCGTAGGCCGTGTACCAGGGACCGGCGGCGGTGTGGAAGCTGCCGAAGCCGTTCTTCCCCTGGCGCATCTCTCCGTGGATGGCCGCCAGCTCCTTCAGGGAGGAGTCGCTCTGGGCCTCCCGCTCCACGTTCTGGGTGGTGATGGTGTCCAGGGTGGTGTCGGCGATGGTGTCGCCGGTCTTATTGATCATATAGGCCCTGCTGTTATCGCTGACCTGGATGGAGGAGACGATGTCGTTGAGGAAGGTCTCCGGCGGCACGAAGTAGACCACGCCCACGATCCCGGCGCTCCGGCTGCCCTTGTAATAGATGGGCGCGGCCACCATGATGGACAGCTCCCCGGTGATCTTGCTGACCAGGGGCTCGGACACGTAGACGCTGCCGCTCATGGCCTGCTGGACGTACTCCCGGTCGGAGTAGTCCTTCCCGTCAAAGATGCTCACGCCGTCCAGCCCGATAATGTTGCCCCGCTGGAAGCCGTGCATCCCGACCCGCTCGTCGATGATGGCCCGCTTTTCCTCCACCGGCACGGAAGAGTCAGACAGCTGAGGGATACAGCCGGTGTCCATCGCCACGTTCTTGTAGGCAGTCAGCTCCTGCTCGACGCGCTCCGCCGCCAGCACGGCGGTCTCGCTGAGCATCCGGTCCACTGTGGCGATGGTGCTGCGATATGTAAGGGAGATACTGACGGCTCCCACCGCGACCATGGTGATCACGACCGTCGCGATCAGGCATACGGTGATTTTTTTGCGGATACTTTTCATCTCTTTGCACCTCAATAATTTTATAGTCATTGAACTGCGCCCTCTCCCTCTGAGACGGCCTCCCCCATTATAAGAGCACCCACCGCCCCTTGTCAATGGTTTCCTGTCTCTTTCCCCGGGAAATCAATTTGAGAAAATGACGCCGCGGTTGCAGACGCGGAATGGATTTTCTCAGTTTCTTTCTCCAGGCCGGGCGCGGAGGTCAGAGCTGCCGCAGAATTTCTCGGGCTTTTACTACAACTTCTTTGTCGTCACTTTGGGCAGCTTTCTGGAGCCAGTAGCGGGCCTTGGATACGTTCTTTGCTGTACCTTCGCCGAGGTAATACATCGCACCGCTGCCGAGTTGGGCCCAAGCAACTCCCTGTTCAGCAGCTTTTTCAAACCAATACAGGGCTTTCGCCATGTTTACCGCCGTACCATCGCCTCGGCGGTACAACTTGCCGCATTAGAATTGGGCCTCAGCCACCCCTTGTTCGGCGGCTTTTTCGATCAAATACAGGGCTTTTTCTTTATTTATCGCTGTGCCCTCGCCGTCATTATACATCATACCACATAGGAGCTGAGCGGCAGTATCTCCTTGTTCAGCGGCTTTTTCAGTCCAATACAGAGCTTTTTCTTTGTTTACTGCCGTACCCTCGCCATAGTAGTACATTAAGCCGCATTGGAATTGGGCTAAAACATGCCCCTGTTCAGCCGCCTTCAAATATGCCCGCAAGGCTACATCAAACTTACCTGTACCATGAGCAGCGATCCCCAGCATGATCATTGTTGATATCTCATCCTCCTTCTTCTCTTTCTCCCTGCGGGTCTGTATCTTTTCGGCCTCCTTCTTTGCTTTTTCATGTCCCTGTGCGGCGGCTTTCTGGTACCACTCAAACGCCTTGTCCTCGTCCTTTTCCGTGCCATAGCCTTCCCGATAGTACAAACCGCAATTATATTGAGCTGAGGTGTATCCCTGCTCCGCCGCTTTCAGATACCAGTGGAGCGCCTTTGTGCAGTCCTTCTCTGCCCCCTTGCCAGCGCCGTAACAGAGGCCCAGCAGGTTCTGTGCCTCAGCATTTCCGAGCATGGCGGCTTTCTCCAGAAGCGGAATGGCTTTTTGATAGTCGTCCGCGTTGTAAGCCGCCAAACCATTCTTCGCAAACATTTTGCCGCTGGCCGCCCTGGCCTGCTCATGTCCTTGCTTGGCTGCTTTTATCAGCCAGTCGATGCCTTCTTTTCCATTCCTCTCTACACCCATCCCCTGGAGGTACATCAGGGCGCACCGGTATTGCGCCTCTGCGTCTCCCAGATCGGCGGCTTTCCGCAGGTCCGGCAGGGCGTCCTGGTACCGCTCTTCTTTGAACGCTTCCATTCCGCGGTCAAGGTATGGCCTGACTTGCGCCTCCGCCTCCCGGCGGGCCTGGATCGCCTTGATCTTGCTCTCTGCGCCCCTGTGCCGTTGGGAAGCGGCTTTCTGATACCACTCCAGAGCCTTGTCCTCATCCTTTTCCACACCGCGCCCCTCCTGATAGCACAAGCCGCAGTCGTACTGAGCGCCGGAAAGGCCCTGCCGGGCAGCTTTCAGGTACCATTGCAGAGCCTTTTGGGGATCCTTCTCTGTTCCCGCCCCGCTGCTGTAGCAGTCCCCCAATGAATGCTGCGCCTGCGCAACTCCCTGCTCCGCTGATTTTTCATACCACCGCAGGGCCTCGGCCTTGTCCTGCGCTGCCCCCATGCCTGCGCTGTACATGCGCCCCAGGTGAAATTGCGCCCCGGCGTGACCCCGCTCCGCCGCCTTGGTCAGCAATTTCAGCGCGGCGGCGTAGTTCTTCGCCTCGAAAGCCGCTGTCCCCTCTTGATAGACCTTTTCCACCTTCTCCTCGCTCCAGTCAAACAGTCCCATCGCCCTTTCCTCCCTAAAATTTTTGGATTTCTGCCAAAATTCTACCATTTTCCCACCCTTCTGTCAACCTTTCCCCCGGTTTTCTCAGGGAAATCAATTTTGAAAAAATAATGCCGCATTGGTAGGGCGCGACGACCCGGCGCGCCGATGCGAGGCAGATCATGCCAACAGCGCGCCGGGGTC
>CAJTVO010000111.1 GCA_910579485.1 uncultured Oscillospiraceae bacterium | reverse complement strand
CGCCGGAGGGAGGCCCCGCCGCCCGCTGCCGCCGTCCTGCCCCCCGCCCAGGAGCGCGCGCGCTTCGAAGCGGCCCGCGCCCAAGCCGGCGCCCAGCTGGAGGCCCTCTGCCGGCGTGTCCGGGCGGAGCTGGGGGAGGACGGCGCCGCCATTTTCGAGATCCACCGCATGATGCTGGAGGACGAGGACTATCTGGACGCCATCCACGCCGCCATTGACGGCGGTTGCGCCGCCGCTGCCGCCGTCCTCACCGCCGGAGGGCAGTTCGCCGCCGTCTTCGCCGCCATGGACGACGCCTACATGAAGGCCCGGGCGGCGGACGTGGAGGACGTCTCCCGCCGGGTGGCGGCGATCCTTGACGGCAGGGGAGGGGAGGCCCCCTTCTCCGCCGGCGGTCCCTTCCTCCTGGCGGCGGAGGATCTGGCCCCCAGCGAGCTGGCCCAGCTGGACAGGAGCCGCCTGCTGGGCCTCGTCACCCGTTGGGACTCCGTCACCAGCCATACCGCCATCCTGGCCCGTACCATGGGCGTTCCCGCACTTACCGGCGTTGCGGTCTGCGGGGACTGGGACGGCCGCCGGTCGATCCTGGACGCCGCCGCCGGACGCCTCACCATCGACCCCGGCCCCGCCCTCCTGTCCGCCGCGGAGCAGACCCTCCGCCATCAGCAAACGGAGGCCGCCCAGCTCCTCCGCCTGCGGGGGAAGCCCAACGTCACTCTGGACGGCCAGGAGATCGAGGTCTGCGCCAACATCGGCGGTCCCGGCGACCTGCCCCTGGTATTGCAGAACGACGCCCAGGGTGTCGGCCTCTTCCGCAGCGAGTTCCTCTTCCTGGAGGCGGAGCATCTCCCCACGGAGGAGGAGCAGTTCGCCGCCTACCGCCAGGTCGTGGAGGCCATGGCGGGGAAGCGGACGGTCATCCGCACCCTGGACCTGGGGGCCGACAAGCAGGCCCCATGCCTCCCTCTGGAGAAGGAGGAGAACCCGGCCCTCGGCCTGCGGGCCATCCGCCTGTGCCTGACCCGGCGGGACCTCTTCAAGACCCAGCTCCGGGCCATCCTGCGGGCCGCCGCCTTCGGGAAGACGGCCATCCTGCTCCCCATGATCGTCTCCCTCTGGGAGGTCCGGGAGGTCAAGGCCCTTCTGGAGGAATGCCGCGCCGAACTGGGAAGCCGGGGCGAGCCCTTCGGCGAAACGGAGCTCGGCGTTATGATAGAGACCCCCGCCGCCGTGATGATTGCGGAGGAGCTGGCCCGGGAAGTGGAATTTTTCTCCCTGGGCACCAACGACCTGACCCAGTACGCCCTGGCCATCGACCGCCGGAACCCCGCCCTGGAGCCCTTCTGCGACGCCCGCCACCCCGCCGTCCTGCGGATGATCCGCTATGCGGTGGAGGCGGGCCGGACGCCGCCACGGCTGCCGGGTGGGCGTCTGCGGGCAGCTGGCGGCGGACCCGGCGCTGACGGAGGACTTCCTGCGCATGGGGATGGATGAGCTGTCCGTCCCGCCCTCCGCCATCCTTCCCCTGCGCCGGTCGATCCGGAGCCTGGACCTGGGCGGGGAACGCAAACGGGGGGAGGGACCCCAGCGGTTTTGAGGAGGAATCGACAATGGAAGAGATCCTTTCGGCGGCCTACCCCTTCTGGGGCCGCCTGACCGGCGATGAGCGGGAGCGGCTCTTGAAAAGCTGCTCCATGGTGACCTACGGGAAGGGGGACCAGATCCACCGCTCCGACATGGGGTGCAAGGGGGCGATCCTCCTGCTCTCCGGTCTGCTGCGGGTCTATATCCTCTCCGACGAGGGCCGCGAGGTGACCCTGTTCCGCATCCACGCCGGGGAGAGCTGCGTGCTGTCCGCCTCCTGCCTGCTGGACTCCATTCAGTTCGACGTCATCATCGAGGCGGCGGAGGCGGCCCGGGCCGCCGTGATCCCCGTGAGCGTCCTGCACCCCATCATGGACAGCAACCCCTACGTGGGCCTCTATATGTATAAGCAGGCGTCGGAGCGCTTCTCCGACGTCATGTGGATGATGCAGCAGATATTGTTCATGGGCGTGGACCGCCGGGTGGCGATCTTCCTCTGGGACGAGATGGTCCGCCGGGACCAGCCGGTCCTGCGCATGACCCACGACGAGATCGCCCGGAACATCGGCAGCGCCCGGGAGGTGGTCACCCGCGTCTTGAAGTACCTCTCCGAGGAGGGGGCCGTATCCCTGAAGCGGGGCCGGGTGGAGATCCTGGACCGGGAGCGCCTGCAAAAGTATCTCTGAGGAATGTGACCCGGTCACATACGCCGCCCTTTCTTTCTGGTAGAATGGAGCCATGAAAGAAAGGACGGTGTTTTTATGAAGGCGAAGATATCACTGAACCCGGACGCCGGGGTGGTCGAGGCGGTGCGGGAGGGCCTGGAACAGACGGGGGGCTACTGTCCCTGCCGCCGCGAGCGGTCGGAGGCCAACCGGTGCATGTGCCAGGAGTTCCGGGAGCAGATCGACGACCCCGCTTACGAGGGATACTGTCACTGTATGCTCTACTACAAATCTTACCCGAAGGAAGGAGAACCAACATGAAAGAGATCAACAGCGCGGCGTTTCCCCAGGAGGTGCTCCAGTCGGAGCTGCCCGTCCTGGTAGACTTTTTCGCGGAGTGGTGCGGCCCCTGCCGGATGCTCTCCCCGGTGATGCAGGAGCTCTCGGCAAAATACGAGGGGAAGGTGAAGTTCGTCAAGCTGAACGTGGACCACGCCCCCGAGCTGGCCAACTCCTTCGGCATCAACAGCATCCCGGCCCTGCTGTATTTCCGGAACGGCCAGGTGAAGGGTTCCTCCGTCGGCTTTACCCGCAAGGAGGACCTGGAGCGGAAACTGAGCGCGTGGGGGAAGGCCTGATGGCGAAGCGATATGCAAGGGTGGACCGCGCCGTCTGTGTGGCCTGCGGCACCTGTGCCTCCGCGTGCCCCAAGGGCGCGGCGAAGATCCCCAACGGCTGCTGGGCGGAGATCGACGCCGGGACCTGCGTTGGCTGCGGCCTGTGCGCCAAGGCCTGCCCGGCGGGCTGTATCGCGCTGGCGGAAAGGACGGATGACCGGTGAAAAAGCAGAAGCATTGGTACGACTATCTCTGGATCTGGACGATCGTCTATTTTGCCCTGGGATTTTTCAACATCCTGTTCGCCTGGCTGGGGATGATCGACTTTCTGGTGCCCCTGGGCTTCGCCGTCTTCGGCGGAAACAAGTGGTTCTGCAACCACCTGTGCGGCCGGGGCCAGCTGTGTATGAAGCTGGGCGGCGGCCTGAAGTGCTCCCGCAACAAGCCCACGCCCTCCTGGATGTACTCCAAGTGGTTCCGGTACGGGTTCCTGGCCTTTTTCCTGGCCATGTTTGGGAACATGCTGTTCCAGACCTGGCTGGTGGGCTCCGGCGCGTCCTCCCTCCGGGAGGCGGTCAAGCTCTTCTGGACCTTCCGGGTCCCCTGGGGCTGGGCCTATACGGCGGGCCTGGTCCCGGATTGGGCGGCCCAGTTCAGCTTTGGGTTCTACAGCCTGATGCTGACCTCCTTGCTGATCGGCCTGATCGTCATGGCCCTGTTCAAGCCCCGGACCTGGTGTACATTCTGCCCCATGGGCACCATGACCCAGGGGATCTGCAAGCTGCGGCGCAGAGGGAAGGATTAAATAAATAAGAGATCGCCCCCCTGTGCAAAGCCTGCACAGGGGGGCGCCGCTTATCCGCAGGCGCCGCCGGTCCTCCGGATCACGCCGCAGGCGATTTTCTCGCCGGAATTTCCCGACGGCCCGGTGGTCAGGTCGTCCGGATGGCCGTGGATGACAACCACCCTGCCGGTCACTTCCTCCACGGAAAACCGGTTGGTGAGGAACAGGGAGAGGGCGTACCCGTCGTTTCCGAAGAGGGGAGGCAGGTCCCCGGCGTGGCGCGGATGCTCGCAGCCGTCCGGATCGTAGTGGGACATGGCGTCCGCGAACGGGTCCTCCGGACTGCCGCCGCAGCTGTTTCCGCTGTGGATGTGGAAGCCGAAGATGCGCTCCCCGCAGGGGAGTTCGCCCCGTGGGAGGCCGCGTATCTCGGCGCAGACGACCACGCCCTGATCGGTCTGAAAGAACCGCACCGTGCCCGACAGGCCGGGATAGTCCCCGCTGCCGGTAACGGCGGCCGCCGCCTGGGGCCTGCCGCGCAGGATGGGAAGAAGCCGGAGTTCGGAGGGACTGCGGGAGGATGATCTGTTCATGATAAAACGCTCCTTGTCGTTGGATGTACCGCTATCGGGGGACGCGGCCCGCAGTAGAGCCGCGCCGTCCCGCCATTCTATGCGTTCCGGGGCGGTCCTGCGCGGGGATGGTCCATAACCGCTTGACATTTTCTCCACAGAAGTTATAATAGGGGAGGAAAAGCAATAAAAGGAGGACGATTCCATGACTTATACCATGCGCGTTGCCGGCCTGGAGCGCCAGCTCCCCCTCTGCAAGGTCAGCGACGACCTCTACATCGGCGCGTTTATCATGTTCGGCGACGCGGAGCTCACCGTAGCCTGCGCCAAGGCCCTGCTGGAGAAGGTCCCCGCGGACAGCTACGACTACATGCTCACCGCCGAGGCCAAGTCCATCCCCCTGATCCACGAGATGGCCCGCCAGTCCGGCGCGGAGAAGTACTTCATCGCCCGGAAGGGGTCCAAGGTCTACATGCCCGACCCCATCCACGTCTCCGTCCGCTCCATCACCACCCTGCGCCAGCAGGACCTGTTCCTGGGGGCGGACGACTGCGCCCTCATCAAGGGCAAGCGCATCCTCATCGTGGACGACGTCATCTCCACCGGCGAGAGCCTCCACGCTCTGGAGGAGCTGGTGAAGACCGCAGGCGGCACCGTCACCGGGCGCGCCGCCGTTCTGGCGGAGGGCGACTCCCTGACCCGCACGGACCTGACCTACCTGGCCCCGTTGCCCGTGTTCAACGCGGACGGTACCGTAAAGGAGTAAACGAACGATAAAAAGCTGGAGCGGCATGACGATCGCGCGTCGTGCCGCTCCGCTTTTTATTCCTGGACGGCCGCCCCGCCCCGGTCCTCCGCCGTGGCCTCCGGAACAGCATTGTATTCCCACTGGTGGTTTTCTGCGGCCATCTCGTCACTGGTAAGGTTAAAATACTGCCACTCGTAGATATCGCCCAGCTGTTCCCGCCCGTTAGCGTCCCAGGTCACGTCTACGCAGTACCATTCTCCATTCAGCTTTACCATGTTCCATGCGTGGTCTCCCGTGTTGCGGACGCATGAGCCTACCACGGTGATGCACTCCACGCCGCTCATGTCCATAAGGAGCTGGAAGGAGGTCGCGTACCCCAGACACACCGCCGCCCGGTCTACCAGCCCGCCGTAGGGCCCGAAGGCCCGCCGGTCCGTCTCCTCCAGCACATCCTGGAGGCTCCAGTCGTAATCTACGTTCTCCACCAGCCAGCCGTAGGCGGCGGCCTCCTTTTCCAGATCGGTCATGCCGTCCGCCATGATCTCCGCCAGAACAGCCTCCGCGCCGTCATAGATCGCCCGGTCGTCCCCGGACAGTCCGGAAGGGTCCCCCGCCTCCCACGCGGCGAGGATGGCGGAGGTGTCATAAATAGACATATCCTCCTCATTGGGCGGGTCGAACCGAATGCGGTCCGGGTGATCCGGATCGGGGTCCGCCGGCGCGGCGGTCCGGGAGCCGTCAATGTAGCGCTGGAAAAATCCGTTGGTCTCCGGGTCGTTGACGGCCCGGGGAAACAGGCGGACGGCGTCCTCCGTGTGATCGCTGACGATGGAGGCCGCATAGCGGCCCGCCGAGACGGCCTGGCCGTTGGCCAACAGTTCGGCCTTGACTTCGTCGCCTCTCTGCCGGTATTTCTCCGCCTCGGCTTCCAGAAGCTGGCGCAGAGTATCGGCCAATTCCGCTGCCGCCTCTTCGCTCTCCGTCAAGTACACGCATACCTCGTACTCCTTGTCCCATGTATAATTCGAGATATTGCCCTCCTCGTCCATTTCCCAATTGATCACGCCGCTTAAAGTCCAGTCGCCTCCGTTGTCCGGGACCCAGTACGCCGTGGCGTTGTCCGAAGTCATGTGCCAGCTCTTTTCCACGTCCCGCCACTCCGGGCAGGCGGCCTCCAGCAGCAGCCGGTACAGCAGATCGTGGAGCTCAAACAACGGCACAAAATCATCCGCCTCCACTTCCACCGGCGCAGGCAGTTCCTCCCCCCGGTACACAGCGGCGAAGGCATCCCCGGCCCTCTCCGTCTCCGGGCAGATGAACAGCCCCACCGTCCGGCCCTCCCGCCGGACCAGCCCGTTGGCGGCCATCTCCGCTTCCTCGGGCGCGTACCCTCCGAAAGCCCCTGCCCGGTCCGTCAGATACTCCGTCAGCACCGCCTCCATACCGGCGGCGGTGTCCTCGTTCTCCAGCCGCAGCACCATGATCTCAAAAGCGGAAGCTCCCGTGCCCCGAATGACGGCGGCGTCCTCCCAAGCCTCACCGTCCAACCCGCAGACGGCCTCGACATAGACGGCCAGCCGGTCCGCGTCCGTCTCCCGGTCCAGCCGCTCGACCTCCAGGGCCTCCTCCTTCCCGGAGGCCAGCAGGCCCGCTTCCGCCAGCGTCCGAACGTCCGGCAGCTCAGCCGTCTCCACCGGCACGGACGCTTCTGCTTCCACGGGGACTACCTGATCCTCTTTCTCCCCGCAACCAGGCAAAAGAGCCAGCAGCAGGGCCATGGAAACCATCAAAGAAAGCGTTTTTTTCATGGAAACCTTCTCCTTTTGTCAGTTTATGTCAACATAATAACACCAACCGCCCCCAGTGTAAAGCCCCCGCAACCAAAACGAACAAAAAATGCCGCCTCCCGTTGGTTGAAATGCCTCAAAACCTTGTTATAATGCAAGTATGAAAAATCAGAAAGGACGAGCTGCCATGGCACAGAACAACCTCTCCAAAAACCTCTCCCTTCTCCGCCGTGTCTCCGGCCTGAGCCAGGAAAAAGCCGCGGAAGCCGTAGGCGTCACCCGCCAGGCCCTTGCCAAATGGGAGTCCGGCGAGACCACCCCCGACATCCTCCACAGCGACGCTCTGGCGGAGCTTTACGGCGTGTCCCTGGACGATCTTCTCCACTTCGACCAGAGGCCCGGCAACATCCCGCCGCCGCCCCGGGGCAAGCACGTCTTCGGCGTGGTGCAGATGGGGGACCGGGGCCAGATCGTCATCCCCAAGCGCGCCCGGGAGCTGTTCGGCCTGAACCGGGGCGACACACTGGTAGTACTGGGGGATACCAACCCCGGCACGGCGGGTATCGCTCTGGTCCCCGCCCAGCTTCTGACGGGCCTGCTGGACCTGGCCAACCAGCGCCAGCAGGATGCCGAGAACGCGGGGGAGAAGGAGGACGAGCCATGACCGCCCTGACCGTGGAAAACCTCACTAAGACCTACCCGTCCTTCACCTTGGATAACGTCTCCTTCACACTGTCCCGGGGCCGTATCATGGGCCTCATCGGCAAGAACGGGGCGGGGAAGTCCACTACCTTAAAATCTATCCTGAACCTGGTCTCCCCGGACGGCGGCAGGATCGAGCTCCTTGGCATGCCTTTCCCCGAGAGAGAGGAGGAGTGCAAGCAGAAGACCGGCGTGGTCCTGGGCGGCATCGACTTCTTCCAGCACAAGCGCCTGGAGACCATTACCGCCGTGACCCGCCGCTTCTACCGTGATTGGGACCAGTCCGCCTGCGACTGGTATATGAAGGAGTTCGACCTTGACCCCCGTAAGCGGGTCAAGGAGCTGTCCGCCGGGATGCGCGTCAAATACCTGATCGCCCTGGCCCTCAGCCACGGCGCGGAGCTGTTCCTGTTCGACGAGCCCACCAGCGGCCTGGACCCGGTGAGCCGGGACGAGCTTCTGGAGCTGTTCCGCGCCCTGGTCAGGGATGGAAGCCGCAGCATCCTTTTTTCCACCCACATCACCTCCGACCTGGAAAAATGCGCCGACGACATTACCTATATTAAAGACGGCAAAATTCTTGCCAGCGCGGAAAAGACGGCCTTTATGCAGTCCTTCCAGCACCTGCGCGCCCCGGAGGACACCGCCCCCCTGACGCTGGAGGACGTCATGGTCCGCACCGAGAGGAGGATGTTCCATGTCTGAACTGCTCTATAAAGAACTGCGCCTTGCGGCCCATCCGTCCCTGTATGTGTTCATGTGCATGGGCGCGCTGCTGCTGATCCCGGCGTATCCTTACAGCGTGGTGTTTTTCTTCGGCTGTCTGGGCCTGTTCCAGTCCTTCATGTTCGACCGGGAGACCCGGGACGTGTTCTACACCGCCCTGCTGCCCCGCCCCAAACGGGACATCGTCAAGGGAAAACTGCTGCTGGCCGTATTCTCTCAGCTGGTGCAGCTGGGGCTGTCCGTGCCCTTCGCCCTCCTGCGGACGCTGTACCTGCCGGAGGGCAATCCGGTAGGCATGGAACCCAACATCGCCTGGTACGGCCTGGGCCTGATGGTCTATGGCGTATTCGATCTGGTCTACTTCACCCGGTTTTATAAGACTGCCTATAAAGCGGGGGTATCCTTCCTGACCGCCCTGATCCCCGTCACCCTGGGCATCATCGCCATTGAGTCCTCTGTCCATTTCCCCGGCCTGGGCTGGCTGGATGCCATGAACGGTCCCGCCCTGGTCCGCCAGGTCCCCATTTTGCTGGCTGGCGCGGCGGTGTACGCGGTTGCCATCGTTCTGGCGTACCGCGCCGGAGGCCGACGGCTGGAGCGCGTGGACCTGTAGGGAGCGGAGACCTCCATTTTTTTGCAAAAAAAGCTGCCGCCCCCCTTGCTTTTTCCATCGGCGTTTTGTATAATACTTCATACCCATTTTTGGGCAGATCAGAGAGGCGCGGGAGCGTCTCGACCGAATCAAGAAAATGATAAGGAGTGTGACGACATGGCCGAGGAAACGAAGGTCCCTCTGACGGAGGAGGCCGAGAGCAAAAACTTCATTCATCAGTTCATCGACGAGGACATCGCGGAGGGTGGCCGGTTCCAGGGCATGGCCGTCCATACCCGTTTTCCTCCGGAGCCTAACGGCTATCTGCACATCGGCCACTGCAAGGCCCTGTGCATCGACTTCGGCACCGCCGAGAAGTACGGCGGCCTGTGCAACCTGCGTATGGACGACACCAACCCCACCAAGGAGGACGTGGAGTATGTCCAGGCCATTCAGGAGGACATCCACTGGCTGGGCTTCGACTGGGGGGATCGGTTTTTCTATGCCTCCGACTACTTTGAGAAGATGTACGAGTGCGCCGTGTCCCTCATCAAGAAGGGCCTGGCCTACGTCTGCGAGCTGACCCCCGAACAGATGCGGGAGATGCGGGGCGACGTGAACGCCCCCGCCCAGTGCCCCTACCGCAGCCGCCCCATTGAGGAGAATCTGGACCTCTTCGCCCGGATGCGCGCCGGTGAGTTTGCTGACGGGACCATGACCCTGCGGGCCAAGATCGATCCTGCCAGCGGCAACTTCAATATGCGCGACCCGGTGATCTACCGGATCAACCATATGCACCATCACCGGCAGGGGGACAAGTGGTGCATCTATCCCATGTACGACTTCGCCCACCCAATCGAGGACGCCCTGGAGGGCATCACCCACAGTCTCTGCTCCCTGGAGTTTGAGGACCACCGGCCCCTGTACGACTGGGTGGTGGAGCATTGCGATCTGCCCGCCAAGCCCCGGCAGATCGAGTTTGCCCGTCTGGGCATCAACTACACCGTCATGAGCAAGCGGAAGCTGCGCGCCCTGGTGGAGGACGGCCGGGTCTCCGGCTGGGACGATCCCCGGATGCCCACCCTCTGCGGCCTGCGGCGGCGGGGCTATACCCCGGCCTCCATCCGCAATTTCTGCGAGCGCATCGGCGTGGCCAAGGCAACCAGCACGGTGGAGTACGCCTTTTTGGAGCACTGCCTGCGGGAGGATCTGAACGAGACCGCACAGCGCGTCATGGCGGTGATCCGCCCGGTGAAGCTGACCATCACCAACTATCCCGAGGGCCGGAGCGAGACCTTCGAGGTGGAGAACAACCCCAACCGCCCCGAGGACGGTACCCGGACCATCACCTTCTCCCGTGAGCTGTACGTGGAGGCGGAGGACTTCCTGGAGGAGCCTGTGCCCAAGTACAAGCGCCTGTACCCCGGCGGCCCGGAGTGCCGGCTGAAGGGGGCGTACCTCATCACCTGCACCGGCTGCAAGAAGGACGAGGCGGGCAACGTGGTAGAGATATTGGCCACCTATGATCCGGACAGCCGGGGCGGCAACCCCGCCGACGGCCGGAAGGTGAAGGGCGCTACCATCCACTGGGTCGATGCCGCCACGGCGGTGGACGCGGAGTGCCGCCTCTACGACAACCTGTTCACCGACCCCGCCCCAGACGCGGCGGACAAGGATTTCCTGGACTGCCTGAACCCGGCCTCCCTGGAGACCGTCACCGGATGCAAGGTGGAAGCCGGACTGGCCCAGGCCGCCGTGCCCGCCAGCTTCCAGTTCATGCGCGTAGGCTACTTCTGTCTCGACAGTAAGGACAGCGCCCCCGGACATCTGGTCTTCAACCGCAGCGTAGGTCTGAAGGACTTTTTCCGAAACATCACGACAGGGGAGGAATTTTTCGCAAAACGGGTCAATTATGACGGGGCGTTGCGTAGAGGTGATTTGGAAC
>CAJTVO010000110.1:5405-11029 GCA_910579485.1 uncultured Oscillospiraceae bacterium | reverse complement strand
CGGCGGCTACCTTCTTCGTCATCGGGGAGCAGGTGCCCTGCAACGAGGACCTTCTCCGGCGGATGCGGGCGGAGGGCCACCAGATCGGCAACCACACCTACACCCACGTCCGGCTGCTGAAGGCGGAAAAGGACGCGGTGGTGGAGGAGGTCCACAAGACGGAGACGCTCCTCAAGGAGGCGGTAGGAGAGGGGGACTTCTGGCTGCGGCCTCCCTACGGGCTTATCGGGGGCGAGCGGTCCCAGCTCATCCGGACGCCCATGATCTACTGGTCCGTAGACCCCCAGGACTGGAAGCTCCTGGACAAGGACAAGGTGGTGGCCGCCGTGCTGGAGGACGTGGAGCCGGGGGACATCATCCTGCTCCACGACTTCTACTCCACCAGCGTAGACGCGGCGCTGGAGATCATCGACCGGCTGCAGAAGGACGGGTACGCCTTTGTGACCGTGGAGGAGCTGTTCCGCATCCAGGGGGTGGAGCCCCAGGCGGGAAAGCTGTACGCCAGGCCGGACCGGGTGCGGGAGCTGAATTAGACAAAGGCTCGGTCGAAGGGCGGTTGAGAAATTGGCGGCGGTATCCAACCGCTCCTCCATTGTAAAAAGCGGCGGGTCGTGTTACCATGGTCCTGGGCCTGAAAACGGGGGGACGCCTCCGGGAAAACGAGGAACAGACAATGGAGATCGGAAAGCGGATACAATGTTTGCGGCGGGAGAAAAAACTGACTCAGGAGCAGCTGGCATCGGCTCTGGGCGTCACCAGCGCGGCGGTGAGCAAATGGGAGACCAACGCCGCCATGCCGGACGTGACCATGCTGTGCCCCCTGGCCCGGATGCTGGGGATCACGGTGGACGAGCTGCTGGACTTCCGCCCGGCGCTGGAGCAGGAGGAGATCAACGCCCTGCTGGAGGACCGGCGGAAGCTCTTCGAGGAGAAGCGGTTGGAGGAGGCAGGGGCCTCCTGTGAGGCGCTGCTGCGGGAGTACCCGAGCGATCTTCGGCTGAAATGCGCCGCAGCGGGACTGTATGTCATGTACCTGTCCGCCTCGACGGAGGAGAAATGGATAAAGGCGCAGCTGGAGCGGGCGGTCGCCCTTCTGGAGCAGAGCCGGGAGAGCGGCGATCTGGAGCTGTCGGCCAGCGCCCGGAGTATGCTGGTGAGCCTGTACGTGATGCAGGAGGAGATGGACAAGGCGCTGGCGATTCTTGACGAGGAGCCGAAGGTAAAAATAGACACGGAGATGGCCCGGGCCAACATCCTCCTGCGGAAGGGCGAACTGGACGAAGCAGAGAAGCTGTATCAAACGGGCCTGTGGTCGTCCGTCCGGAACGTAACAATGTATCTGGTAGGGCTTCACCATGTCGCGCTCAGACAGGAGGACGGCGCAAGAGCCTTGGAGCGGCTGGAGCAGGCCATGGAGGTCGAGCGTGTGCTGCGCGTCGATGAGCTGGACGGCGGCGCGGGCTCCCTGCGGCTGCTGCGCGCGGAGGTGCTGTGCCAGGAGGGGCGGCTGGACGAGGCGATGGAGGACCTGACGGGCTACGTGGAGGGCAACCTTGCCCGGTGGGCGAAAATGAGCAGGGGAGACGAGATCAGGAGCGCGTTCTATGACAAGCTGAACGTCCGCGCCTCCGGGATATCCACCGCCTATCTGGCGCGAAATCTCCGCACGGTGCTGGAGCAGGGGGAGTCGGCGGGCCTCCTGGGGGACCGGGAGGATTTCCGGGCCCTGCTGGCCCGGCTGGCGGAGCTGGAAGCGCAATAAACTAGGGACCGCCCGCATTTCTGTGGGCGGTCCCCGTTACAGGGTGCGCAGATATCCTTCGACCTGCCGGTAGTTGGTAAAACGTATGACGCGGATATTCTCCTCGTTTGGGAGCATAGCGGCGATCTTCCGGTGATTCTTCTGGTTGAAGTCCCACACCATCCGCAAAAACTTCATGTCCCAGCGGCTGACGCACTGGTCCGGCATATCCGGCCGTACCCGGCCCCGGTACGCCCACTCCCGGCGGAAGATATTCAGCACGCAGAGAGGTGGCGGAAACTCGAACCAGAAAACGGTATCCGCCCGGGCCAGCCGCCGGGGCAGGGAGCGGAGATTGTTGCCCTCGATGATCCACCGGAGATCCTGGGTCTCAGCCTGCACCCGGCGGTCAAACTCCGCCTCGGGCGTGACATCCCAGGCGCCCCGCCAGTAGAGCTGGTCGATGTGGACCAGGGGCAGTCCGGTCTTTTCAGCCAGACGGAAGGAGAAGGTGGACTTGCCCGCCCCGTTGCTGCCGATAATGAGTACCCGTTCCATAGAACCCTCCCTGCGCATTTCTCCAAGAGCCGGAAACGCCCGCCTGCAGAAGCAGGCGGGCGTTTTCAGCGGGGTCTTACCCCCGGACGCTCATGACGTTCAGGACCAGGGTCAGAACGATAAACACAGCGCCGATCCACTTAGTCGCCTTTGCGAGCTTGGCGTCGAAGGTCTTGGCCTTGCCCTTGCTCATAAAGGTGTCGGCCACACCGCCGATGGCGCCGCTGAGGCCGGCGCTCTTGCCGGACTGGAACAGCACCGCCAGAATGACCACCAGGCCGCACAGCAGCTGCAGGATCGTAATAAACAGGGTCATGGGAACATACCTCCAAGAATTTGATGGAAGCGCCGTTGCGCAAAATTCCATTCCACAGGACTTACAGTATACCACGTCTTGTCCCGGATTTCAAGAGAAAAGGGGACGGTCCCGGAAAAAATTTTATCTGCCCAGCTTTTTCTGCAGCTGGTCCGGGTTCATGGCGCAGTGGAGGGCCGTCTCCGTGGTGATGCGCCCCGCCTTGTGGAGGCGGAGGATGGACTCGTCCATGGCGATCATGCCCTCCGCCGCGGAGGTCTGGATGACGGAGTCGATCTGGTGGATGCGGCTGTCCCGGACCATGGTGCGCACGGCGTTGTTCAGGTGCATGATCTCAAAGGCGGGGACCAGGGTGCCGCTGACGGTGGGCAGCAGCTGCTGGCTGATGACCGTCTTCAGCACCTGGGCCAGCTGGATACGGACCTGCTGCTGCTGGGAGGGGGGGAAGACATCGATGATCCGGTCGATGGTGTTGACCGCCCCCACGGTGTGGAGGGTGGAGATCACCAGGTGTCCGGTCTCCGCCGCCGTCATGGCGGTCTGGATGGTCTCCAGGTCCCGCATCTCTCCCAGGAGGATCACGTCCGGGGCCTGCCGGAGGCTGGCCCGCAGGGCGGTGACGTAGCTGGAGGTATCCATGGCCAGCTCCCGCTGGCTGATGATGCTCTTGTCGTTGCGGTGGAGGTATTCAATGGGGTCCTCGATGGTGATGATATGGGCGTTCCGGTTCCGGTTCACCGCGTCCACCACGCAGGCCAGGGTGGTGGACTTGCCGCCTCCGGCGGGGCCGGTGACCAGCACCATGCCGCGGGTCATGTTGGCGATCTTCATGACCTCCTCGGGGATGTCCACCTCCCGCCAGTCGGGGATGCCGAAGCTCACGATACGGATCACCGCCGCCAGGGAGCCTCTCTGCCGGTAGGTGTTCACGCGGAACCGGGCCATGCCGGTGACGGACAGAGAGAAGTCGTCGTCCCCCATGGACATGCACCGCTCGATAGGCCGGTGGGCCATGCCGTAGAGGTCCCGGACCAGTGATTCCGAATCCTCCGGCATCAGACGGCCATCCTCCAGGGGGACGATTTCGCCCTCCCGCTTGACGGACACTGCTTTGCCCGCTACGATAAACAGATCGGACGCGCCCTGCTCCACCGCCTTCTGCAAATATGTCTGGACGTTTTCCATGTTATGCGCTCCTTTGTTTTCTATACTGGGCTGCTCAAGTGCCGTCCCAGACATTAAGATATTCCTCCGGCTCCCATTCGCCGGTGTAGATGGTGCGCCAGCGGACGATCTCGCAGAGGCCTCCCGCCTGCACGCGCACCGCCGCGTCCAGGGCCTGGTCCTCGCCGATGGGCACGGTAAAGGACGCCACGTCCCCGGACCAGACGACGGCTGCGTCCGCCGGTTCCCCGCCCTTTTGCAGGGCCGCCGCGATCTCTACCGCCCGGCGGTCCGCCTCGTAGTAGTCCGCCGCGCTCCGGGCGGTCATTTCTGCCAGCTTCGCCTCCCGGTCCGCCGTGGCCAGGGTCAGCACCGCGAATACCGCAAGGCACAGCACGCAGAAGATCATCACGAGGCTCACCGCCCCGGATACGCCTCCGCCCCGCTTCATGACGCCACCTCCAATGCCGCGATGTTCCAGGAGAGGATGCACTCGCCCTCCGGCAGCGCGTCCGCCGTCAGATCACCTGCCGCGACGGGCCCGGAGATCTCCAGCCGGGCGGCGGCGAAGTCCGCCCCCGTCTCTGGGATCAGCTCCAGGAGAAACAGCATCTCCACGCCCGTACCGCAGCTGCCAACTTTCTGCCAGTCCTGGTCATAGTACAGCCGCAGTTTTCCGTCCTCCAGACTGCCGCCGGTCAGCTCCGCCGTCTTTTCCAAATCGCCGCCAACGGCCTTGAAGCACTCCGCAGCGCTCCTGGCCTCCGTTACGGCCCGGTTGAGATCGGCGCTGTCCTGGCTCATGACCTCCGAGCGGACGAACAGGCCCACGCAGATGGCCGCGCACAGGGAGAACACGCCCACCGCGATGAGAAGCTCGATGGCGAACAGGCCCGAACGGGTCGGTTTGATTCGTTCCATGTTCATCCCTCACTCCTTATATAGACGTCGGCGGTCTGCTTGGTCCCGTCGGGGCCGGTGAGGACCAGGCGCAGCAGCCCGGGCACGGGCTCGGATACCTCCAGCGCCTGGGCGGGGGAGATGGGGCCGCCAAATTCCGCGTCCTGCTCCCAGCCCTTTTCGCACAGCATTTCCCGCAGCTGCCCGTCATACACGTACAAAATGGTCTCGTAGATCAGCCCGTCGATCTCCTGGTACAGGAAGACGGCTCCGCCGTCCCCGTAGGTACCGGCCTCCGCCATGCCCGCCTCGTCGTAGCCATGGAGCAGGGCGGCCATATAGCTGAGGCTGACGCGGGACTGGCTGCTCTCGTCCACCCGGTCCGCCACGCGGCGGTAGACCCCCGCCCCGGCGGCCAGGCTCAGCAGCAGGGTCACGCCGAACACGCACGTCAGCGCCAGGGCGGCCAGGGTCCCCGCGCCGCTCTGCTTCCTCATTGCTCCTCCACCCACCTTTCTACAACGGTGACGGAGGGCCGGATGTTGGAGGCGAAGATGTCATAGAAGACGATGTACTTCTCCTCGTCGATGGCCAGACCGCTCTTGGCCTTCAGCTCCTGGTAGGTGGCGGGGTAGACCCCGTTTAGGGAGTAGCAGCTGACCACGGCCCGCTCTACCGCCTCCTGGGCCATCCGCAGGCCCTCCTGCTGGGACACCTGGGCCGCCTCCTGGACGCCCCGGACCATCCAGACCGCCACCGCTGCGAACAGCAGCAGTCCCAGGACCATGGGGACCCACGCGCCCCGGCCGGCGTACTTCCGTTTCTTCATGGGCACCGCCTTATCCGATGGTGGACAGCAGTCCCATCAGCGGCAGCATCACGCTCAGCAGGATCACTCCCGCCAGGGCGCTGGTGATGACCACGATGGCGGGCTCGATGGCCCCC
>CAJTVO010000110.1:0-5320 GCA_910579485.1 uncultured Oscillospiraceae bacterium | reverse complement strand
CCGCCAGCTTCAGCAGGCGGCAGTCCCGGCCGGAGAACAGGCCGCTGTCCGCAAGGGCGTCGGCGGGGCTGCCGCCCTCCTCGATTTCCTTCCGGCACCGCTCGGTCTTCTCATCGATCTCCCGGGCGCCGCCGCAGAGCTTGGCGGACAGGGCCACGGACTCCTCCATGCTCAGTCCGCTGGCGACCGCCATGGACATGGAGGAGGCGAACCGGGCGGCGGCCATCTGGCCCAGGATGCCCCGACCGCCGAAGGACCGGCGGAACCCGGTGACGAACTTCTCCCGCAGGGAGGGGACCAGGGCCACCACCAGGGCGGCGGCGGCAAGGATCACCAGCACCACGGCGAGGCCGGTGCCCGCCTTGGCCAGCACGGCCCCGGCGTTCATCATCCCCGTGGCCACCGCGCCCATACGGACGCCCAGCTGGGCGAAAACGCGGTCAAAAACAGGCAGGACCTGGGTGACCAGCAGGACCACCACCGCCACCATCACGGCGAACAGGGTCACCGGCACCGCCACGGCGCCCCGGATATCCGCGGCCATCCGCAGCTGGCGGTCGTAGTGGCGCTGAAGGGACAGGAGGACGTCCTCCAGACGGCCGGTCTCCTCCGCCAGGGACACCATGTCGGTCATATACGCAGGGAAAGCCCCTGTCTCCCGCAAAGCGGAAGCCAAAGGCAATCCCTCCTCTGTTGACCGGCACAGCGCCTCCAGCCAGGACCGGGTATCCGGGTCCGTCTCATCCTCCCGCAGCATGGTCAGGCCCTCGGCAAGGGGAATGCCGGTGCGGACCAGCTGATGGAGCTCCCGGCAAAAGATCGGGAGGTATTGGGCAGGAACGCGCAGTCGTTTCATATGTAACTCCTCCGAAGCGATCAATAGAAGTATTTTTCCTTATAGTTGTTGCTGTCGTTGATGAATTTCATGATCGAGTTGGTCTGCTTGCCGCTGGAGGCGAAGGTGGGGTCCATCAGCTTCCAGACCTTGCCGTCGAAGTAGATCATGCCTTCCACCCAGCCGCCTTCTTCGCTCCACACGTTGATCCACGCATGGTACTCGCCACGGCTGGTATAGCCTACCACCAGCTTCACGGGCACGCCCTGGCTGCGGAGCATGGCGGCCATCAGGGAGGCGTAATCCCAGCAGATGCCCTTCTTCTCCTCCATGACCTTGTCCACGTCGGGCAGGTAGTCCGTCTTAACGTTCTTGGCTTTTTCATGGTCATAGGTCAGGTTGGTGACCACCCATTCATAGATCGCGCCCACCTTGGACAGATTGTCCTCGGCCCCGGCGTTCTCGATGATCTCCTGGGCCTTGGGGATAATGGCGGAGTCCTCGGAGTAGTTCACGTACTGGTTGGGACGCAGAAAGGGGGCGAACTGGTCAGTAAGCGTTACCTCGAGGCTGGCGGACAGTACCTGGGAGTACTTGGAAGGCTCGCCGACATGCTTCCACACTGTGACCTTGTACTTGCCGTTGCCATCGGACAGGGGGAGCACGTCGTAGTCGCCATCGGTGCGGAGGAAATAATGATACGCATCCGACTGACTGGTACAGTCGGGCCCCCACACCAGGACCTTCACCTTCGTAGAACTGCTGCCTTTCCACTTGACCATCACGTAGCCGTCCTTGGCATTGGAGTAGTCGATCTCGGCGTAGTCGTTTTTCTGCACGGCGGTACCGGAAGCGGAGGGATTGAGCACGATGCCGACAGGGGGGAGGCCCGCCAGGGGCACGCCCATATCCTCCAGCACGACGCCCAATTCCGCCTCTTCGCCGCCGGCGGGAGCGGCGCAGCCGCAGGCGATGCCAAGCAGCAGCGTCAGGGCCAGCAGAGCACTGATCCATCTTTTCTTCATTGTTGCATCACACCATCCTAAAATGAATTGTTTTGGTTTCGCGCGGTGGTCACATGGATGTGACCTGCGGTCTTCATCAAAAACACCCATGTTATGGACAATATATCATAGGCGGGGAAATTTGTCAAGGGGGGATTTTCATTTGCAGTTTATTTTTACCGCGCTTCAAGGGGCGGGCGCGAAACGGATTTCCCTGGCCCGCGATTTTCGGTAATTGCTTTTTTCCCTGAATTATGTCATAATAGAAAAAATGCCGGAGCCGCCGCTCCGGCGGCAAAAGAGAAGGGACGTGACGCGCCGTGAGTTCCAAGCCGATCCTCAAGATCCGCATGTTGGGCGGATGCTCTCTCACCTATGGCGACAAGACCATCGGAGACGCCAACTATCACCTGAAAAAACCCTGGATGCTGCTGGCTTACCTCATCGTCTTCCGCAACCGGGCCATCCCTGTGGACGAGCTCATCAACCTCTTCTACCCCGGCGAGCAGGGGAAGAGCCCCCAGGGGGCCCTCAAGACCCTGGTCTACCGGGTGCGGGAGCTGCTGGAGGAGCTGGGCCTGCCGGAGAGCAGGGACATGATCCTGGTCACCCGGGGGTCCTACGCCTGGAATGCCGGGGTGCCCATCCAGATGGATATGGAGCTCTTTGAGCTGGCCTGCCAGCGTGCGGGGACCGCCTGGCTCCTTCCGGAGGAGCGCCTGGAGACCTGCATGAGCGCCCTGGCCCTCTACCGCAACGACTTCCTCTCCAAGGCCATGGGGGAGAGCTGGGTCCGGCCTCTGGCGGACCACTACCATACGATGTACGTGCGCCTGGTCCAGACCACCGTGGGCCTCCTCGCCGCCCAGGAGCGGTGGGAGGACGTTATCAATGTATGCGGCCGGGCCATCCAGGTGGACGGCTATGAGGAGAGCTTCCATTACTATTTGATCCGCAGCCTGGTCCGGACCGGTCAGGCCCGGCAGGCCCTGGAGCGCTACAAGCGGATGTATAACCTCTTCTACACCCAGCTGGGCGTTACGCCCACGGCGGAGATCACCGAGCTCTACCAGGAGATCAGCCGTGCCTGCAGCCGGGGGCCCCAGGCGGATACCGAGGACCTGGCGGCCATCAGCCGCCTCCTGCTCCGGGAGGAGCGGCTGACCGGGGCTTTCTTCTGCGAGCCGGAGGTCTTTACGGACATCTACAACCTGGAGGCCCGGTCCATCGCCCGCTCCGGCCGGAGCGTGAACCTGGGGATGATCTCCGCCTCCATGCGGGACGGGTCCACGGCGCCCCTGCGGCTGCTGAGCGGCTATATGGAACAGCTGGAGGACTGCATCCAGGCCACCCTCCGCCGGGGGGACGTGGTCACCCAGTACAGCGCCAGCCAGTACCTGCTGCTGCTCCCCGCCCCCAGCCCGGAGAAGGGACAGCTGGCTCTGGACCGCATTTTGGCGAATTTTACGGAAAAATATCCCCGATGCCCCCTGCTGCTGCGCACCAGCATCCGGGCGGTGGACGCCGTCCTGGCGTAAGGGGAGGAGGAGGCCGCAATGGAACTTTCTATGATCAGCGCCGGTCAGATCGTCAACACCCACGGCATCCGGGGGGAGGTCAAGCTCCTGCCCATGGGCGTGGAGGCGGAACAGCTGGCGGAGTGCAGGACCCTCTTCATCGGCGGGGAGCCCTATACCTGTACCGCCAGCCGGGTCCACAAGGGCTGCCTGCTGGCCAAGCTGGAGGGCGTGGAAGACATGGACGCCGCCCTGGCCCTGAAGGGCTGCCGGGTGAAGATCCGCCGGGAGGACGTGCCCCTGCCGGAGGGGGCATATTTTGACGAGGAGCTCCTTGGACTCGCCGCCCGGGACGCGGAGACCGGGGAGGCGCTGGGAAAGCTGGAGGAGGTCCTCTCCTATCCCGCCCACAAGATCTACGTGCTCCGGGGCGGGCGGGACGAGTTCCTGATCCCCGCCGTGCCGGCCTTCATTGCCGGGATCGACATGGCGGCGGGCACGGTGGACGTCCATATGATGGAGGGCCTGGGGATCCATGAGAATTGACATCATGACGCTGTTCCCCGACACGGTGGGGGATATGATGAACGAGTCCATCCTGGGCCGGGCCCAGGAGCGGGGGTTCATCCGCATCCGGGCCCACCAGATTCGGGATTTTACCGTCAACAAGCAGAAGCAGGTGGACGACTATCCCTACGGCGGAGGCCGGGGGGCCGTCATGCAGGCGGACCCGCTATACCGCTGCTGGGCCTATATCCGGGCCAATTACGGCACGGGGAAGACCCGCACCATCTATCTCTCCCCCTGCGGGGCCACCTTCTGCCAGGCCAAGGCCCGGCAGCTGCTGGCGGACTACGACCACCTCATTCTGGTCTGCGGACACTACGAGGGCGTGGACGAGCGATTCCTGGAGGAGTGCGTGGACGAGGAGATATCCATGGGGGACTTCGTCCTCACCGGCGGGGAGCTCCCCGCCATGGCGGTGGCGGACGCGGTGTGCCGGATGGTGCCGGGCGTGCTGCCCGAGGCCTCCTGCTACGAGGACGAGAGCCACTGGAACGGCCTGCTGGAGTACCCCCAGTACAGCCGCCCGGAGGAGTGGCACGGGCGGCGGGTGCCGGACGTCCTCCTCAGCGGGCACCACGCCAACGTGGCCCTCTGGCGGAAGCGGCAGTCCATGCTCCGCACCCTGCGGCGCAGGCCGGACATGTTCCGGGAGGCTGACTTCATGGGGACCAAGCAGGACCGGCGGCTGCTGTCGGAGGTCTACGAGGAGCTGAAACGGGAGAAACAGGAGCCCTCGACCACCGGTTTACCCGGCGGTTCGACCGATTAGCGGTTGACTTTCCGGCAGATCATCTCTACAATGGTCCTACCGGCTCCGCGAATACGCAAAAAAGGCGGTTATCTGTTGCAGATAACCGCCTGATCATTATACCGGGCCAGAAATATTTATCTCGCTTTTAATGGCGCAAATAAGAAAGAGGTGCGGATATGGAAGAAAACAAGATCGGCCTGTTCATCCGGGACCGTAGGCTGGCCCTAGGGCTCACCCAGCAGCAGCTGGCGGAGAGGGTGGGGATCACCGACAAGGCCGTCAGCAAGTGGGAGCGGTCCGTGAGCTATCCGGACATCACCCTCCTGCGGGAGCTGGCGGCGGCCCTGGAGGTCAGCGTCTCCGAGCTCCTGGCCGGTGAGCGGGAGGAAGCACCCTCCCCGGTGCCCCCGGAGGTAGAGAGCGTGGTGGTGGATACCGTAGTCTACGCCGAGACCGCCCGGCGAAAAAACAGCGGCTGGCGGTGGTGGCTCTTTGTGGGGCTGACCGCTGGGTGCCTGATCGCGGCGATGGTGCTGCTGATCGTTGGAGCGGGCCGTGGCAGCTTGTGGGCAGCTCTGCTGGCCATCAGGTGCATCGCCTTCGGCTGGGCGGTGTGCTACCCTCTGCTGCGCTCGGAGAGGCCGGT